>NZ_CP094473.1:2159334-2467810 GCF_023347535.1 Faecalibacterium sp. HTF-F
GGCCCTGCCGGGCTTTGTGGTGGACCACTTTCCCCTCAAGGCGGTGTCGGAGTACGTCCGGCTGGACAAGCTCACCTACGACCGCACCGACGCCGCCCAGATCCAGCGCGTGGACGACTGGATCGATACCCACTGCGATGCGGAAAAGGGCGAGTTCGCCTACATGATTCCCCACGATATGCTGTATAACTCAGACATGTTCCAGTATGCCGCCCTGCCGGACATCCAGCTGCAGGGCAGGCTGGCCGCCGGCATCTCCATCCCGGGCACCCACGAGTTCCCGGTGCGGTTCTTTGAGGCGAAGTATGTGCTCACTGCAGAGCCCTTCCCTCAGACCTTTGTCAGCGGCGGCGAGCTTTCCGGCCGGTGGAACGCCCTCTTCTGCGCCGCGCGGGATGAACACTTTACGCAGGCCGCCAGCTTTGACATGGGCAACGGCACCGTGTTCACCGTGTGGGAGCGCACCGAGCCTGCCGACCGGGCTGAGGTGGAATATTATCTGGATGCCTTCGCGCAGGAGGATGCCCTCTACCCCGAGATGTTCTCGCAGGTGGCAGAAAGCTGGCTTGCCGGGCATGGACTTTAAGCTGCCGTTTTCTCAGGCCGTCTGCGCCTGTACTTTGGAGATAAAAGGAGTCTTTTTCGATGGAACAGAATGCAAACGCCCTGCCCAAGGTCACGCTGGGCCAGTACAAAGGGCTGGACTTTACCCGCCGGGTGCGCCCGGTGTCTGAAAAAGCCGTGGAGCTGGAGGCCTCAAACCTCACCCGCACCCATGCCCCCTTTGTGCCGGTGGAGCTGCCCGCCGCACGCGGGATGCGTGTAACGCTGGATTTTGAGGGGTTTCTGGGCGGAGTCCCCATCCCGGACAGCCGGATGGAAAACGTCACGGTGGTGCTGGGCACCGGCCAGCTGATGCCCGCCGCCGAAAACGCGGTCTACGGCCACAAGGCAGGTGAGGATTTCCGGTTCGATTTTACCTACCCCGCCGAGTTCCGGGTGCCGGAGCTTTCCGGCAAAACGGCACAGTTTGCCATTGCCCTGCACACCGTGGAGCAAAAGCAGACCGTGCCGCTGGACGACGCCTTTGCCGGAACACTGGGCTTTGACTCGGTGGACGCACTGAAAGAGAGCATCCGCGAAAAGAAGCGCCGCTCCCACGAGGCCAACGCCGACCGCATTGCCGGTGCCGCCCTGCTGGACATGGCCGGGGCGAACCTGACGGCAGAGCTGAACGGCGCTGTTCTGGATCAGAACGCGGAGCGGGACATGAACGCCCTGCGCGACCGGCTGCGCCGCAGCAAGATGACCATGGAGCTGTACTGCAAGGCAGGCCAGACCACACCGGACGAGGTGCGTGCCGCCTTCCGCCGGGATGCGGAGCGCAAGATGCGCAGCATCCTTGCGGTGCGGGCCATTGCCGAAGCAGAGCAGATCACCGTGTCCAACGCCGAGGTGGACGCCGAATACGCCCGCCTTGCCAAGCTGCACGACACCCCGGAGCCTGAGATCCGCAAAGTGCTCAGCCGGGACGCTGTGGCCTCTGCCGTGACCACCCAGAAGGTACAGCGCTTTCTGATCGAACATGCAAACATCACTTCTGTTGTGGAAGGGGAGTAAATTATGGGCTTTTTTACACGCACCGCGATGGATATGCTGATGAAAACTACCCATCCCGAGATCAACCGCCGCCAGTGCTGGAACCTGCATCCTCATCGCAAGCCCTGCACCGAGTGCAAGGATATCTGCCCCTATGGCGAACAGATCTTTACCCGCCCGAACCTCGTCAAGGACTGGGACCCCTGCACCGAGTGCGGCCTGTGCGTTTCTGCCTGCCGCAGCGGCTGCATCATCCCTTCGCCGGAGCAGGTGCAGCGGGACACCTCTGCCGCCGATACCGACAATGACACCATCTGGATCGGCTGCGAAAAGTCCACCCGCAAAAATTCCATGGTGCGCGCCTGCATCTCTGCCCTCACATGGGAGACGCTGGCCTACCTTGCCCTGAACAAAAAGATCGTGCTGGACCTGACCCCCTGCGGTGAGTGTGAGAACGACCTGTGCGCCGCCCAGCTGCGCAAGGAGCTGACAAGGCTTGTGGATTTCTTTGGTCAGCCCATGTTCGAGGCACGGTTCACGCTGGCCTACGAGCAGGACGAAGCGCCCTATCACGTAAAGGAGCTGAGCCGCCGCGAAATGTTCGAGCAGGTGAGCCACGGCTCCAAGAGCGGCACCAAAAAGCTGCTGCAGCTGCTGCCCGGCCTGCGCAGCGAGGACGACGGCGGTGTGGATTTCCGCCTTTTGCTGCACCAGCGCACAAAGCAGCTGAAAGCGGCCATGGACACGCCGCTGAAGTACGGCTACTATCTGCCCAACTTCACCGACAAATGCTTTGGCTGCGGCAAATGTGAAAAGGCCTGCCGCGCCGGTGCGCTGAAGCTGGAGGACCTGCCCGACGGCCAGACCCGCATCGTCATCACGCCGTGGAAGTGCAGCGAGTGCGAGGTGTGCGTGGCATCCTGCTCCAACCATGGCATCGACGGCATGAAGCTGCGCCAGCTGACCTCCCTTGGCCCGGTGAGCATCTACAAATGCCGCAAGACCCTGTGCAAAGAGTGCGGCAAGCCCATTGCGCCGGACAGTGCGGAGGGCGTGTGCACCGTGTGCCGCATCAAGGCACGCACCAAAAAGCGGCAGGAGGAAGCCGCCGCCCGGGCAAAGCAGTTGCGGGAGGAGCGGGAGGCCAAAAAGGCTGCCGAGGAGGCCGCAAAGGCAGCGGAGGAGGCCGGTGCCGCTGTTTCTGCCGAGGCCGCAGCGGTCCCCGCCGAAGCCGCTGTCCCGGCTGCAGCCGGTTCGGTCATCAGTGCCGTGACGCCTGCCAAGCCCGCGCCCATGCTGCCGGACGAGACACCCGAAGCCGCTACGCCGAAAAACGATTGACGGCGCATCGATTCAATGCTATACTGACCATAAAGCCGCCCTTTGTGCGGCAATGGACTGTTACAAAGGGGGTAACGGATGTGTGTTCCGTTACTCCCTTTTTTCAGAGCACACAAATGCTAGAGCTAGAAGAAAGAGGGATCACACTATGCGTCATTCCATTTCCCGCCGTCAGTTCCTGAAGGGCAGCGGTGCAGCCGCCCTTTCTGCTGCAGCTGCCGGTCTGCTGAGCAGCTGCGGCGGCTCCTCCGCTTCCAATGGCGGCGGCGCCGGCGCTTCCGGCAGCAGCTCCACCTATACCGTGCTGTACTCCCGCCAGCCTGCCACCCTGAACTATCTGGTCTGCTCTGCCGACCCGGACCTCTACCACGGCACCCAGTGCATCGACACACTGGTGGAATACGACAACCGCGGCAAGATCCGGGAGGGCCTTGCCACTGCGTGGGAATGGGACGCCGACAGCCTGACCTGGACCTTCCACCTGCGGGACGAGAACTGGGTGGACTGCAATGGCGAGGTGCTGGGTCCTGTGACCGCGCAGGACTTTGTGGATGCGCTGGCCTATGTGCTGAACCCGGACTATGCTTCCTCCACTGCAAGCCTTGTCACCCCCTATGTGGCCGGTGCAGACGATTATTACAACTACTGTGTCTACCGCAACAACGCCAACAACGGCACCGTGGCCGAGGATGGCACCACCTACGCCATCGATGCAAACGGCACTGTGACGGCCACCGCTGCGGACGGCACTGCCACCGAGTATCCGGCTGTGGACTTTGACACCGTGGGCGTGAAAGCTGTGGACGAGCACACCCTGACCTACACCCTGAACTTTGATTTTCCGGGTTTTCTCAGCCTGTTGAGCTACGCCCCCTACGAGCCCGCCTACGGCCCGCTGCTGGAGGAGTTTGCCGACCAGTTCTGCACCAGTGCCGAGACCGCCTGCAGCTGCGGCGCGTTCTATCTGGCCGAGTACACCCCGCTGGAAAACTGGGTGATGAAGAAAAACCCCGAGAACTACGATGCCGACAGCGTTTATATCGATACGGTGCGCTACATCTACAATCAGGAAGAGCTCATCAGCGGCCCGGAGATGGTCAAGCGCGGCGAGATCGATCAGGCCACCATCAGCTCGGACATTCTGGACAGCTGGCTGGCCGATGACACCACCAGAGATATGGTGTCCATGGAGCGCCCGGAGACCGGCAAGAGCTATTTCTACATCTTCAACTTCCTGCCCTACCGCCACGAATTCTCCAACTGGACCGTGACCGGCGTGGACGCTGAATATGAGCCGGACAACTGGGCCAAAGCCATCAACTCCACCAACTTCCGCAAGGCGTTCCTGTATGCCATCAATCCCTCCGTCACGCTGGCCGTCACTGCGCCCGAGGGCTACGAAAACTATAAGCTGCACACCATCACCCCGCCTTCCTTCTGCGCCAACAGCAAGGGCGTGGATTATACTGAGTGCGGCGGGCTGGCAGACCTGTCCGATTTCTTTGACGAAGCCACCGCCAAACAGTACCGCGATGCCGCAGTGGAAGAACTGACGGCTGCCGGTGTCACCTTCCCCATCAAGGTGCAGTACCCCTACAACCCCGCCGTGGTGGACTGGGACAAGCAGTGTCAGGTGTTCAAGCAGCAGGTGGAGAGCGTGCTGAACGACGGCTTCGACTTTGTGAACATCATCATCACCCAGGGCCCCTCCGACAACTTCCTGAACGCGGTGCGCCGGGTGGGTGCCTACCAGCTGATGTCCTACTACTGGGGTGCCGATTACTCCGACCCCGAGACCGAGGTGTACCCCTTCTATCAGGAAGCCGGCGACCGCGGCACCTGCTACAGCTTCCTGCGCACCGGCGTGGAGGACGGCATCGTGACCGGCGAGACCGCCGAACTTGTGATGCAGTACATGTCTCTGGTGGAGAAGGCAAAGACCATCACCGAGGATCTGGATGCCCGGTATGACGCCTTTGCGGATGCCGAAGCCTTCCTCATCCAGAACGCGCTGGTCATCCCGCTGGGGATGCCGGTGCCGCCGTACATCGCCACCCGCCTGAACCTGTGGGAAGGCCAGTACGCTCCCACGGGCCTGTCCACCAACCGCCTGAAGGGCGTGCACATCCTCGACCATTACGTTTCCATGGAGGAGTACAACCAGAACCGCGACGCGCGATAAAACGGTTTAAAATGCGCTCCGCGTTCGCTTTACGCATAAATAGCGGAAGAATTATTTTAATCAGAGCAATGCCGGGCAGCCTGCGGGCTGTCCGGCATTGCATTTTCACGGGTAGAGTCGTGGAGGAAAGCGGCATTTGCAGCGCTGGTTTCCTGCGGAAACATCCGCGCTGCGGGGAGCGGGCTAGCCTTCTCCGTCCGCTTACTGCGTTCGCATCCACCTCTCCCAAAGGGAGAGGCCCTGGCAAAGAGATGAACTTTGCGTGGACTGCCAAGGGCTCCCCCTTTGAGGAAAGACTTCCCCCGGCCGGGACAGATTCTCCCCGGCCGGGGAGAAATGTCACCGTAGGTGACAAAGAGGGGAACGGATGTCACCGCAGGTGACAAAAAGGGGAATCTGGCATCGCGCAGCGATGACTGAGAGGGCGAGGCCGCTGACGGAGAGGGCAAGGTCGGTAAAGTGTGCATCTACTGTTTCCGGTCTACGACCCCACTGGTGAAAGCAGCGTTTGGAGTAGGTCGCGGTTGCGCAGCAATAAAAGCCCCAGTGGGGCTTTTAAGCGGAGGAGCGGTCTGCGTTAGCAGATGGAGGGGCCTCGCCCCGACAAGTTCCCGCAGGCCGCGACAAACGCGAATTAAAAATATTTTTTCCGCTGAATATGGCCAGAGCGCAAGCGGAAGCTATTTTGAATCGTTCCTCACCCCATTTTCCCGCAAAAACTCACAAATCCCTTTCCAAACGTAAAAAATTGCGGTATTCTATAGGTATCTGTATTTCAATCGAAAAGTGAGGTGCACAGCGATGGTGCCATATCTCGCAAAACGCATCGGGCGCTCGATTCTGACCCTGTTCATCATCGTGACGCTGGTGTTCTGCCTGCTGCGGCTCATGCCGGTAGAGGGCTACTTTGCCAACTACGAAAAAATGACCGAGGCACAGATCCAGGCCGGACTGCAGTCCATGGGTCTGCTGGACCCGCTGCCGGTGCAGATCGGTCATTTCTGGCGGGACGCACTGCACGGTGATCTGGGCGTGAGCCACATTTACAAGCTCAACGCTCCCGTGACCAAGATCCTTGCCCAGAAGCTGCCCATTTCCATCGAAATGGGTGTGCTGGCCATGCTGCTCAGCCTGATTTTCGGCATCCCGCTGGGCCTGCTCATGGGCCGGTGCAAGGGCCGCTGGCCGGATAAGTTGGGCACAGCCGTCATCGTGCTCATTCAGGCCGTGCCTGCCGCCGTGTACTTTTTGTACATTCAGATGTACGGCACCACCGCCATGGGCGTGGGCCTGCTGTTCGATGCCGCCAACTGGCACTATTGGGTGCTGCCGGTGTGCAGCATGAGCCTTGCAAACCTTGCGTTCTACGCCATGTGGCTGCGCCGCTACATGGTGGACGAAAGCAACAAGGATTACGTAAAGCTGGCCCGGGCCAAGGGCGTGAGCGAGAGCGGCATTGCCCTGCATCACATCTTCCGCAACGCCATGGTGCCGCTGGTGCAGTACATCCCCTCCGCATTTCTGAACACTGTCGTCGGCTCCATTTACATCGAGAGCCTGTACAGCATCCCGGGCATGGGCGGTCTGCTGGTCACCTGCGTGCAGCGCCACGACAACACCATGGTGCAGGGCATCGTGCTGCTGTATGCCTGCGTGGGTATTATCGGCCTGATTTTAGGCGATGTGCTCATGGTTCTCCTGGACCCCCGCATCCACTTTGGCAGGAAGGAAGGTGGCCGCTGATGCTCTCTTTTCTCAAACGTGAACGCTCCCGGCTGCTGGAAGACAAGCTCAACGCCGCGCAGGCACAACACACTGCCGGATGGGAGGCTCTGCCCGAAGACGAGCTGTTCACCCCCGCCGGGTTCAGCGAGGCGCAGGCCGAAGCCACTGCCAGCTCCAACTACAGCTACTGGGGCAGCACCTTCCGCGCCTTTTTCAAGAACAGGTTCGCGGTGGTTCTGCTGGTGGCACTGGCAGCTGTGGTGGCCTTTGCCTTCATCCAGCCCCACCTGCCCGGTCAGGCAGACCCGAACCTCTGCGCCGTGGACCCCGCCACCGGCATCCAGTACCGCAACATTGCCCCCGGGCAGGACGGCTTTATCTGGGGTTCCAACTCCATCGGGCAGGACCTGTGGGCACGCATCTGGGCCGGTGCACGCACCAGCCTGACCATCGCCTTTTTCGTGGCCCTCATTGAAGCGGTGGTGGGCATCACCGCCGGTGTGCTGTGGGGCTATGTGCGTGGACTGGATCCCGTGTTCACCGAGTTGTACAACATCTTTGATAACATCCCCACCGCCATTGTGCTGATCCTGATCTCTTACGTAGCAACGCCCAGCATCTGGACCATGGTCCTTGGCATGGCCATCAAGGGCTGGATCGAAATGGCACGCTTCATCCGCAACCAGATCCTCATTATCCGCGACCGGGATTATAATGTAGCGTCCCGCTGCCTCGGCACACCCACTGTGCGCATCGTACTGCGCAACCTGCTGCCCTATCTCGTCTCGGTCATCATGCTGCGCATGGCCCTCACCATCCCGGAAGCCATCGGCAACGAGGTGTTCATCACCTACATCGGCCTCGGGCTTTCGGTGGAGACGCCTTCGCTGGGCAATCTGGTCAACGATGGCCGCAAGGTGATGATGCAGGCCGGGCTGCGCTACCAGCTGCTGTACCCCACCCTCATCCTGAGCTTTGTCACCATTGCGTTCTACCTGATCGGCAACGCCTTCTCGGACGCCGCCGACCCGAAGAATCATCTGCAGTAAGGAGGGGATATCATGGAACATCACCCGCTCATTCTCTCCGCAAAAGATGTCAACATCCAGTTCGATCTGCGTGGAAAAGTGCTGCATGCCATCCGGGGCATCGACCTCGACCTCTATCAGGGCGAAGTGCTCGCCATCGTGGGCGAGAGCGGCTCCGGCAAGAGCGTGTTCACCAAGAGTATCATGGGCCTTCTGGACGCCAACGGCTCCATCACCGGGGGCACCATCGATTACTACGGCATGGCGGACGGCAAGCCGCTGCGCCTTTCTGACCTCAGAACCGAAAAGGACTGGCTGCGGGTACGCGGCCGTGAGATCGCCATGGTCATGCAGGACCCCATGACCAGCCTGAACCCGCTGAAGACCATCGGGGCACAGATCATGGAAGCCGTCACCCTGCATCAGGGCCTGAAGGGCGCTGCCGCAAGGGAAAAGACGCTGGGATACCTGCGGGATGTGGGCATCTCGGAGCCGGAAAAGCGCTTTAAGCAGTACCCGCACGAGTTCTCCGGCGGGATGCGCCAGCGGGTGGTGATCGCCATTGCAGCGGCCTGCAGCCCCAAAATTCTGATCTGCGATGAGCCCACCACCGCACTGGACGTGACCATTCAGGCCCAGATTTTGCAGCTGCTCAAAAAAATGCAGGTCAAGTACGATCTGACCATCCTGCTCATCACCCACGACCTTGGCGTGGTGGCCAACATTGCCGACCGGGTCGCCGTGATGTACGCGGGCGACATCGTGGAGATCGGCACCGCCGACGAGATCTACTACGACCCCCGCCACCCCTATACATGGGCACTGCTGTCCAGTATGCCCCAGATGGGCGTGAAGGGCGAGGACCTGTTCAACATCGTGGGCACACCGCCGAACCTGTTTGCGGAGATCCGCGGCGACGCCTTTGCGCCCCGCAACCCGCAGGCGCTCAAGATCGATTTTGTCAGGCGCCCGCCTTACTTTACCGTATCCCCCACCCACAAGGCCAAAACATGGCTGCTGGACCCGCGGGCACCCAGAGTCGAGCCGCCGGCTGCGGTGAAAATGCTGCGAGAGGAGGGGCTGTAAGATGGAAAATGAACGCGAAGTTCTTGTGGAAGTGAACCACCTGAACGTGACCTACGGCTCCGGCCGCAGCACCTATCATGCCGTGCAGGACGCCAGCTTTAAAATTTATAAGGGCGAGACCTTCGGCCTTGTGGGCGAGAGCGGCAGCGGCAAGACCACCATCGGCCGGGCCATCCTGCGCATCCTGCCCACCTCCGGCGGTGACATCCTCTATAAAGGCCAGAAGATCAACGGCAGGATCAGCCATCAGCTGGACCGGCAGATCATCAAGGAGATCCAGATGATCTTTCAGGACCCGCAGTCCTCGCTGAATGAACGCGCCAAGGTGAGCTACATCGTGGGCGAGGGCCTGCAGAACGTCCGGCCCGACCTCACCGCCGCCCAGCGGGAGGAGCGGGTAAGGCAGGCTTTGCGGGACGTGGGCCTGCTGCCGGAATTTGCTTCCCGCTTTCCTCACGAGTTTTCCGGCGGGCAGCGCCAGCGCATCGGTATCGCCCGGGCGCTGATCGTGGAGCCGGAGTTCATCGTTGCCGATGAGCCCATCAGCGCACTGGATATGTCCATCCGCGCGCAGGTGCTGAACCTTTTGCGCCATTTACAAAAAGAACGCGGCATCACCTATCTATTCATCGCCCACGACCTGTCCGTGATGCGCTACATCTCCGACCGCATCGCCGTGATCCACAAGGGCCGCATCGTGGAGCTGGCCGGGGCCGAAGAGCTGACGGCCCATGCCATCCACCCCTACACCCGCAGCCTGCTTTCCGCCATTCCCATGCCGGACCCCCGCCGGGAGCGGCAGAAAAAGCTGCTGGTCTACGACCCCGCCATGCACGACTACTCCAGAGAGACCCCCCAGTGGCGCGAACTGCGGCCTGAACATTTTGTGCTGTGCAGCGCCGCCGAAGCGGAGCAGTGGCTGCCGCGCTGACCCCCGACATTTCGGGAGAAATCGTTGTTTTACGGCACTTTTACGCAACGTTCATAGTTTATTTCTTGACATTCTCAGGCGGCTCCACTACAATAGAGACTGCATCATTGATTCTAATTTTTGAGTTATTAGAGTGTTCTGACCGGCGGCTTTCATCTTTCTTGCAAAGCTGTCGGCTTTTAGCAATGAAAAGAAGAAAGAAAAGAGGACTTTATTCTATGACTACTGAACAGCGTGAACCGCTCTATGCGTCCACTGCGAAGCCCTGGCTGAAGTACTATGACCAGAAATACATCGACATGCCTCTTCCCAAGTGCAGCGCCTTTGAGTATCTCTGCCATCAGAACAAGAACCATCTGAGCGAGACCGCTCTGGAGTATTATGGCCGTAAATTCACCTTTGCAGACCTCTTTGTGAATGTCAAGAAAACCGCTGCCGCCTTCCGTGCTCTCGGCGTGAAGAAGGGCGACATCATCACCGTTGTCAGTGTGATGACCCCCGAGGTGATCTACGCCTTCTACGCTGTCGATATGATCGGCGCAACGCTGAATCTGGTGGACCCGCGCTACAGCGTTGAGGGCATCCACGAGTACATCGAGGAGGTGGATTCCCGCCTGCTGATCTGCCTGAATGTGACCTATGAGCGCTGCCACAAGGCAGAAAAGCGCACCAATGTGGAGCGTGTTCTGGTCATCAGCCCCGCAGACTCCCTGCCGCTGCATCTGGCCGTCGGCTACAAGCTGACCAACCCCGATAAGAACCGCTACAAGTCCAACGTGATCCACTGGAAGGACTTTATTGCACAGGGCAAGAATCAGAGCATGAACGCCGAACCCTACGACCCGCAGCACGCCTGCGTGGTGGTGCACACCGGCGGCACCACCGGTTCGCCCAAGGGCGTTATGCTGACCGACGACAGCTTCAACTCTCTGGCCCACGAATTCATTGCCCAGAGCAACCTGTTCTGCCGCGGCCAGAAGCTGATGAACGTCATGCCTCCGTTCATTGCCTACGGCTATGCCTGCGGCGTGCATATGCCGCTGGTCATGGGCCTGCACGTTGTCATCATCCCCAATCTGGACCCCGACAAGCTGGGGGCACTGATCTGGAAGCACAAGCCCGAGCACATGTTCGGCGTTCCGGCTCACTACCAGCAGATGGCAGCATCTCCGCTGCTCAAGAAGAAGAAGGATCTCTCCTTCATCCGCAACTATGCCGCTGGCGGCGACTCGCTACCGCTGGGCGCTGAGCTGACCGTGAACGAGTTCCTGAAGGCACACAACGTGGAGTATCCGCTGGCCAAGGGCTACGGCATGACCGAAGTCGCTTCTGCCGCTACCGTTGCCGCCGGCAATGTGACCAAGCCCGGCAGCGTGGGCATCCCCATGCTGAATACGGTGGTGTCCATCTTCGAGCCCGGCACCGAGACCGAGCTGCCCATCGGGGAGCGCGGCGAGATCTGCATCTGCACCCCCACCGTCATGAAGGGCTACTACAACAAGCCCGATGAGACCGATATGATCCTGCGCCGCCATGCAGACGGCCAGATCTGGGCACACACCGGCGATGTCGGCTACATGGACGAGGACGGCTTTGTGTATCTGGACTCCCGCATCAAGCGCATGATCATCCGTCACGATGGCTTCAAGGTGTTCCCGTCCATGATCGAGAACGTCATCAGCCGCCATCCGGCTGTGCATCAGTGCTCGGTGGTGGGCTGCACCGACAAGGACCATGTGCAGGGTCGCCTGCCCTTCGTCTACGTGGTGCTGGACCCGGAGGCCGACAAAAAGAAGCGCCAGATCGTGCGCGAGCTGCGCCAGCTGTGCAAGGAAGAGCTGCCGGAGTACGTGCAGCCGGTGAGCTACAAGTTCATCAGCGAAATGCCGATGACCCCCGTTGGCAAGGTGGACTACCGCAAGCTGGAGGAAGAGATCACTCCCCGCGATTATTGATCCTGAACATCACCCTGTAATTTTTCAGACACTGAGCTCTCCCGCAAGGGAGAGCTTTTTTGTATGGGAGAAACCGCAGAATACGGGCGCAGCGATGACCGCAATTTTTTGAATTTTGTCAGTTGACAATTTTTACTTTCCATCTTATCATAGAGACAACAGCTGTGCCGCACAGGTGCAGTCATTCCGGAAAGAAGGAATCACAATGAAAAACAAAAAATTTGCCAGCTTTCTGGCCGCAGCGGCAGCGCTTGTGCTGCTGGCCATGCCTGCATTTGCTGCCGACGAACAGACGGAGCTGCCTGCCGCCGAAGCAGCAGAAGTGCAGCAGGGGCAGACTGCAGCGCCTGCCGAGCAGGAGACTGCCCTGCCCGCCGATGCCCAGACAGCCGGCGAGCCGGAGCCGCAGCTCACCTATGTGGCGCTGGGCGACAGCATCACCTCCGGTGTCGGCCTTGCCGATATGAAATACAACATCGCCCAGATCGGCTACGATCTCCGGCCAAACTTCGAGGGCTACTCTTCCCAGTGCTATACCGCCCTTGTGGGCAAGGGCCTTGGGCTGGACCGCCAGCACGCCATCAATCTGGGCCTGCCCAGCCTGATGAGCCCTGACATGCTGGATATGGTGCAGAACAGCGCCATGCCCAAGATGAATCAGGCTTCCGGCTCGTACTACGTCTACCCGGAATATCAGGAATATCTGCGCAAGGCCGATATCATTTCCATCCAGATCGGCTCCAACGACGCGCTGGTGCCCTGCATCGTAGGTCTGGGCGAGGCCACCAACTGGAAGAGTGAGCAGCTGGCCGGGCTGATGGTCAGCGGTGCCCTGCGTGATTTCAACTTCCAGAAGCTGGGGCTCTTCCTCAAAGCGCTGAACCGTATGACCCTTACCTTTGACGAGAGCCGCGCCACCAACCGCCTGCTGTTCCGCGGCATGGATGAGATCTGCGATCAAGCCTATACCAATGTGACCAACAGCCTGCCGCAGATCGTGGCCAGTATCCGCGCACTGAACCCGGATGCCAAAATCGTGCTGCTGGGCTACACCAATCCGGTGCCTCTGCTGCCCGCATGGAACCGCTACTTCAGCAAACTGAACCGCTTTGCCAAAGACCTTGCCGCACAGGAAGGCTTGATCTATGTGGACATTCCCCGCACCCAGACCGCTGCGGACGGCCACCCCACCGTCAAAGGCCACAAGTACATTGCACAGCAGATCCTGAATGCGATCCAGTAATTCTCTATGACCAAAAACAGCCGGCCTCCGCACAGGAGGCCGGCTGTTTCTTTGTAGAACCCGTTTTCAGCTCAGGCGGCCGCTTTCCACCGAAAAGCTGATGTCTGCCGCCGCCATGGTAGACTTTCGGTGGGAGACCAGCAGCACCGTTTTGTCTTTGCACTCTGCCCGCACAGCCTTGAGGATGACCCCCTCGTTCAGGCTGTCCAGATTGGAGGTAGGCTCGTCCAGCAGCAGAAACGGCGCATCGTGCAGGAACGCACGCGCCACACCGATGCGCTGACGCTCGCCGCCGGAAAGGGCACCGCCCAGCTCACCCACCGGGGTGTCATAGCCCTTGGGCAGGCTGCGGATGAAGCCATCCAGTGCAGCTTTTTTGCAGGCCGCTTCCACCTCTTCCCGGGTGGCATCCCGCTTTGCAATGCGGATGTTGTTCTCGATGGTGTCATCGAACAGTTCGGTCTCCTGGGTCACAAGGCTCTCCTGCGCACGCAGGGCGGCGGTGTTCACTCGGCGGATGTCCTGTTCTCCAAAGCGGATGCTGCCGCCGGACACATCCCAGAATCGCATCAGCAGCCGCAGGAAGGTAGACTTTCCGCTGCCCGAACGGCCCGTGATGCCCACGATCTTCTTTTCCGGAATGGTCAGGCTCAGGTCATGCAGGATTTCTTCCTCTGCATAGGCAAAGCTCACCTGCTCTGCCGCAGCACCCGCAAAGGCGGTGTCTGTGCCATCGGTCACATCCGCAGTGACAGGCTCTTCCTCCAGCAGGTCCAGAACACGGTCGGCGCTGGCGAACACCTGCGTCAGGCCCACACCAAGGTTTGCCAGTGCCACCACCGGGCCAAAGGAGCTCAGGGCCGAAAGGGTGCACACCAGCACTCCCTCGGCACCCAGTCTGCCGCTCTGGTAAAGGCTCAGGCTGGTGCCCAGCACGGCCAGCACCGTGAGCAGGATCAGGGTATTGGTCAGGGCCACGGTCAGGCCCTCGCGGTACTTGAGGGACTTCTGTTTTTCGCCCAGCGTCTCACTGTGGGCCGTGATGCCCTCGGCACGGGCTGCGGTGTCCTGATACTGCAAGGTATCCTTCAGGCCCCGCAGGCTTTCCAACACATAGCTGTTGGTATCGGCCAGTGCCTGACGGTACTCCCGGGCGGCACGGTCGCCGCGCTTTGCGCTCCAGATGGGCAGGGCCGCGCCCACCAGCAGATAGCCCGCCAGCAGCACCAGCGCAGGCAGGATGTGCCAGCTGCCCACAAAGCCCGTCATGCCGATGACGCAGATGCACGCGATGCAGATGGGCGAAATGGTGTGGGCGTAGAACACCTCCAGTGCCTCGATGTCGGCGGTGATGAGCGAGATCAGGTCGCCGCGGTCACGGCCTTCCAGCTTTGCAGGGGTCAGGCGGCGCAGCGCCCCGAACACCTTATCGCGGATCAGGGCCAGCAGCTTAAAGGCAATGTAGTGGTTGGACGCCTGCTCTGCGTAGCGCAGAACGCCGCGCAGCAGCGCAAACACCAGAATGCAGGCAAAGGCCGTGCCCACAGTCCTCACCGGGCTTGCAAGCCCCAGCGCACGCAGGATGCCAAAGCCGCCGAAGATCGTAATGAAGGTGGCGCAGAAATGGCCTGCCACCCCCATCACGATCGCCGCCAGCATAACGGGCAGCATGGGCTTTACCAGTACGATAAGCCGTCCCACAATGGCAAAGGGGCTGCGATGATTGCTCTTGTTCATGCTCAGGCATCCTCCTCTTCCAGTGTTTCCAGCTGCCGCTGTGCCAGATACAGGCGGCTGTAAGCCCCCTGCTTTGCCAGCAGCTCGGCGTGGGTGCCCTGTTCGGTCACGCGGCCATTGCTCATTGCATAGATGCAGTCGCTGTGCACCACGTTTGCCAGACGGTGGGAGATCAGGATGATCGTCTTTTTCCCGGCAAGGCTGTGGATGGCCTGCATGATGTCGTTCTCGCTCTCTGCATCCACGTTGGAGGTAGCCTCGTCGAAGAGGTAGATGGGCGTATCATGCAGCAGGGCCCGCGCCATGGCAAGGCGCTGGCGCTGACCGCCGGAAAGATTGCTGCCGCCCTCATGCAAGGCGGTCTGCAGGCCGTTCTGGCTGCGGCAGAAATCGGCCAGATTCACCTGTTCCAGTGCGTTCCACAGCTCTGTTTCGGTGGCATCCGGCTTTGCCATGCGCAGATTGCTCTCCACCGCACCTTTGAAGATGGCGGCGTTGTGGGGCACCAGCGTCAGGGTGCGCAGGCGCTGTTCCTGCTGCAGCTCCTGCACCGGCACGCCGCCCAGCGTCACGCTGCCGGTATAGCCGGTGCGGCTGCCGGACAGCAGCGCTGCGATCGTACTTTTGCCGCAGCCGCTCTCGCCCACCAGCGAGACAAAGCTGCCCTGCGGGATGGTGAGCGATACATCCTTCAGAATGGTGCGGTCTTTCTCGTAGCCAAAGGTGACATGATCCAGCTGCAGGGTGGTGTTTTCGCCGGGCAGGCGGTCGCCGTCGGCGGGCTCTTCCGCTGCCAGCAGCCGGAAGATCTTTTCTGCCGAAGCGGCGCCGTTCATGGCAATGTGGAAGTAGCTGCCCAGCAGCCGCAGCGGCAGGAAGAAGTCTGCCGCCAGCAGCACGATGGTCAATGTGGCGGTCAGGGTCAGCCGGCCTGCCGCAAAGGCAGCCACCGCGCTGATGATGCCAAGGCCCGCACCGCCGTAGGCCATCAGGTCCATCAGTGTCACCGAGTTCAGCTGCATGGTGAGCACCTTCATGGTGATCCTGCGGAAGCGCTCAGCCTGCGCGTTCATCTGCTCGTGCTTCCAGCCGTCTGCCTGATAGATCTTCAGGGTGGTCAGGCCCTGAATGTTCTCCAGAAAGCTGTCGCCAAGGGTGGTGTACTCGCCCCAGTAGTTCGCCAGCAGCTTTTTGGCAAACTTCTGCACCGCTACGATGGACATGGGGATCAGCGGCACGCAGCACAGCAGGATGATGGCAGACCGTGCGTGCACACCCACCAGCAGCGCGAACAGGGTAACAGGAGCCAGCAGGCTGTAGAACAGCTGCGGCAGGTACTTTGCAAAATAGGTATCGATCTGCTCCACGCCTTCGCTGGCCAGCATCACCACCTCGCTGGTGGCCGCCGTCTCGGTGTAGCTGGGGCCAAGGCGGGCAAGCTTTGCGTAGATGCTGCTGCGCAGGGTGCGCTTGACGTTTTTGGACGCCCAGTCGCTCATGCCGGAGGCCAGCATGGTGCAGGCAAAGCGCAGCGGCACCGTAGCAAGGCACAGCACCAGCTGCTGCCACAGCAGGGCGCTGGTCAGGCTACCCGCAAAGGCAGCACCGATGAGCCCCGCAACAGCCTTTACAAACACCACATTGCACAGCATTCCCAGCCACTGGAACAGCACATTCAGCTCCACATACCGCAGCGCACCGCGGTCAAAGGACAGCAATTTTTTGTTGATCACTGGGCTTTCTCCACTTCTGCGTCATCCGCCGCTGTTCCGAACAGACGCTCATATTCGCCGGTAAAGATGCGCTCCGGCAATGCACTGGTCATGGCCAGCGCCGCCGCAAAGCGTTCCGCCTCTGACAGCGGCTCGCTGACCGGCGGGAAATGGGTCAGGATTGTTTTCAGCTGCCGGTCCACCTGCTTTGCCACCCAGATGCCCCGGTCGGTCATATAGATCTTGCCGTAATGCTCCTTTACGATCATGCCATGCTCCATAAGCAGGTTCATGATGCGCACCACCGAGGGCTTGGTGACCCCCAGCTTTTCCGCAATGCTGCGGGAGCTGATATCCAGATGGGTCTGGGAGACCTCGTAGATCGCCAGCAGATAGCGCAGATGCGCCGACGTAAGTTCCATCCCGATCACTCTCTTTCGTTTTGATGTTACTCAAGGCTAACTTTTTTCTTTTGAAAAAAGGGCGCGAGCCGAAAGTTCCAGCCCGCGCCCCTTGCGGTTTTTACCGATCAGTGACAGCCGCTGCAGCCGCCGCAATTACCATTGCAGCCGCCCTCGCCGCAGCCACCGCAGCCGCCATGCTTGTGAGAGTGCCATGTGATCCAGCCCACACCGCCAAACACGATGACTGCCACAATGATCGTAGGCAGATTAAAGTTTGCTGCCAGAAATTCCATCATAAAGCATCTCTCCTTTCAGCAGACGAAGCTTACTTGTTTGCAGTGATCTTGGAAACGTCGATCTTGACCTCGTTGTCGCCGGTGTACTTGTTGGGACGAACCAGCAGGTAAATAAAGCAAGCCAGAACCACAGCCGCCACGATGGTAAAGAAGTTGAAGCCAACCTCGCCGGTGATCAGGCCGCCAAGCTGGTAAACCACCAGAGCTGCGCAGTAAGCCAGAGCACACATATAACCAATGGCGATGGCCGTCCATCTGCCGTTGTTCATCTCGCGCTTGATGGCGCCCATTGCAGCGAAGCAGGGAGCGCACAGCAGGTTGAAGATCATGAAGGCGTAAGCCGACAGAGCGGTGTAGTCCTGCGCAACAGCAGCCCAGATCTCATCGCCGTTCTCAGACAGCTCGCCGCCGAAGTGATACAGAACACCGAAGGTACCAACCACGTTCTCCTTTGCGATCAGGCCGGAGACGGAAGCGACGGTTGCACGCCAGTTGCCGAAGCCCAGAGGAGCAAAGATCCATGCGACCTTGGTAGCGATAGCAGCCAGCACGGAGTTGTCCTGATCCTCGACCATACCGAAGGCACCGTTCTCGAAGCCGAAGCCCTGCATGAACCACAGCACAACGGTAGCGGCCAGAATGACGGAGCCTGCGCGCTTGATGAAGGACCAGCCGCGCTCCCAGGTTGCACGGAACACGTTGCCCCATGCAGGCACATGGTATGCGGGCAGCTCCATCACGAAGGGAGCGGGATCACCTGCGAAGAGCTTGGTCTTCTTCAGGATCACGCCGGAGCAGATGATGGCAGCCATGCCAATGAAGTAAGCAGAGACAGCCACCAGAGAAGAACCGCCGAACATCGCACCTGCGATGAGGCCGATGATGGGCATCTTTGCGCCGCAGGGGATGAAGCAGGTGGTCATGATGGTCATGCGGCGGTCGCGCTCGTTCTCGATGGTACGGGATGCCATGACGCCCGGGACGCCGCAGCCGGTGCCCACCAGAACAGGGATGAAGCTCTTACCGGACAGGCCGAACTTGCGGAAGATACGGTCCATGATGAAGGCGACACGGGACATATAGCCCACATCCTCCAGAATGGACAGCAGGAAGAACAGCACCAGCATCTGGGGAACGAAGCCCAGAACTGCGCCGACACCGGCAACGATGCCGTCCATAATCAGGCCGTACAGCCAGCCTGCCACGCCGATGCTCTCCAGCAAGCCGCCCAGAGCATTGGGAACGATCTCACCGAACAGAACATCGTTGGTCCAGTCGGTGGCAAAAGTACCGATGGCCCAGCCGCCGTCTGCAATGGAGGTACCCATGGACAGAGAGTACATCAGGTACATGACCAGTGCGAAGATGGGCAGAGCCAGAATACGGTTGGTCACGATCTGGTCGATCTTATCGGAAACGGTCAGGTGCTCCACGCGGGCCTTCTTCTTGACAGCCTTGCCCACCACGGTGTTGATGTATGCATAGCGCTGGTTGGTGATGATGCTCTCTGCATCGTCGTCCAGCTCGGTCTCGCAATCCTTGATGTGCTGATCGATGTGATCCATCAGGGTCTTGTCCAGCTTCAGCTCATCCTGCACCTTGTCGTCGCGCTCGAACAGCTTGACAGCGTACCAGCGCAGGAAGCGGTCATCCACCTTGCCCTGAATGGACTCTTCGATGTGGGCAATGGCGTGCTCCACGCTGCCGGTGAACACGTGAGGCAGCTCGCCGGCCTTGGTAGCCTTGGCGGCAGCCACAGCAGCCTTTGCAGCGGCCTCGGTGCCCTCGCCCTTCAGTGCGCTGATCTCCACCGCCTGACAGCCCAGCTCTGCGCTCAGCTTCTTCAGGTCGATCTTATCGCCGTTCTTGCGCACCAGATCGATCATGTTCACCGCCATGACCACCGGGATGCCCAGCTCGATCAGCTGGGTGGTCAGGTACAGGTTGCGCTCGATGTTGGTGCCGTCGATGATGTTCAGGATGGCGTCGGGCTTCTCCTTGACCAGATAGGTACGGGAGACGACCTCTTCCAGCGTGTACGGAGACAGAGAGTAGATGCCGGGCAGGTCCTGAATGATAACATCCTTATCGCCCTTCAGCTTACCTTCCTTCTTTTCCACCGTAACGCCGGGCCAGTTGCCGACATACTGGTTGGAGCCGGTCAGATTGTTGAACAGGGTCGTTTTACCGCAGTTCGGGTTGCCGGCAAGTGCAATTTTAATGCTCATTGCTTAATCCTTCCTCCCTTTGGGATCAGACTACTTCGATCATTTCAGCATCGGCCTTGCGCACGCTCAGCTCGTAGTTGCGCACGGTCAGCTCCATGGGGTCGCCCAGAGGTGCCACCTTGCGGACATAGATCTCGACACCCTTGGTGATGCCCATGTCCATGATGCGGCGCTTGACCGGGCCTTCACCGTGCAGCTTTGCCACAGTAGCGGTCTCGCCGACCTTTACGTCTTTCAGAGTTTTCATTCTTAACCATCCTCCTCTGCTTGTCTTTATAGAGAGACTATTCCAGTTTCGGAGCAGCTCCCAAACAGCGCCGGGGCACTGTTCAGCCAATCATGATACGGTTTGCCATCGTCTTGTCCAGCGCGATGCGGCTCTCCTTGACCTGCAGGATCAGGTTGCCTGCGATCTCGTTGACGACCGTTACCTCACTGTCCACCACAAAACCCAGCTCTGCCAGATGCAGCCGGATCTCGTCCTTGCCGGTGATCTTTTTGATGGTGACGGTCTCTCCTGCTTTTGCCATTGTCAAAGGCATCATACTTCCGCTTCCCTTCTTGTTTGAATCTGGGATATCGCTGCGGTTAGTCAGCCGCAACTACCAACGTGGATAGTTTACGCTTACTAACCTTTTATGTCAATAGTTTTTTCATATTTAAAAGTTAGTTCATATGAACAAACAATTTTTCTGCCCGAGTTTTTCCGTTTTTTCACCACAATCAACAATAACTAACTCAAATTATTGAATCAAAGTTAGCCATTGTTTACATTTTCTCGTTCTTTTTTGGCGGCATCTTGTAAACTATCACAAGGCTTTTCCCTACTCCTGCTGTGCTCTTTTGCAGCAAATGACACAGCCGCACGGTACAGTGGTCATTCTGCACCGCGCGGCCGCGTGTCAAAAGGAGGATTTCTTTCCTGCCGGTGCGTGGACACCGGCAGGCGCCAGGATAAAAAGAGAGTATTTGAAAAGAGAATGACAACATCAAGCCGCCACGGCAAGGCGGAGAATGGGCGTTCCGCTGTGGAACAGCCGCAGATAGACAGCTGTGCATTTGCTCAGCTGGTCAAAGTGCTTCTGCGCTGCATCCGGGTCGCCGTAGGACTTCCAGCAGCCGCAGCAGGTAAAGTTCTTGCCGCGGTTCTCGATAAAGCCCACCACATCCCCCAGCGGATAGCCAAGGAACACCCCGATCTCATGGGGAAAATCCTCCGAGCAGCACAGCCGGCGGGAGAGCTGGGTGAGCATGCCGCCCACATCCAGCGGTTCCCCCGCTTCCGGCAGACGGTATCCCTCCTGCCGCAGGAAGCTCTGCACCTTTTCGTCTGCCAGTACAGCAGACAGCCTGCTTTCGCGGTAGACGTACACAAGATACCGGTGGTTGCGCACGCAGCCCTTGAGCACCCGCACCCGCAGGCCCTTGGGCTGAAGCTGGACATTCCAGTTTTTCACGCGGCGTGCAAGGTCGGCGCAGTCGCGGGTCTCGTAGCGGAACAGGCCCGCCGGTTTCAGGCTGGCCAGCACCGGGGCACACTGTTCGATCATGACCGTTTCAAAATTGCGTTCCATGTCTGTGCCCTCCCGCCTTGTTTCTCCGGGCTATTGTTTCCCGGATGCACCGTGTTTATAAGTTAGATGTTTCTAACCCAGATTTCAAAAAAGAAGCGGCTTTGCGCGGAGCAATCAAGGCTTCGGCCTGCCGATTGGTTTCTTGCGGTTAGTTATTTCTAACGTGACTGTATCTTACCACAGCCCGGGGGCATTGTCAACACTTTTTTCCAAAAAAGTTATTTATAGCAAACCATTATTTGCTTCGGCCTGTTTTTTGCGCATCCTACCGTTTTGAGGTACGGTATGGTATAATGAAAAAAAACTTTTTTCAAAGGAGCATGTTTCCCATGGCGCAGAACATCACACCGGAAAGCCTGATCTCGATCCTCGCCGCCGCACTGGCCCAGAAGCCCACAAAGCCGTTGGTGCTGGCGCTGGATGGCCGCTGCGGCAGCGGCAAGACCACCCTTGCCGACGGGCTGACCCGGCAGTTTCCGGCCAGCATCGTCCTGCACACGGACGATTTCTATCTGCCGCCCGCCCAGCGTGTACGCGGCTGGGAAAAAACACCCTGCGCCAACATGGACCTTATCCGTCTGCGGGACGAAGCCCTGCGCCCGGCCTATGAAGGCCAGCCGGTGCTCTACCGCGCCTACTCCTGCCGGGCAGGCGCATACCAGCCTGTGCAGGAGCTTGCCGCACAGCCGCTGGTCATTCTGGAGGGCAGCTACAGCCACCACCCGCTGTTGGCCGGGTATGAGACCCTGCGGGTCTTTGTCACCTGCTCAAGAGAAGAGCAGACCCGCCGCCTGCAGGCACGGGAGGGTGAGCGGTACGCCAATTTTGCCGCCCGGTGGATCCCGCTGGAGGAGGGCTACTTTGCCCAGTACCGCATTGAGGAAACGGCAGATCTTGCGGTGGACACGACCGCAGCCAATGCCTGCGCAGGAATGATGTGCCGGTGAAAAAAGGCACAGTTGTGAACTGCGCCCCTGTGGCATCGCTATCCAGCAAATCAGCAAACAAAAAAGACGGATATTCCGCAACATCTCAGATGCTGTAAGAATATCCGTCATGGTCGGAGCAGCGGGATTTGAACCCACGGCCTCCTCGTCCCGAACGAGGCGCGCTACCAACTGCGCTATGCCCCGAAAATACCGCAGCCAGTTGAGACTGCGGTTTTCTGGTTGGGGATGAGAGAATCGAACTCCCACAAGTAGAGTCAGAGTCTACCGCACTACCACTATGCAAATCCCCATTATTCTGTTTGTCTGCCACGCTGTGCGCTGCTGACAGGGAATATTATACTCGAAAGGGTCTTGCTTGTCAACCATTTTTTTATTTTTTCCGTAAAACTTTTCTCCCATCTGCTCTGCCCGCAAAAACAGTCCGTGGGACCGTGTAAATTTTTTGCACTTCTCTTGACACGGTGCCCCATCCGGAATAATCTTATACTATAAATAAGCGGGTTCCCGGGCAGACTGACTTTCGGAGCCGGAATGCACGGTGCTGAACAGCAAATGAAAGAGGGCTTTTGAATGAAAAAACGTGTTGGAATCCTGACCTCCGGCGGTGATTGTCCGGGTCTGAACGCCACCATCCGCGGCGTAGCCAAAGCGCTGTATGCCCGCATGGGCGAGAATGTGGAGATCGTGGGCATTCTGAACGGCTACAGCGGTCTCATCAACGGCGATTACAAAGAGATGTGTGAGGACGACTTCCGCGGCATCCTGACGCTGGGCGGCACCATTCTGGGCACCAAACGCACCCCCTTTAAAATGATGCGTGTGGTGGAGGACGACAACATTGATAAAGTCGCCGCCATGAAAAAGACCTACAAGGAAGCCAAGCTGGACTGCCTGCTGTGTCTGGGCGGCAATGGCACCCACAAAACCGCAAACCTGCTCTCGCAGGAGGGCCTGAACATCATCGGCCTGCCCAAGACCATTGATAACGATATCTACGGCACCGACGTGACCTTCGGTTTCCACACCGCCGTGGACATTGCCACCGATGTCATCGACCGCATCCACACCACCGCCGGCAGCCACAGCCGCGTAATGTGCATCGAGATCATGGGCAACAAGGCCGGTTGGCTGACGCTGTACTCCGGCATTGCTGGCGGTGCAGACATCATCCTGCTGCCGGAACAGCCCTATGATATCGACCGTGTGTGCTCTGCCGTGGAGCGCCGCGCCAAAAAGGGTTCCAACTTCTCCATCATCGCTGTAGCCGAGGGTGCCATCAACTGCGAGGAAGCCGGCATGAAGCGCAAGGAGTGGATGGCAAAGCGCGCCGAGGCAGGCTTTGGCACCACCGCCACCAACCGCATTGCACAGGCCGTGCAGAAAAAGACCGGCATGGAGACCCGTGTGTGCATCCCGGGCCACATGCAGCGCGGCGGCAGCCCCAGCGCCTACGACCGTGTTCTGGCCACCCAGTTCGGCAGCTATGCGGCAAAGCTGGTAGAGATCGAGCGCTACGGCGTAACAGTCGCCATGGTGAACGGTCACGTCACCCAGAACCGTCTGGCCGACATTGCAGGCAAGACCCGTAACGTGCCGGAGGGCTGCGAGCTGCTCACCGTCGCCCGCCGCATGGGCATCAGTCTGGGTTGATCACCATTTGAATGCTCTCCGCTTTGCTCTGAGCATTTTTAGCGGAATAATTATTTTTTATTGGGGATTCCTGAAAATCTGCGGATTTTTCAGGAATCCCTTTTTCACCGGAAGGGTCCCAACCGGCAGATGCTTCAAACACACTGAATGCCGTTTTCCGCTGCGCCCTCTCCCGTGAAAATGCAGATCCCGGCAGGCCGCAGCCTGCCGGGATCTGCTCTATTTAGGAATCATATTTCCGCTGAATATGGCCAGAGTGCAACAGCGGCCATTCAAAATCGTCTGCCTGACAAATCAAAGATCCGTCACATCATGCCGGGTAGGCTGGTTCTGTTCAAAGGCCACGGCGCTTTCCAGCACACCGCGCACCATGCTCTCCACATCCTCGTGGGTGTAGAAAGCCGTGTGGTCGGTCAGGATCACATTGGGCATGCTGCGCAGAACCGCCAGCTCCGGGTTCGGGATCACATCGCCCATGCGATTATAATAATACAGGCCGTTCTCGTTTTCCAGCACGTCCAGGCCCGCCGCGCCGATCTTGCCGCTTTCCAGCCCGGCGATCAGTGCATCACTGTCGATCAGCTTGCCGCGTGCGGTGTTGATGATGGTCACGCCCGGCTTCATGGTCTCAATGGCCTTGGCGTCGATGAGATGGTGGTTCTCCTCGGTGGCATTGGTGTGCAGGGTGATGACATCGCTTTCGGCCAGCAGTGTCTCCAGCGGCACATACTCCGCGATCTTCTTCACCTCTGCATTGGGGTACAGATCGTAGGCCAGCAGACGGCAGCCAAAGCCAGACAGATGCTGCAATACCGTGCGGCCAATGCGGCCGGTACCGATCACGCCCACCGTGCAGGTGGAGATGTCACGGCCGATCTTTCCCTGCAGCGAGTAGTCCTGCGCTTCCCCGCGCTTGAGGATGTGTCCCGCCTTGCGCAGGCTCATCAGCATGAGCATAATGGCAAAGTTCGCAACGCCGTTTGGGGGATAATCCACATTGGCCACCTTCATCCCCAGCGTCCGGGCAGTCTCGCGGTCCACATGGTCGTAGCCGATGGAGCGGCAGCAGATGGACTTTACGCCCAGTTCATGGAAGCGCTTTACCATGGGCGCGCTCATATCGCAGGGCGTTACCGATACAGCGTCATAGCCCTTTGCCAGCTCTGCATTTTCCAGTGTGGGATATTCCTGCGTATAGCCGAACTCGATATCCAGCTGCGGTGCCAGCCGCTGTGCAATGCTCAGCTCATCGTACGGACGCAGCGTGTAAAAAAAGACTTTTGTTGCCATAGAACTTCCCTCCCGGCTGATTTTGTCTTTATTTTAACACGTTCTGCGCGGACTGACGCATTTTTAGTGGTGAATTATATTCATCTTTTGCATGAGGACGCATATTTCCATGCAGATGCTGCAAAAAGAGTTGTAAAAAATCGGAAAAGAGGGTATGATAGAAGGAGCAAGTCGTAGTATACATCACTGAAACATAAAAGGAGTGTGCCTTATGCGCGCTTATGAACGGCTTTTGAATTATGTCCGGGTGCACACCACCTCGGATGAGACCTCCGGCACTCACCCCTCCGCCGAGCGGGAGTTCGACCTTTCCCGCCAGCTGGTGGAGGAGATGAAGGCTCTTGGCATGGAGGATGCCCATGTGGACGAGCACTGCTACGTCTACGGCACCCTGCCCGCCACCCCGGGCTGCGAGGACAAGCACGCACTGGGGCTCATTGCCCACATGGACACCGCCGATGATGCCAGCGGCGAGAACGTGCAGCCCATCGTCTGGGAGAACTACAACGGCGGTGACGTGACCCTGCCTGCCACCGGCATGGTGATGAAGCCCTCCATGTTCCCCTTCCTCCCCTCCATGAAGGGGGAGACTCTTATCACCTCGGACGGCACCACTCTGCTGGGCGCCGACGACAAGGCCGGCATTGCGGAGATCCTCACCGCCGTGGAGACCCTGCAGCAAAAGGGCCTGCCCCACGGCAGACTGTGCGTAGCCTTTACGCCGGACGAGGAGATCGGCGAGGGCGCAGAGCTGTTTGACATCCCCGGCTTCGGCGCAGACTTTGCCTACACTGTGGACGGCGGCGATGCCGGTTCCATTGAGTACGAGAACTTCAACGCCGCTTCTGCCACCGTGACCATCCACGGTTTCTCTGTCCACCCGGGCACTGCCAAGGACACCATGATCAACGCTTCCAATGTAGCCATGGAGTTCCATCAGGCGCTGCCCATCACCGCCCGCCCCGAAACGACCGAGGGCCGGCAGGGCTTCTATCATCTGTGCCAGATGTACGGCGATGTGACCACCGCAAAACTGGGCTATATCCTGCGCGACCACAGCGCTGACAAGCTGCAGTTCAAAAAGGACAACATGCTGGACATTGCCGAGTTTTTGAACGGCAAGTACGGCGAAGGCACCGTTGAGGTGGAGATCAAGGACAGCTACCGCAACATGCTGGAAAAGATCAAGCCGCATTTCCATTTAGTAGAAACCGCACGCAAGGCCACCCGCATGGCCGGGCTGGAACCGGAAGAGATTCCGGTGCGCGGCGGCACCGATGGCGCTATGCTGAGCTGGAAGGGCCTGCCCTGCCCGAACCTTGGCACCGGCGGCTTCAACTTCCACGGCGTGTGTGAGTGCATCACCGCCGAACGCATGGACCGCTGCACCGAGATCCTGCTGAACATCATTTCTCTGTACGCAGAGTGATTTTTTATTCTTAATATACAAAAAGTGAGTGCTGTTTTGGGATAGCATCCACTTTTATTATACTCTGACGTTTGCCTTTACGACTCTTCACGTGAAAACGCAAATCAGGGCAGACCGCAGTCTGCCCTGATTTGCTCTATTCATGCCCAACACGCCAGCGGAGGGCATTCAAATCATTTAACCCACATTGATATGTCCCACCGGCATGATCTTCCGCTTGTTATCGTCGGGCTTTGCCGTCAGGCTCATGGCCAGCGACACCGGGCCCACACGGCCCATGAACATGACCGCCATATACAAAGCTTTCGCGCCCCGGTTCAGCTGGCTGGTAACGCCCACCGAAAGGCCCACCGTACCAAAGGCCGAGCAGGATTCAAAGATCGCGTCAATGATCGATACCGCCTCCGAAGTGTTGTAGTACACCACCACAGCCGAGCCAACCGCCGCCAGCCCGCCGAGCACGATAATGGTCAAAGCACGATAAACCGTCTTGGACTCGATGTGGTGCTCTGCGATCACACAGTCGTCGCGGCCCTGAGCCACGCTGCGGATGGTCAGGATGATGACGGCAAAGGTGGTCACCTTCACACCGCCGCCGGTGGAGCCGGGTGCCGCACCGATGAATTGCAGCACACTCATCAGCAGCTTGGTAATGGGCCCGCAGGCGGCAAGGTCGATGGTATTCATGCCCGCCGTACGGGTAGACACCGACTGGAACAGCGCCGCCATCAGCTTACCGGGCACAGAGAGCCCGCCCATGCTGGCAGGATTGTTCCACTCCATCAGCGCGATGAGCGCCGCACCGCCGAGCCACAGGATCACCGAGAAGCTCAGCACCACCTTAGCCTGCAGAGACAGGCGGTGTTTTTTGTGGTACTCGCCGATCTCCACCCAGACCATAAAGCCCAGACCGCCGGAAATGATCATGAACATCACAACGGCCTGTACATAGTAGTTGTTCACATAGGGCACCAGCGAGGAATACTGCCCGAACCGGCCAAACAGGTCAAAGCCCGCGTTGCAGAAGGCCGAAATTGCCGTAAACACACTGACCCAGATACCCTCCAGCCCAAACTGCGGCACAAAGACAAACAGCAGCAGCAGGATACCGATGCCCTCAAACAGCCCGGCCAGACCCACCACGATCTTCAGCACGTCCTTTGCCTGCGCGTATCCGTCTGCCGAGACGCTCTCGCCCAGCAGCCGCAGGTCACGGAAGCCCATGCGCCGCCGCATGGCCAGCGCAAAAAAGCTGGTGAGCGTGACCAGACCAAGTCCGCCTACCTGAATGAGCAGCAGGATCACGGCCTGCCCGAAGAAGGTGAACTGCGTCCAGGTGTCCCGCACGATCAGGCCGGTAACGCAGGTGGCACTGGTGGCCGTGAACATGGCATCCAGCACATCCAGCTGCCCATGCCTGCTGGCAATGGGCAGGCTGAGCAGGAAAGTCCCCAGCGCGATCACGATGACAAAGCTCCCGCAGATGATCTGCGTAGGCGTATACCCTCCCTTGCGCTTGCCCGCCGGGCGGTAAAACAGCTTTTTCCTCTTTATCTTTTCCATAAGATCCTCCGCACGCGGCAAGACCTGCCGCGGCTATTTCATTTCTCCTATAGCATACACCATTTTGCTTTACGGTTCAACTTGATTTTATCCGCAAAATGCTGTATTATAATAGGGTATCTGTCTCCGTAGCTCAGCTGGATAGAGCGTCCGCCTCCTAAGCGGAAGGCCGTGTGTTCGAATCACATCGGGGACGCCATTTCAAGAAAATGCGAAGGTCATTTTTCCATGGGAAAGACGATCTTCGCATTTTTCATTTTGAACCGATCGCCAAAATCAGCCAGCGAATGCCATTAGCAGAATTTTCGGTCCCTGCTAATAAAATCGGCTTTCCAGCTAATTGAGGCCAAAATCGCCGTTTTCTATGCTTTCTGCTAAAATTGGCAGACGCTCCCCTATAAACCGGTGTCAATCTATCTGGACGGGATGCTGTTCAAGTACACCCAGCCCCGGCATCAGCCGGGCCATTTCTGTTTTCAGGACATTGCCACCCGAAAGAAAAGCCGGCAGAGAAAGTTCCTGAACTCTCTGCAAACGAAAGGGGTCTGCTGCACAAAATAATGTACAGCGGCCCTTATTTTTATAAAATACCGCTGCAAATGAATTGAAATCCTACTAAATAAATGGTATATTGATAGTATAACAAACTGCAACAAATCCGCGTGGCACTTTTGTGACGATGCAGTGCCGCACATAGAAAGAAATAAGAAAGGCCGTGCAGGGATTATGACGATTCAGGAGTGTTATAAAGAAATGGGCGCAGACTATGAAGAGGTATTTCATCGGCTGCCCCGTGAGAGTATGGTCCGTAAATTTGCGCTGATGTTTTTGAACGACGACAGCTATCCAAAGCTGGAGCAGTCACTGAAGGAAGGAAACGCACAGGAAGCATTCCGTGCGGCACACACGCTCAAGGGTGTATGCCAGAACCTTGGCTTTACCAATCTCTATCAGCCCGCCTATGAGCTGACCGAGGTGCTGCGTGCGGGCACACTGGAAGGCTCCGGGGAATGGTTTGCCCGTGTGACGGAACAGTACAAGATCACGACGGATGCCATCCGTGGGGTGCAGTAACGCAGGCTGCCCCCCACAGTTTTCCGCCCGCCATGTACGCCGATGCAAAGAAATCGGACACGCGTATTTTTTATGTATAAATACGTGAAAATTCATTAAAAATCCTTCATGGCAGTAGTAAAATATTTTTATGTTTCTGTCATTCTCTGCCCTTTCGCGGTAGAGGGAGAGTACAAAACAGGACACACGCAAAATATTTGCGGCATCCTTTCCGTGGGCGGGTTTTACAGCGCACACTCTTGCGGGCAGTGATGTACGACAAGTAGGCCAAAGCAGCTTTGCCGGAAAATGGCTGCTGCCCAAGAGTTGTGAGGAGAACGATTTAGTGAACAAAAGAACATTGCACCGCCTTATTTTACTGCTTGCGGCATTGGTGATGGCGGTTTCCCTGCTGACCGGCTGCGGCACAAAAACCGCAGAACAGGTACAGCAGGAGGAGGACGCCCTAACCATTCAGGTGTACCGCCACCCGGCAGATCCGCGCACTGGATGACCCCGCACTGGCAAAGATTCCGATCCTTGCCATGACCGCCAACGCATTCGACGAAGACCGCCGCAATGCCTTGGAAAGTGGCATGAATGGCTTTTTGTCCAAACCCATCGTGATCGGCGACCTTGTGCAGGAGCTGCGCAAGATCCTGTGACCAACTGCCGTTCAGGCATAAAAATAAAGCACCCACAGCAATTTGCTCACCGGAGGTCAAACCTCTGTGGCGCTTGCTGTGGGTGCTTTTGCTTTTGGGCGCTGTTTATTTCAATACCTCTGCAAGGACCTGCAGCAGGTGCGGAATATCCAGCGGCTTTGCAATATGGCCGTTCATACCGGCTTTCAACGCATTCTGACGGTCTTCCTCAAAGGCATTTGCCGTCATTGCAAAGATGGGGATGCCCGCCTTTGCGGCATCCGGCAGGGCACGGATCTGCCGCGTTGCCTCGTAG
Organism: Faecalibacterium sp. HTF-F; assembly: GCF_023347535.1. Classification (NCBI taxonomy): domain Bacteria; kingdom Bacillati; phylum Bacillota; class Clostridia; order Eubacteriales; family Oscillospiraceae; genus Faecalibacterium; species Faecalibacterium wellingii. The sequence continues at coordinate 2,189,271 of NZ_CP094473.1, forward strand.
CCGTCCATGTTGGGCATCTGGATGTCCATGAGGATCAGGTCATACTGTCCGTCTGCCGCCTGCTTCATCTTCCGGACGGCGATCTCACCATCCTCGGCCGATTCCACCTCAAAGCCTGCTTCCTTCAGGATCTCCTGCGCGATCTCGCGGTTCAGCTCGTTGTCCTCCACCAGCAGGATCTTTTTCCCTTTGAAGGCCTCCGCATTCAGCTGCACCGGCCTGCGGGCAGGCTCTGCACCGAACGGCTCTGCCAGCACCCTGCGCAGCTCCGAGAGGAACAGCGGCTTTTCGCAGAAGGCGGTAACACCGGCAGCGCGGGCTTCCTCTTCAATATCGGCCCAGTCGTAGGCCGTCAGGATGATGATGGGGCAACTTTTTCCGATCACCTTGCGGATCTGCCGCACGATCTCGATGCCGTTCATATCGGGGATCAGCCAGTCGATGATGTAAACGCTGAATTCATCTCCCTGTTCCATGGCGTACCGGGTGCGGATCACCGCTTCCCTGCCGGAGATCGTCCACTCCGGCCGCATCCCGATCTTGGAGAGCATGGTGCTGACGCTCAGGCAGGTGTCGGTATCGTCGTCCGCCACCAGTGCCCGCAGCCCTTCCAGCTGCGGGAGCTGCCTGAGCTCCACCTTTTGTCCGCTGAGCGCAAAGCAGAGGTTCACGATGAACTCGCTGCCCTTGCCCGGCTCGCTCTCAATGGCGATGGTGCCGCCCATCAGATCCACAATGTTCTTGGTGATGGACATGCCGAGGCCGGTGCCCTGAATGCCGCTGACGGTGGAGTTTTCCTCACGGGTGAACTCCTCAAAGATGTGCTTCTGGAACTCCTCGCTCATGCCGATGCCGTTGTCCTTGATGCGGAACTCATAGCAGGCCCGGCCCGCAGGCGCACCGTTTTTCTCGGCAATGCGGATGCTGATCATGCCGCCTGTGGGGGTAAACTTGATGGCATTGGACAAAATGTTCAGCAGGATCTGGTTCAGCCGCAGCGGGTCGGTGATGATATCCTCGTTCTCCACATCCATGGTATCGATGAAAAGCGACAGCCGCTTTGCCGAAATATTGGGCTGGATGATGGAGCGCACATCGTGGACGAGATCCGGCAGATGCACCGCTTTTTCCTCGATCTTTACCTTTCCGCTCTCGATGCGGCTCATATCCAGCACATCATTGATGAGGGAGAGCAGATGCTGGCTGGAAGTGGAGATCTTTTTCAGGTAGTCCAGCACCTGTTCCCTATTGTCGATATGGGTCGCAGCCAGCGAGGTGAAGCCGATGATGGCGTTCATGGGGGTGCGGATATCGTGGCTCATATTGAACAGGAACTCCCGCTTGGCGCGGTTTGCCGCCCCCTCGTGCTGGAGCGCGATCTCCAGCTTGCGGTTCTGCTCTTCCAGCTGGGTCTGATACTTCCTCTCCTGCTCTTTTTTCTGCTGTTCCATCTCCTGCACGGAGCGGCGGCGCAGCAGCTGAAGGACCATTACAAGCAGGCTGTAGCCGACCAGCGCAATCAGGACCAGCGAAAGCGACTCCCGGAAGATCATTTTTTCATCCGTGTACGCATAGAGATCGAAGGATCTGCCATGGCAGAACATCCCGAAATAGCAGCCGGAGCCGTTCCAATCCCGGGTATGGGTCAGCTTTTCTGCGGCACTGGCTTTGCGGATTCCCTGCACCAGCGGGCTGTCCGCAGTATCCTGCCCCATCAGCTCCGGGCGGTTTGCGGCAATGACCTGATTGTTCTGCACAATGAACAGCGTGCCGCTGGTTTCTGCCGGGTAGCCATCCAGTACGCTCTGGATGGACAGCGCCGTTTCCTCCACAAATTCCGCCGGGGTATACCGGTAGGCAAGCAGGAGCAGCTCTGTGCTTTCTGCCCGGTGTGCCGCAACATCCACAGCAGAGCCATCTTCCAGCAGGACGCGCTTCACATAGGTCTTTCGCGGGTAAGATAAAACATCCAGAATGGCGTCATTTTTCAGCTGGCCGCCAAACCGGGCATAGCCGATGCCATTGGTCGTGGACTCGCACCGGAGCGTGCCGTCCGGCCCCAGAACCGAAATGCCGGTGAGCCAGAGCTTTTCTGCCTGCCTGTTCAGGCACTGCGGGTCGGAGAGGTCGAGGGCAGGGTCCTCTGCCAGCTGATTGACCGCGACCGCCGTGCGGCGCAGTGCCTTTGCCGTGATGGTATCATTGTACTTTTCAAAGCTGGTGGACTGGGATTTGACAAACTCAAGGGTCTGGCAAAAGCGTTCCTCCGCTGTACGCATTGCCCGCCAGCCGGAAAGAAATGTCACACCGATCATCAGGAGCACGCCGACGATCAGATAGCCCGCCCATCTCCTTTTATCCGGGGTGGTTCTGTTTTTACGCGCCAATGGTGTCCACCTCCAGATACTGCGCAGCATTTTCAAGGTATCGGCCAATGATCCGCTCCAGCGTGCCGTCCGCGCGCATCTGCGCAAGGGTATCGGTCAGCTGGCTGTCCAGCCCGCGGGTGTCGTTTCTGGCAAAGGCGATGCCCAGCCCGGTGACCAGCAGCGGTTCCTCCAAAATGCGGAAGTCTACGGCATTGTCCTTCATATATTGCAGGATTCCTGTCTCGTGGGCGGCGATGCCGTCCACATAGCCGCAGGCCAGCATTGCGTACTGCACACTGCGGTTTTCGATGCTGAGCACCTCCACCGTCTGCGGGATGCGCGGGTCGGAGCCGCTGAGAAAGATCTCCTCCGGCTTGCCGGTGCTCTGCACGGCGATGGTCTTGCCGGCAAGGTCGCTGAGGGATCGGATGCTGCTGTCGGCATCCACCGCAACCACCTGACGGCTCACCATGTAAGGCCCCGCCCAGCGGTATACCTCTTCGCGGCCATCCATGGAAAAGCAGCCCCAGATGCAGTCGATGGCACCGCTTTCCACAAGATTTGTTTTCTGCTCCCAGTCGATCGTTTCAAACCGGGCAGCATACCCCATGCGGCGGAACGCCTCGGTGGCGATCTCCACATCGATCCCGGTGGGGACACCGTCATTGTTCAGATAAATATAAGGCGGGTAGGTGTCGCTTCCCACAACGAGTTGTGCAAGACCGCTGTCTTTTGCTTCCTTTCCTCCGCAGGAAGTCAGACTGCCTACGGCAGCAGCTGCCGCCAGCAGCGTGCATCCGTTCAAGAATGCACGGCGTGAGATTCTGTGTTTCATTCGGGCTTTTTTATACTCCTGTTTTGATCGCATCCGCAGCTCAGTTTGGATGCCCCTGTAGCTCTTCTTTCAGGTCGGTCTGGATATCCGTCAGGCATTGCAGCAGCAACGGATTGAACGCCCCGCACTCGCCGTTCAGGATCATCTGCACGGCTTTTTCGTGGGGGTAGGCTTTTTTGTAGCAGCGGTCGCTGGTCAGTGCATCGTACACATCGGCCAGCGAGACCAGCTGTGCGCTGATGGGGATCTCATCGCCCTTCAGCCCATCCGGGTAGCCGCGGCCATCCCAGCGTTCGTGGTGCCAGCGGGCGATCTCGTAGGCGGTCTGCAGCAGCGGCTGCTCGGCAAAATCTTCCAGACCGTGCAGCATTTCGGCGCCCCGCATACTGTGGGTCTTGACCAGCTCAAATTCCTCCGGTGTCAGCCTGCCGGGCTTGTTGAGGATCTTTTCGTCAATGGCGATCTTGCCGATGTCGTGCAGGGCAGAGGCCAGCGGGATATGATCCTGCTGCTCCGCCGTGAGCGGATATCTGCTGCTGATGTCCAGCAGATGGTGGAGCAGCAGTTCGGTGATGGTGCGGATGTGCCGCACATGGGGCCCGCTTTCGCCGTTGCGGAACTCCACGATGTGGCTCAGCACGCCCACCAGAATATCCGTATCGTTTTCGCGGGCGCGGATCTGATCCGACACCATCTGTACCAGCCGCCGCTGCTTGGCGTACAGCTTGATGATGTTGGTCACCCGGCGGTATACGATGCGTGCATCAAAAGGACGGTTGACATAGTCGCTCGCACCCAGCTCATAGGACCGCCGGATCGCATCTTCGGAGTCCTCGCTGGAGATCATGATGACCGGGGTGTCCTCGATGGTATGGTTGGCATTCATGGCCCTCAGCACCTCAAAACCGTCCATTCCCGGCATATTGATATCCAGCAGCACCAGTGCAATGTTTCCGGCTTCCTCCTGCAGTTTTTCCATGCATTCCTGTCCGTCCTTCGCTTCCAGAATGCGGTACTCCTGCCCCAGGATCTCCGACAGCATCACACGGTTCATTTCGGAGTCGTCCACCAGCAGGATCTGTGATTTTTCCTGCAAAAATCTTTCCAGCGCAGCCAGATCCTGCCCCGGGACCTCCACCGTGACGGTATTCTTGCGGCGCTTTGCCTGATACATCAGCCGGTCTGCACGGCGGACCACATTTTCCATCGGGTCGGTGATGGACTGCATGGTTCCGCCGATGCTCAGCGAGATGCGGAAATGCGAGTAGCCGGGTACGGATGCCATCTGCACGGCGGTGCAGATCTGTTCCAGCTTGGTGCGCAGAAAATCTCCCGGAATGCCGGGCAGCACCAGCAGAAACTCGTCCCCGCCGCAGCGGATGAGCAGGTCCGACTTCCGGATGCGGGATTGAATGGCGTTTGCCGCCGTTTTCAGCGCCATATCTCCGGCATGATGCCCATAGGTATCGTTGCAGATCTTGAAATCGTCCACATCCAGCAGTGCGACACCCGCCGGGCCGATGATCTTGCGGACGACCTCTTCGTAATAGCGGCGGTTGTAGGCTCCTGTCAGCGGGTCCCGATAAAGCTCTTCCTTGAGCTTCTGCTCCCGTGCAGCATGCTGCTCGGCGGTTTCGTCCACCGGTGCTCTCTGATTTTCGGTCAATTGTTTCAGCTTCTGATTCGCTGCGGCAAGGGCTGCTTCCTGTTTGTGGAGCTTTTCGATCAGCCGCCGCTCGCGCTTTTTGTAATAGACCTCGATCTCGGAAAGTGTATTCACGTTCTAACCTTCTCCTGCATCATTTACATCATTTGTGTGCTTTCTCTGCGGAAACGCGCTTGTCCGCTATTTATTTTCGGGGGGGGGTAACACGAAAGCGTTTTACCGTCTGTTCCAGCGCAGCGATATCCACGGGTTTGGACAGATGCTCGTCCATACCGGCTTCCCTGCTCTTCTGCATATCCTCAAGGAAGGCGTTGGCGGTCATGGCAAGGATGGGGATGATCCTGCCCAGCGGATTCTCGCCGCTGCGGATGCGGCGGGTGGCTTCCAAGCCGTCCATCACCGGCATCTGCACATCCATCAAAATCATGTCGTAATCGCCGGGCTTTACGCTGGCAAAGGCATCCACGATCTCCTGACCGTTGGAGCAGATGGTGCAGCTTGCACCCTTGGCTTCCAGCAGCATTTCCAGAATTTCGGCGTTGATAGCGTTATCCTCGGCGCAGAGGAACTTCATGCCGGACAGGGGCGAAGTTTCTTCCGCTTCCTCCGGCAGGGCCTGCACCTGTTGCGCATGGTCTGCCTCGGCATCAATGGGAAATTCCAGCACCACCTCAAAGCGGGTGCCCTTGCCGGTGGCGCTCTCCACACCGATGGAGCCGCCCATCAGGTCCACAATGCTCTTTGTGATGGCCATGCCAAGGCCGGTGCCCTGCACCTTGTTGGTGCCGGAGCGCTCCTCGCGGGTAAAGGGATCAAAAAGAGTCTTCTGGTAGGCCTCGCTCATGCCAATGCCGTCATCCTGCACCACAAAGCGGTATCGGGCGTAGTGCTCGTTCCGGGGCAGCTCGTCCACCTCAAACCGGATATGTCCGCCGGTGGGTGTGTATTTGACTGCGTTGGAGAGAATATTCATCAGCACCCGATTCAGACGGTTGGGGTCTGCCAGCACATTTTCGTGCTGCAGATGGGTGTTTACCGTAAAGGTCTGGCGGCGCTGACCTGCCTGCTGGCGGATGATGCTGTCCAGCTGGCTGATCTGCTGGGGCAGATTCATTTTTTCCTCATTCAGGGTGGTCTTGCCGCTCTCGATGCGGCTCATATCCAGAATATCGTTGATGATGCCCAGCAGCAGCTGGCCGGAGTTTTCCAGCTTGCCCAGATGTTCGGCCAGCTTTTCCGGCTGGTGCAGCTCGTTTTTCATCAGGGTGGTAATGCCGATGATGGCGTTCATGGGGGTGCGGATATCGTGGCTCATGTTGGCAAGGAAGTCCGTCTTAGCCTTGCTGGCGCGCTCGGCGGACTGCAGTGCCTCCGCGGCAATGTCCTGTGCCTGCCGCAGCTCATCGTTTGCCTGCGTCAGATGGATGTTGTATTGCTCAAGACGGAGGTTCGCTTCTTTTTCTGCCTGCAGCTCCTGCTGCTGCTTTTGCCGCAGGAGAGACCAGCCGACAAAAACTGTTATGACCGAGAACACCATCGCAATGACGATGATGATGACCATGACGATGTTGACCAGCTTTTGGGTATTCACGGCCACATATTCTGCCGGAACAAGGAATGCCAGCGTCCACCAGGCGTTTTCCATCTGCTTCAGGGCGTAGAAATACTCGGTGCCGTCCAGCACGGCGTTGGAATAACAGGAACCTGTGCAGTCAAGCCGCTCCTTTGCCTCCGCAAAGGAAGAGCCGTGCAGATAGGACATCCGGGAGAGCACAGTGTATACGTTGTGTCCCTTCAGCAGTTCGGTATCGTTGGCGTTGAACAGCTTGAAACCATCGTCATCCAGCACATAGACGCTGTTGTTATTTTCGTAGGCATCACAGCGGAAATAATCGTTCAGCTGGGTCATGCTCTGCGAAATGCCAAAGTAGCGCAGGGTGATTCCTTTTTCTCCGCTTTGCAGTGTGATGGGGGTGGAGAGCTGTTCCAGGAACACCATCCGGGAATCGTCCACGGTCAGCGAGTTGGAAACATAGCTGACCCACTGCGGAGAGTCTGCCAGATAGTTCATTCCTCGCAGCAGCCCCATGCGGCCATTCTGAGTATAGTAATGTCCGGCAGAGTCCACGGCAATCAGTTCGATCTGTCTTTCATGGTAATTGGAAAGCTCCGACAGCTTTTTCAGATAGCGATAGAACTCGGTATCGGTCTTTAACGGAGTGCAGTACAAATAATTGCATTGTACTTTCACCTCGCTCCAATGGTTGTCGATCACATCCTCCAGACTGCGGAACATCTGATGGGTGACCTCTTCCATCTGGTTCAGCCGCTCATGGTAGACAAGGTTCTGGATGTAGGTCCGGCTCACGATAAAAAGGGTCAGGATGACCGCAACGATGACAACGCCGATGCCCCAAAGCAGCTTTTTATATAGTTTGTTGTTCACATCTGGTATCTCCTGTCTGTTCTGTTTCAGATGCACCCTAGCTCCATGCGGTATCTGCCCGGCTGATGGTGGTGTATGCACCAAAGAAGGCTTTTGCAGCATCCATGCCCACCACGCCGCTGTCTGTGACCGTGGTCTCCGCAGCCAGCTGGTCGCTCACACCGCAGATGGCAACCTGATAGGTCTTGCCCGCATCCGGCTGCACCGGGCTTACCAGCACATAGGGATAGCCCTTGCCGTTGCCGTAGGCATCATAACCAGAAGCAAGCAGGTCGTTGATTTGCTGCCCGGTCAGGGCAACGGTCTGGATGGTGCGGTTCCAGCCGGTAGGTAAAATCACCGAAAGGTCGTAATCCGTAATGCCCTTGGCATACAGCTTGGCAGCTACGCCGTGATGGTTCTGTTCGGACGGGTTGCCGGGGATCCATGTGCTCAGCGACACCAGTGCAAGGTCGCTGCCGGTAGCCTGTGCAAAGCAACGGCCCACCAGCATGGCGCAGTCCTCCTGCGAAAGCTCCTCCGTAACGGTAGTGATGACATCCGGGGTGTTGTTCACCACACTATCCTGATCCTCGTCCAGCTGACGGATCACATCCTCCATGGTGGCGTTGCCCTTGATAAAGTCCAGCATTTTAAGGCCGGTGGTCACGATGGTGTTTTCCCAGCCGGAGTAGATAAAGGGCGCGGTGTTGCCTGCATTCAGGGCATCGGCGATGTCGGCATAGTAGGTGCCGTCCGCTTTTGCGTCCTTAAAGGGCAGCAGGCTGCTTTTCAGCGCCGTTGCGGGCTGCAGAGCGCTGGTGCCTGCAACGGTGGATAGCACACGCATCACCTTGAGCGCATCTTCCAGCTTCTGGGGGTCCTGCTCCAGCTTTTTATTCAGACCGTAGAAGCGGTTCACATTCAGCACAAAAACGTTCTGGGTGCCGTCCTCCGAGAGAAACGGCATCAGCCCGTATTTATCGGCGTTGCCGTCTGCCTCCACGATGCCGTTGGTGCCGCCCATCAGAAACAGGGTGTTGCCCTCGGTCATCCTCTGCCGGGTCACATTGTCGTCAAGAGCGTCGCCGGTGTCGTTCAGCATCCCGATGTCCTTCCACTTCTGGACATAGGCCATCGCCTGCATCATGCCGGGGGTATTGCTGACATTCGCCTTACCGGACAGATAATCCCGCTGCCACAGCCTGCCGTCCAGTGTGCCGAGGAAATCGGCGTCCGCAATGTTGCACAGGTACTGGAAACCGTAGCCCGGATACTGGATCTGCGGCAGACAGAGATCAACCCCTGCTTCCTTTGCCTTTGCCGCCAGTTCTTCCAGCTCCGCGAAAGAATTGGGCAGCTCCCAGCCGTATTTCTTCAGCAGGGTCTTGTTGTAGGTGATGCCGTAGCAGTTGTAGGTCGAGGGCAGCAGGTAGATGGCACCGTTATCGAACACGTCCTGAAGACGGGACTCCACATAGTTATCCGTAAAATCGTAGCCGGAAAGGTCCAGCAGTTTGTCGGAGACCAGATCGATCCGGGGGTCGTAGTAGGTCAAGGTGCAGACGTCCGGCAGGTCGCCCGCCGCAAACATATTCTGCAAACAGGTGGTGGTGTTATCGCCGCTGTAGGGAACGACCTCGATGTTCACTTCCGGGTAAACGCTGTGTACCTGCTCAATAAAGGCTTCTATCTCCTTATAAGGTGCCATAAAGGTGATGGCTTCGTGCGCATCGTCTTTTTTCGTCGTTTCGGTCTTACCGCCGCCGCAGGCGGTCAGCGCTGCCGTTGCCGCCGTAATGCCGCAAACCTGCAAAAACGAGCGGCGGGAGATCTTCTTCATCATACGAATATTTTCCTCACATTTTCGGAGGCAGTACCACGCAAGTGCAGTAGCGCAGTGCTGCTTTAGCGATTCTTACACATCCCACAGGAACCCCGACGCTTGCGAGCAGACCGCACTGAGTTTTGCATCGATTACCCCATAAAAGCAGTGTTATTATTTTAACACTGCAACAAAAGCGTTTCAAGCTATTTGGGAATTTTTCGCACTTAAAAAGGTAAATTCCGGGCTTTTTATCGTTATTTTCCTTCCGGTGCGGCAAAAAAACGCAAAAAGCTGAGCACCTGTTCTTTCACAGATGCTCAGCTTTGCACGACTCTTCTGTTATTTACCGCTGCGTTTTCAGCATTCTTCCCGATGGTAACGGTTGCTTACATAGCGATCCAGCCAAGGGCATTTGCCACCGAGCTGACCAGAATGATGGCCGCAAAGATGGGGCACAGATACTGGATCATGAAGTTGAAGATCTTTTTACGGCGGAAGGGCTTGCCGCCCAGCGTCACCTCTTCTTCGATCTTCTGCACGCCGATCACGCGGGACACCAGCAGGCAGATAGCAATGGCTGCAATGGGCATCATGACAGAGTTGGTAAGGAAATCGAAGAAATCCAGAAACTGCATCCCGAACACCGTCACGCCCGCCAGCGGGCCGTAGCCCAGTGCGGACAGGCTGCCCAGCGCCACCATGATCAGGCCGATCAGTGCCGTTGCGCGCTCGCGGCTCCAGCCCAGCTCGTCCTCAAAGGTGGAGACCGCGCTCTCGGTCAGGGCAATGGAGCTGGTGACGGCTGCAAACAGCACCAGCAAAAAGAACAGGATGCCCACCACGTGGCCAAAGCCCATGCTCTCGAACACCTTGGGGATAGTAATGAACATCAGCGCCGGACCGGCCTGCAGGGTATCCGGGTCGCCGCCGGAGAAGGAGAACACCGCCGGAATGATCATCAGGCCCGCCATGATGGCAATGGCCGTGTCGAACAGTTCCACGTTCTCGGTGGATTCCTCAATGGAGACATCCTTTTTCATATAGGAGCCAAAAGTGACCAGAATGCCCATGGCGATGGACAGCGAATAGAACATCTGACCCATGGCTGTGACCACCGTCATCCAGGAGAAGTTTGCCACATTCGGCACCAGAAAATATCTGACGCCGGCCAGTGCGCCCGGGCGCGTGACCGAATAGCCCGCAATGACCACCGAAAGCACCACCAGCACCGGCATCATCACCTTGGAAACACGCTCCACGCCGTTGCGCACACCGGCAAAGATGATGGCCAGCGTAAAGGCCGTGAAGATCAGAAAGCACACCTCTGCCGACAGTCCGCTGGAAATGAAATTGGAAAAATAACCGTCCTGCGAAAGCTCACTGCCATGGCCGCTGATATACTCCGACAGATAGCGGATGACCCAGCCGCCGATGACCGAATAGTACGGCACGATCAGAATGGGGATGACCGCATTGATCCAGCCGCCGAACCGCAGGCCGCCCTTTTTGCCAAAGGCGCCAAAGGCACCCACCGGGCTTTTGTGGGTCATGCGGCCCAGTGCCGTTTCGGCCACGATCATCGTGTAGCCAAAGGTGACGGCCAGCACGATGTACACCAGCAGAAAAATGCCGCCGCCGTATTTCGCGGCGAGGTACGGAAACCGCCAGATATTGCCAAGGCCCACCGAAGCGCCTGCGGCCGACAGCACAAAGCCGATCTTGCCGGAAAAAGCGCTGCGCTTTTGTTTTTGTGTATCCATGTTGCAGATCCTCTTTTCCTATATTCCTATACACAAGTGGTTTTAGTGTACCATATCTGTCGGCCAAATACAACGGTTCCGCCTGTTTGCGTACAGAAAAACAAACAGCGCCCCGCAAGGGAGCGCTGCCTGTCTTTATAAGAGGTATACGCGTTGAGCTCAGAAGATGCTGTAGCCCAGCAGCTGCGGCAGGGCGGTGGTAAGCGGGCCCCACAGGCTGATGGAGATCAGAACGATCACATTGCAGATCACGTAGGGCGCTGCGCCCTTGAAGATCTCAATGATGGGCATGCGGTTGATCTTGTTGCAGGCGTTCAGGCACATGCCGACCGGCGGGGTGACCAGACCAATGGCCAGACCGGTGATCATCATGGCACCGAACTGCAGCGGCGAGAATCCGTACTGCACCATGACCGGCAGCAGGATGGGGGTGAGTAGCAGGATGGCCGGGCTGACGTCGATGAAGGTGCCGATCATCAGAATCAGCACATCAAAGATCAGCGCAATGGCCCACGCGGGCATGTTCAGGGACATGAAGAAGGCACCCACCGTCTGCGGCACCTTCTGCATGGTCAGCACCCATGTAAAGATGGTGGTAAAGCCGATGATGAGCATGATGGAGGAAGAAGAGATCAGGGTCTTTTTCAAAGCCTCCCAGACGCCCTTCCATGTCAGCTCCCTGTAGACGAAGAAGCCCACCAGCATGGAATACAGCACGGCCACACCGGCACTTTCGGATGCAGTGCACACGCCGAAGGAAACGCAGACGATGATGAACAGCGGCATGATGAGGGCAGGAATGCCGGAAAGCAGGCTCTTGGCGGCGCGCTTGCCGTCAAACTTGACCTTTTCCGGGTGCCAGCCCTTCTTGGCACTGATGATGTACACCAGCACCAGCTGGGTCAGGCCGATCAGGATGCCGGGCACGGCACCTGCCACGAACAGTGCACCCACCGATGCGCCGGAGATCATGGAGTAAACGATCATGGGCGTAGAGGGCGGGATGATCATGCCCATGGTGGAGGATGCCACCGTGATGCCCGCAGAAGCTTCCGGCGGGTAGCCTTCCTTCTCCATGGCGGGGATCAGGATGGAACCCAGCGCCGATGTGTCGGCCACGGAGGAGCCGGAAATGCCGCCGAAGATCATGGAAGCCACGATGTTCACTTCGCCCAGACCGCCGCGGACGGGGCGCAGCAGCTCCATGCAGAAGTTGATGATGCGCTGGGTGATGCCGCCGGTGTTCATCAGCTCACCAGCCAGCATGAACAGCGGCATGGCGATCATCAGCTCACTGTAGGCACCGTTCCACACGCGCTGCGGCAGCATAGTAATAAAGGTAGGTGCATAGATCAGAATATAGGTCACGCAGGAAGCGCCGATGGCGAAGGCCAGCGGGATGCCCAGCGCGGCAAAGAAGATCAGCAGCACCAGAAGGATGAGCATTGCCATAGTTGTGTATTCTCCCCTTTCCGCTTATGCGTCGTCACGGCTCAGCGCCTGATTCTTGGGCGCAAAGTAGGAAATGTCGGCCTTGTACAGGGTGATGATCTTGATCACGACACAGATGGCACAGATGATGCCGCACACCGGCATGATGCCGTACATGTACATCATGGGGATCTCCATGCCCTGACTGATCTGCTTACCGGCAACACCCACATACTTGAAGCCCTGATAGGTGAACACCAGCACCACAGCCAGCACGATGAGGTAGTTGATGATGGCAAGCCAGCGCTTGCGGGCAGGCTTCACGCCGTCGTAAAGGATGTCGATCATGACGTGCTCGTCCTTGATCACGTTGATACCCATGCCCCAGAAGGTGGTAAAGGCAAACAGGGTGGTGTTGAACTCTGCCAGCTGCTTCCAGCTCAGGGAGAAGCAGTAGCGCGCAATAACGGTAAAGATCACAAGAGCCGCCAGCAGTGCCATGGCGATCACGCCGATGGTAAAGTATATGTCAAACAGCTTCTTGCCGATTTTTTTCAGCTTTTCGATGGTGCTCAGCCCCTTTCGGTTATTTTACAACTTTTTCCATTGGCCTGTTACAGCAGAGGGCAGCCCGCAGGCTGCCCTCTCGCCTTTACCGTAACATGGCCGTTCTTGCCTTTGGTCGTTTCTGCTTATGCCTTTGCAACGATATCCTGCATCTCCTTGATCTCGTCGGCGGTGCAGATTCCCTCGGTGACACACTGGTCGTACACGGACTGCACAGCGGCCTGGAAGGCCTTCAGCTCATCGGCAGAGGGCTCGTAGACTTCGCAGCCGTAGTCCACGATGGTCTGCTTTGCGGCGCTGGAGTTCTTGTCGATCAGCTCGTCGTTGTACTCGCCCATCTTGGTGGCGCACTCGGTAATGATATCGCGGTACTCCTCGGGCAGGCCGTTCCACCATGCTGCGTTCACATAGAAGGGGTCCGGATGGAACTGGTAGTTGACCTCGGTGAAGTACTTCTGCACTTCATAGAACTTCATGCCTTCCACGTTGACCCAGGGGTTCTCCTGACCGTCTGCAACGCCGGTCTTCAGGCCCATGTACAGGTCGGAGTACGGGATGGTAGTGGTGGTAGCACCCATTGCCTGGAAGGTCATGTCAATGGTCTTCATGCCGTTGGTACGCATCTTCAGGCCCTTCAGGTCTGCAGGAGCCTTGATGGCATGCTTGGAGTTGGAGAACTGGCGGTAGCCGCCTGCATCGCACAGGTTGATGATGACGGTGCCGGTCTCGCCCTCGGCCTCAGCGCACACCTTCTGTGCCAGGTCGCTCTGCAGCAGAGCCGTGACCTGTGCACGGGTATTGGTCAGGAAGGGCAGGGTAAACATCAGCAGGCGGGGGCTGAAGTCGAACTGACCGCCGCGCATGCCCTGCACGGTACCGGCCACGACCTGCTCCAGCATCTCCTTCTCGGTGCCCAGCTGGCCGTTGCCGTAAACTTCGATCTTCACATGGCCGTTGGTGGCCTCTGCCACATCGGCGGCAAACTGCTCCATGGAAACAAAGCGGGGGTTGCCCTCGGGCTGTGCATGACCCACGGTCATGGTGAAATCGCCCAGAGATGCAAACTTGTCCTCACCGGCTGCTGCGGCACTTGCTGCAGTGCTGGTGGATGCTGCACCGGAAGCAGCCGGAGTGGATGCACCGGAACCGCCGCAGGCTGCCAGAGCACCTGCAGCTGCCATTGCACCAGATACCTTCAGGAAATTGCGACGAGAGATCTTTTTCATAATCTTCCTCCTTGTTTCAGGGGTGCCGTTTTGCCTCATACGCCAGCAAAGTTTTTGGTATGCCCCTGTATACAGCATTTTCATTGCACGCTAATCGTAACAGAAAATTCACATCCGCACAAGAGCCAAACTTCACCAACTTCGTAAAGTTTCTTTGTGCATAACTAACAATCTTATCCGTTTCTCGTGGAAACTGTTACAATTTGATGACACAATTCCGTCCATTTTCATCTGATATATCAATCTTTTGTCAAAAATGATAAATTTCGGAGCTTTTCCTATGCTTGTATACAGGCTATTGTATACTTCATTCCCATGCGTTGACAATCTCTTTTGGGCAGGCTAAAATAGAAATATCTTATCATCAACTGTATAAATGGAGTGTGAGCACATGGCTGAACAGCTGCATCCGGAGGACATCTACCAGACGTTGGAACATGATATCGTTACGCTGAAGATCAAGCCCGGAGAGACCATCAGCGAAAATCAGCTGTGCAAACGGTTCGGCATTTCGCGCACACCGGTGCGTGCTGCCCTGCAGCGGCTGGAACAGAACGGCTTTGTGCAGATCATTCCCTGCAAGGGCACCATCGTCACCCCCATCAATCTGGATATCGTGGATCAGATCGCATACCAGCGCACAGCCGTTGAAAGCATGGTGCTGCGCGATTTCATTCAGGTCTGTTCGCCCAAAGAGTACATCGAGATCAAACACAAATATGACCTGCTGGAGGAAATGGCCCAGACCATGACCGACCCGGAGAATGTGGATATCAACGCCTTCCTCATGCTGGATCTGGAAATGCACGCCATCTGGTTTTGCAGCATGAACAAGTGGTACATCTGGCAGAGCCTGACCAAGCCGCAGCCGGACTACTCCCGCTTCACCCGTCTGGATGTGGTGCGGGCCAACAATGTGCCGGATGTGCTCAGCGAGCACCGGGAGATCCTGCGCGTGATCCGGGAAAAGGATGTGGACGCCATTGAACCGCTGATCCGGCATCACCTGTACGGCGGCCTGCGCCGCATGGGCACCCAGCTGTACGCAGAAAAGTACAAATCCTATTTTACCGGTATCTGAACCAATGAAAAACAGGCGCATCCGCCAGCCTTTCGGCCTTTGGATGCGCCTGTTTTGTTTTTTGTATGATTTACTGCTTGTGGTACTTGCGGTCCTCTTCCTCGTAAACGGGGTCACAGGTCAGGTACATTCCCAGCCGGTTCAGGGTGCTGGTATCCACACTCGAGAGCAGCACAGTGGAGTGCACATCGCAGCCCTTGAGGTTCGGCAGCTGGTGCATGGCCGCTGCGGCCTGCTCATTGTTGGCTGCAGAGCTGGACAGGGCAATGAGGATCTCATCGGTGTGCAGGCGGGGATTCTTGCCGCCCAGATAGTTGGTCTTGAGGGTCTGGATGGGCTCAATGGAAGCCGCACTCACAAGGTCGGTCTCCTGCGGGATGCCGGCCAGCACCTTGAGGGCGTTCATCAGGGCAGATGCAGCCGCACCCAGCAGGGGGCCGGTCTTGCCGGTAACAACGGTACCGTCCGGCAGCTCAATGGCGGCAGCGGGGGCCCCGCCGGTGCTCTCGCTGCGGGCATGAGCCTGCTTTTCCACTTCGCGCTGGCCCACGGTCAGGTCGGCCTGATTCAGCAGCAGCTCCAGCTTGTAGCGCTCGGTCTCCTTGACCGTGCCGGTGATCTTCTGCTCACACAGGCACTTGAAGTAACGGCGCAGGATCTCCTTGCGGGATGCTTCGCGGCAGACCGCATCGTCCACGATGCAGTTGCCTGCCATGTTGACGCCCATATCCGTGGGGCTCTTGTAGGGGCTCTTGCCCGCGATGAGCTCGAACATGGCGTTCACCACCGGGAAGATCTCAATGTCGCGGTTGTAGTTGACGGTGGTCACGCCGTAGGCTTCCAGATGGAACGGGTCGATCATGTTCACATCGTTCAGGTCGGCCGTGGCGGCCTCGTAGGCCAGATTCACCGGGTGCTTGAGGGGAATGTTCCAGATGGGGAAGGTCTCGAACTTGGCGTAACCGGCCTTGACGCCGCGCTTGTACTCGTGGTACAGCTGGGAAAGGCAGGTCGCCATTTTTCCGCTGCCGGGGCCGGGGGCCGTGATGACCACCAGCGGGCGCTGAGTCTCGATGTAATCGTTCTTGCCGTAGCCTTCATCGCTGACGATGCGGGCCACATCGTTGGGGTAGCCGGGAATTTTGTAGTGGCGGAAGGTGCGGATGCCCAGACCGTTCAGCCGCTTTTCAAAGGCCTCCACCTCCGGTGCGGCGGCGTACTTGGTCACGCACACGCTGCCCACATACAGGCCCACCTCCTGAAACGCGTCGATCAGGCGCAGCACGTCCAGATCGTAGGTGATGCCGTAGTCGCCGCGGATCTTGTTGCTGATGATGTCCTCGGCGCTGATAACGATGACCACCTCGGCTTGATCCTTCAGCTGAAGCAGCATCTGCAGTTTGGAATCGGGCTGAAAACCCGGCAGCACACGGGATGCATGGTAATCATCGAACAGCTTGCCGCCGAATTCCAGATAGAGCTTGTTGTCGAACTTCTTGATGCGCTCACGGATGTGCTCCGACTGCATCGAAAGATATTTATCGTTGTCAAATCCAATTTTCATCGTTCGTTTCCTTTTCCTCTTTGCTGTGCCCGGCACACCGCACCGGAACTTTTCCATAACAGAAACAGTATACCACACTCAAAAACCGGGTGCAATCCAAAAGGAGGCCCGAGAGGCTTTTTCCAGCAAATGCGGCGTTTCGCCTTATTCTTTGCCCTGTTTTTTGTGAAAATGGTTCTTGCCGCCTTTTTGACAACGGGTGTATAATGGAGCTGTTCGGCAAACGTCTTTGAAAACAGAGAGGAAGTCTATCATGAACTCTGTCGAGGATTATACATACCGTTATCTCGAGACCGACGATCTCGATCAGTATAACGCCCTGCTGCGCTATACCTTTCAGGTGACCGAGGAAGAGCTTACCGCCACCGGCTGGAAGGACGACGAGATCAAGCAGTCCAAGTTTCCTGTGCTGGAACGCGCCGATGTGCTGGGCTGCTTTGACGGCAAAAACCTCGTCTCACAGTTCGCGGTCTACCCGCTGAAAATGAACATCTACGACACGGTATATCACGTAGGCTTTGTGACCAGCGTGTGTACCTACCCGGAGTACACCGGCAACGGCATCATGAAGCGGCTGATGATCCAGGGACTGACCCAGATGCACAAGGAGGGCAAGAGCTTCGCCCTGCTCTACCCCTACTCCATCCCGCTGTACCATCACCTTGGGTGGGAGATCATCTCCAACAAGATCTCCTTCAACATCAAGGACCGGCAGATCCCCACAAAGGTCTCCGCGCCCGGCTATGTGCGGCGCGTCGCATGGGACAACACCGAATTCCACGAGCTGCACTCGCACTTTGCTTCCATCACGCACGGGTGCCTGTTCCGCAACGCGCTGGCATGGGAAGAATACTGGCGCTGGGATGAGGACGACACCAACGTTGCCGTCTATTATAATGTAAAAGACAAGCCCTGCGGCTACATGGTGTACCTCATCAAGAACGACATCATGCACATCAAGGAAATGATCTACCTGAACCGCGAGGCCCAGAAGGGCCTGTGGGAGTACATCCATGCCCACGATTCCATGATCGATGAGGTGCACGGCAATACTTATTTCAGTGAGCCCATCGCCTTTGAAATGGACGACGGCGACATCAAAGAGGCCATCCGCCCCTATGCCATGGGCCGTATCGTGGATGTGGCCGGCTTTCTGGAGGATTACCCCTGCGACCCGGACGGCGGCGAGCTGTGCATCGAGTTGGAGATTGCGGACACTCTTCTGCCCTGGAACAACCGCACCTTCCGCATCCGATTTGCAGACGGCGGCTGCAAGCTGACCAATGCCCCCGCCGAATACCACCTGAAAATGGGCATCGGCACCCTTTCCACCCTGCTGCTGGGCTACAAGACCGCAGAACGCCTGTTTGAGCTGGAACGCATCGAGGGCCGGGAGGAAGCCGTGGAACGGCTGGACGATGTGCTGTTCCATAAGATCCCGTACATTTCGGATTATATCTGATTCTAAAATTATCTGTAGTTTTGCAGGACAGCAGGAAGTTTCTCCAGCGAATGACCGGGAAGTGGGGCCCTGCCACCGCAGGTGGTGGGGCGGAACCGTGGGTTCCGGGCTGTTCGCGGAGAAAACTTCCTGCCGTCCTGCCGGGTAACTGGATACAGCAAGCCCCCGGGGAGACCCGGGGGCTTGCTGCGGCTTTATGAAGTATCTCGAATATGGAGGGAATAGCGTTTATTCTGCGTCGGTACGGTTTTTCTTGAGCAGGCTCAGGATCACGGCACCCAGCACGCTGCCCACGGCCAGTGCCACACAGTACAGCACCGCGTGGTCAACCACAGGGAACACGAAGATGCCGCCGTGCGGTGCACGCAGAGCGCAGCCGAAGGTCATGGAGAGCGCACCGGCCACCGCTGCACCGGCCACGCAGCTGGGCAGGACGCGCAGGGGATCTGCTGCTGCATAAGGGATCGCGCCCTCGGTAACGAAGCACAGGCCCATGACGTAGTTCACGATGCCGTTGCGGCGCTCGTCGGCCGTCCACTTCTTGGGGCAGAAGGTGGTGGACAGGGCGATGGCGATGGGAGGGACCATGCCGCCCACCATGACAGCGGCCATCACCTCATAGTTGCCGGAGGCAAGGGCTGCCGTGCCAAAGACGTAAGCTGCCTTGTTGAAGGGGCCGCCCATATCAATGCTCATCATACCGGCTACGATGGCACCCAGCAGCACCTTGGAGGTGCCGCCCATGGCGTTCAGGCAATCGGTCATGGCCGTGTTGATCATGCCCATGACCGGGTTGATGCCGCACATCACCGCGCCGAGGATGAGCATACCGCCCAGCGGATAGATGAGCATGGGGCGGATGCCGTTCAGGCTGGCAGGCAGCTTTTCGGTGATCTTTTTCAGCAGCTCAACGATGTAGCCTGCAGCAAAACCGGCCAGCAGCGCCGCAAGGAAGCCGCCGGAAACACCGGTGGTCTCACCCGCTGCAATGCCTGCAAAGTTGGTGCCGTTCATGGCCAGCACACCGCCCGCAAAGCCGACTGCCAGACCCGGACGGTCTGCAATGGACATGGCAATGAAGGCCGACAGAATGGGCAGCATGTAACCGAAGGCTGCGCTGCCCACCGTCTTAAAGAAGGCAGCGACCGGGGTGTTCATGCCAAAGTTGGAGGGATCGATGGTGTAATCGTCCAGCAGGAACGCCAGTGCGATCATGATGCCGCCGCCCACCACGAAGGGCAGCATGTGGGAGACACCGTTCATCAGGTTCTTGTACAGGGTGCGGCCAAAGCTGTCCTTGCTGGAAGCATCCTCGGCAGCCTGTGCGCCGCCCTCGGCGTGGTAAACAGGCACCTCGCCGTGCACGATCTTCTTGATGAGCTCCTCCGGCTTGTGGATGCCATCGTCCACCCGGGTGAACAGCACCGGCTTGCCGTCGAAGCGTGCGGTCTCCACCTTCTTTTCTGCCGCCACGATGATGCCATCGCAGTTTGCGATCTCTTCTCTGGTGAGGATGTTCTTGGCACCGTCCGAGCCATTGGTCTCCACCTTGGTGGGCAGGCCCAGCTTGTCGCCGGCCTTGGTCAGGGCTTCCGCTGCCATATAGGTGTGGGCAATGCCGTTGACGCAGGCGGTCACGGCCAGAATACGGTAGCCGTTCTGGGGGATCTCCTGCTGGGTGAAGCTCTCCGCACCGAACTGAGCCTCCTCCTGTGCATCGATGCAGTCAAGGAACTCTGCCGGGGTCTTTGCGGCCTTCAGCTTTTCTACAAAGTCCTCGTTCATCAGCATCTGCATCATACGGGCCAGCATGTCCACATGCAGGCTTCCGTTTTCCGGAGCTGCAATGGCAAACAGCAGGTCGGTGGTGCCGTCGTCCTCGGCATTGTACTGCACCGGGCTGCTCAACCGCAGCGCCGCCAGACTGGGCCGGGTGACTACATTGGTCTTGGCGTGGGGCACCGTGATGCCGTTGTCCACATAGGTGGAGCCCTCCGCCTCACGGGCATAAAGGGCCTTTTTGTAGGCTTCCTTGTCCGTGATGTTGCCATGGGTGGCCTGCAGCTCCACCAGACGGCTGATGATCTGCTCCTGATCGGTCAGAGCCTCATCCAGTGCGATGGACTGCGCGGTGAATAATTCCGTAATACGCATGATTTTTCTCCCTTCCTGTATAACTGCAACCCTCTCCGTCACAGAGGGTCAGATTTTCTTCATCAGTTCGTCGATTTTTTCTTTGGTGGCAAGACCCAGACTGAACGCGGTGGCGCTGCCGCAGGCGGTGCCCAGACGCAGTGCAAAGGAATAGCTCCGGGTCTGCATCCAGCCAGCCACAAAGCCGGCCACCATGCTGTCGCCTGCGCCCACGCTGTTTACAACCTTTCCCTTGGGGCAGCCGATGCGGTGTACCTGTCCCTGCTCGTCCACCAGCAGAGCACCGTCCCCCGCCATGCTCACCAGCACGTTGCGGGCGCCCTTTTCCTGCAGGGTGCGGGCCGCAGCAATGATCTCTTCCTCTGTTTTCAGCACCTTGCCCACGATCTCGCCCAGCTCGTGATTGTTGGGTTTGATGAGGAAGGGGTGATACTGCAGAACATTCACCAGCAGGTCGCGGGTGGCATCCACCACCGCGCGCACGCCCCTGCCCTGCAGCCGGGCCAGCAGCCGCTCGTAGGTATCCTGCGGCAGGCTCTTGGGAATGCTGCCCGCCAGAATGAGGATATCATCCTCGTTCAGGCTGTCCAGTTTCTTTTCCAGCTCCTGCATGGCGCTCTCCGGGATGTCGGGGCCCGCCCCGTTCAGCTCGGTCTCCTGCCCGGCTTTGATCTTTACATTGATGCGGGTCATGCCCTGCTCCAGATGCACAAAGTCGGTCTTCATGCCCTGTGCCGCAAGGCCCCGCTCCAGCCATGCACCGGTCTCGCCCGCCACAAAGCCCAGTGCCACGCTCCCGCAGCCCAGCTGTGCCAGCACGCCGGACACGTTGATGCCCTTGCCGCCCAGCACGCAGTCCTCACCGGCTGCGCGGTTCACCTCGCCTACTTCCAGCGGTGCTTCCAAGCGCACCACATAATCGATGGCCGGATTGAATGTAACTGTGTAGATCATACTTCTGTCTCCTTTACCAGTGTGAACTGTTTGTATTTCGGATTGGGGCAGCGGTTGGTGAGGATGGCACCGCCCTGCAGGTCGGCGATGACCGCCGGGTAAATGCGGGCAAACTTGGCGTCATCCACAAGGAACCATGTTTCCCGTGCCCGGTGCACCGCTGCCGCCTTGACGGCGGCTTCTTCCGGGTCCGGGGTGGTAAAGCCTGCTTCCAGCGCCACACCGTTGGCGCCCATGAAGGCCTTGGTGAAATTGTATTGCTGGATAATGCTCACGGTAGGCGCACCCACAATGGCCTCGGTCTGGGGCCGCAGCAGTCCTCCGGGCAGATACACCCGGCAGCCCTTCTGGGCCAGCGCCCGGGCGTGGGCCACGCCGTTGGTCAGATAGCTGGCCTTGAGGGCATCTCCGGTCAGGACCCGCACCAGCTCCAGCGTGGTGGAACCGGCATCGATGAACACAAAATCGTTCGCGTTGATGAGCTGCGCCGCAGCCTGTGCGATGCTGCGCTTCTGCTCCACTGCCAGCGTTTCCTTTGCTTCCATGGTGGGTTCGTCTGCCAGAAAGCGGCTGTCCGGCAGCGTGGCACCGCCATGCACCTTGTTCAGCTTGCCCTGCCGATCCAGCTCGGTCAGGTCGCGGCGGATGGTGGATTCGCTGGTGTTCAGCGCCTCACACAGCTCCTGCACCGTGACGGTGCGTTTGCGGTCCAGCTGTTCCATGATCAGGCTGAAGCGTTCTTCTGCCAGCATCTGCACCCTCTCCTTTGGCTTTATTTTTGTTTGACGGTTTGTGACCGTTTGTGCGTTGTTTTGGTTGATTGCATCTTTATTATAGCAAATACAGTGCCGAAATCAATCACTTTCAGTCACTTTCGTTCATTTTCGTTCACAAAAAATTGTCTTGAAATTTGTGCAGGGAGCACAAAAGCTGGGATACAAGCATTTTGTGCAAACAAAAAAGCCGCCGTGCGTACCAATCGCACAGCGGCCGGAGAGAAGGTCTGGTTCAGGAAAGGCTTACTCGGCAGCCCAGTAGAAATCGTCGCCGGGCATTGCGCCGCCCACCGCCTTGGGGTCGGCGTCAAACAGCACCTGCAGATAAGCGGATGCGTTGGTCTTGAGCTCGTCGCCGGTCAGGCATACGATGTTGCACTCGGGCAGAGCCTTCTTTGCGATCGCAGCCTTGGCCACAACGCCCTGCTCCTCGCACAGAGCAGCGGTGCCGTCCAGATCGGTATTGGCAGCTTCCACGCTCTTGGCGTAGTCGGTCAGGAATGCAGCCACCACGTCCGGGTGTTCCTCGGCATACTCCTTGCGCACCACGGTCACGCCCGTGATGAGCTGGGTATCGGCCACCTTGTTCCACTCCTCGGTCAGGTCCAGAGCCACACGCAGGGTGTCGTCCTGCAGGCCTGCAGCGGTCACATAAGGCTGGGGCAGGACGGCAATGGCATCCTCGGTATTGGCCATCTGAGCCGTGACCTCGGTGGCCTCGCTGTAGTATTCAATGGTCACGTCCTTGTCCGGGTCAATGCCGTTCTGGGTCAGCAGGTAGCGCAGCACGTACTCGGGCGTGGTGCCCTTGCCGGTGGACAGGATGGTTCGGCCCTTCAGATCTGCCATGGACTGGACCGTATCGCCGCCTTTTTCCACTACGTACAGCACGCCCAGCGTGTTGACGGCAACAGCCTGAATGCCGCCCTCCGTCTTCTGATACAGAGTCGCAGCCAGATTTGCCGGGATGGCAGCCATGTCCAGCTCGCCCTTCATCAGCAGGGGCACGATCTCATCGGCAGCACCGTAGAGCTGCAGGTCGTAGTCCATGGAAGCAGTTCCGTCCTCTTCCATGCTCAGCAGGTTCACCAGACCCATGGTGGTGGGGCCCTTCAGGCCGGCGATGCGCAGCGCATCGTTGGTGGACAGCTCCTTGGCTTCCTCGCTGGAAGCAGCTTCGGAGACGGCTTCGCCAGAGGCAGCGCTGGAAGCAGTTGTGCCGGATGCTGCGCCGCCGCAGGCGGCAAGGCTCAGCGCAAGGGCCAGAGCCAGCAGCACAGATGTCAGTTTTTTCATGCGGGGTTCCCTCTTTTCCTCATCAGACAGCGCGATTCCTGTGCCGCAAAACTTTGCACAGAATCATCGGACTGTCTTTTTATATTTTTTACAAAGCAAATTTGCAAAATCATTTGCTTTGCGGGTCTAAGTTTACTATAATAGAATCAAAAATACCGTTGCGTGTGCAACGGAATTGCAGGAGGGCTGTGGAGACCCCAGGTCTTTCCCACAAATTTGCGATGAAAAACTATCTTTCGCTGTTATGCTCCACCTCATTATTCAATGGTCTGACCGCCGAAGAGCTGCAGACCCTGCTAAGCCAGCTGGGCGCCGTGGTGCGCAGCTACGGCAAGGGCGAGGCCCTTGTGCTGGCGGGCGAACCCAGCCGCCGGGTAGGCATCGTGCTGAACGGCGAGCTGGAAGCCTACCGTCCCGGGCCGCAGGGCACCCGCATTCCCATCACCCACATGGAGCCTGGCGGGGTATTCGGTGATGTGCTGGGCGGTTCCAGCCGGACCAGCCCGGTCACGGTGGTGGCATCGGCCCCCTGCGAGGTGCTGCTCATCCCCTACGAGCAGCTTCTGCTGTCGGACGGCAGCCCGGCGCATCAGCTGGCGCTGCGCAATCTGGTGCGCACCATCAGCGATAAATATTTTTCCCTCTCCCGCCGGGTAGACCTGCTGGTGCTCAAAAGTCTGCGGGCCAAGGTGTGCGCCTATCTTCTGAGCGAGAGCGAACGGGCCGGAAGCCTGACCTTCAGCATCCCGTTCTCCCGCATCCAGCTGGCAGATTACCTGAACTGTGACCGCAGCGCCCTCAGCCGTGAGCTGAGCCAGATGCAGCGGGACGGCCTGCTGGATACCTACAAGAGCAGCTTCAAACTGCTGAAACCCGAGGTGTTGAAGCAGATGGTGCAGTGACCATTTGAATAGCCGCCGCGTGCGCTTTGGCTGTATTCAGCGGAAATTTTATTTTTATATTTGAGTTTTAGAAAAATCTGCGGATTTTTCTAAAACTCTTTTTCACTGGAAGGCCGTAACCGTCAGCGGCATTATCTTGTTATTTTTAAGGAGTATTTTTAAATATGTCAAAACCGATTTTATGGATCGTGATCCCCTGCTACAACGAAGAGCAGGTGCTGCCCATCACAGCACCCATGTTTCTGGAAAAGATCCATTCTCTGGCCGCACAGGGCCTTGTGAGTGAAAAGAGCCGGGTGCTGTTCGTGAACGACGGCTCCAAAGACAAGACATGGGAGCTGATCCAGAATTTTGCCGCGCAGGATGAGCACTATATCGGCATCGCCCAGAGCCGCAACCGCGGCCACCAGAACGCCGTGCTGGCCGGTCTGATGGAGGCGCTGCACAGCGGCACCTGCGACATTACCATTTCCATCGACTGTGATGGTCAGGATGACATCAACGCCATGGACGAGATGGTAAAAAAGTATCTGGACGGTGCCGAGGTGGTCTACGGTGTGCGCAGCCGCCGCGATACGGACACCTTCTTCAAGCGGTTCACCGCCGAGGGCTTTTATCACGTGATGAACGCTCTGGGTGCGGACATCGTGTTCAACCATGCAGACTACCGCCTCATTAGCACCCGTGTGCTGGAAAGCTTTGCCGACTACAGGGAAGTGAACATTTTCCTGCGCGGCATGGTGCCTCTGGTGGGCTTCCGGAGCGATGTTGTCACCTACGAGCGCCATGAGCGCCTTGCCGGTGAGAGCCACTACCCCCTGAGCAAGATGCTGGCACTGGCCTTTGACGGCATCACCAGCCTTTCCAACAAGCCCATCCGCATCATTACCGGGGCAGGCATCGCCGTGAGCCTGGTCGGCTTTATCGGAGTCATCTGGGCCATCGTGTGTGCCGCCATGGGCAGCAGCGTGGCCGGCTGGGCCTCCATCGTGTGCATCGTCTGCTTCATGAGCGGCGTGCAGCTGGTGTGTCTGGGCGTCATCGGTGAATATATCGGTAAGATCTATATGGAGACCAAGGCCCGTCCGCGCTACATCATCAGTGAGCGCACCTGGGCCCCCTACGAAAGGAAGTATCACGGATGAGCAAACAGAGCTGGCGCGGCAGCACCCTGCTGAACCCGGAACCGCCGGTACTGGTGTCCTGCGGCGGGCTGGAAAAGCCCAATCTCATCACCATCGGCTGGACGGGCACCATCTGCACCCAGCCCAGCATGGTATCCATCAGCGTTCGGCCGGAACGCTACAGCCACCACCTCATTCAGGAAAGCGGACAGTTTGCCATCAATCTGCCCACCGAAGCGCTGGTGCGTTCGGTGGACTGGTGTGGCGTGAAAAGCGGCCGTGACGTGGACAAGTTTGCCGCCTGCGGCCTGCACGCCGCCCCCGGCACCGTGCTGACCGACTGCCCCATTCTGGAAGAAAGCCCGGTGAACCTTGAGTGCAGGGTGACCCAGGTGATCCCGCTGGGCAGCCACGATTTGTTCCTTGCCGAAGTGGTGGCCTGTGATGTGGACGAAAGCCTGCTGGACGAAAACGGCAAGCTGTGTCTCGAAAAGGCAAAGCTCATCGTCTACAGCCACGGTGACTATCTGGCTCTGGGCCGGAAGCTGGGCACCTTTGGCTACAGCGTGCGCAAGAAAAAGCCGGTAAGGCGTAAAAAATAATTTGCATTTCATCGCTTGACTTTTGCCCAAAACTGCATATACTAAAGATAGGCAATGAGATGAAGGCCTGTTCCGTGGTTACCACGAAAAAACCAAAAGCCCCCCGGTACTGATACTACCGGGGGGCTTCTTGGGTTAGTGCTTACTGCCCTTGAAGAACAGGCTGTCAAGCCACTTGCACAGATAGTAGGCAACTACCTCTGCTCCGACAGTCTGTATAAATGAGATGAAGGCTTCCATTGGTTACCACCTCCTTTCCGCGGTTAGGGGAATGGAGAAGGGCCGCAGGAACAGTATAGCACAAAAACCGGTATCGCGCAATTTTGACGCAATACCGGTTTTCTTTTGCATTTATTCGTGCTTTACGCGCTGGATCTCGCCCAGATCATAGGGGGTGTTCTGGTAGACATAGTAGTTCAGCCAGTTCTCATACAGCAGGTGGGCGTGGGCACGCCAGCGGAACAGCGGCGGTTTGGACGGGTCATCATCCGGGTAGTAATTCACCGGCACATGGATGGGCAGGCCCTTGTCCACATCGCGGCGGTATTCCGAATCCAGCGTGTACTTGTCGTACTCCGGGTGGCCGGTGACAAAGATCTGCCGTCCGTTCTCGGTGCTCATGAGGAAAGGCCCGGCCACATCGCTCTCGGCAAGGATGCGCAGAGCCTTGCAGTTGTCCACATCCTCGCGGCTGATGCCGGTATGGCGGCTGTGGGGCGCATAGAACACCTCGTCAAAGCCGCGCACCAGAGGGTTCGACGGGCGGACGACCCGGTGCTCGAACACGCCGAACATCTTTTCCGGCAGCAACTGCTTGTGCACGCCGTAGTGATAGTACAGGCCCGCCTGTGCGCCCCAGCACACATGCAGGGTGGAGTAGACATTCGTCTCGCTGAAGTCCATGATCTCGCACAGTTCCTGCCAGTAATCCACCTGCTCAAAGTCCATGGTCTCCACCGGTGCACCGGTGATGATCATGCCATCGTAGCGGTTGTTTTTTACCTCGCCAAAGTTCTTATAGAACGATTCGAGGTGTGCCGCCGAAACGTGGGTCGCCGCATGGCTGGCCGTCTGCAGCAGGGTCATGTGCACCTGCAGCGGGGTATTTGCCAGCAGACGGGCGATCTGGGTCTCGGTGGTGATCTTGGTGGGCATCAGGTTCAGGATCAGGATCTCCAGCGGCCGGATGTGCTGGGCGAGGGCGCGCTCGCGATGCATGACAAAGACGTTCTCCTTGTACAGGGCATCGTAAGCAGGCAGAGTCTTGGGAATGATCAGCGGCATAGTGTCGTACTCCTTTGGTGCGGATATTGATAGCGGCCTCGCCCTCTCCGTCACGGCTTACGCCGTGCCACCTCCCCCAAAGTGGGAGGCCTTGGCAAAACCACAAAGTTTACTTTTTCGCCAGCGGCTCCCCCCTTGGGGGAGCTGCTGAACGAAGTGAAGCTGAGAGGGCGAACCCGTTTGCCTTTTAGATCTTATCCAGCGCCTGTGCGATATCCGCAATGAGATCCTCGCTGCTTTCCAGACCGCAGCTCATGCGCACCAGCTCTGCGGGCACACCAGCAGCCTTCAGCTGCTCATCGTTCATCTGGCGGTGGGTGCTGGATGCAGGGTTCAGGCAGCAGGTGCGGGCATCGGCCACATGGGTCTCGATGGCTGCCAGCTTCAGATTCTTCATAAAGATGCTTGCAGCCTCACGACCGCCGGCCAGACCAAAGCTGACCACGCCGCAGCTGCCATTCGGCAGATACTTCTCCGCCAGTGCATGGTACGGGCTGGACTCCAGACCGCAGTAGTTCACGTAGGCCACCTTGGGATGGCTCTCAAGGAACTCTGCCACGGCCATACCGTTGGCGCAGTGGCGCTGCATCCGGACATGCAGGCTTTCCAGACCGAGGTTCAGCATGTAGGCGTTCATGGGCGACTGCATGGAGCCAAAATCACGCATCAGCTGCGCGGTCGCCTTGGTGATAAAGGCACCCTCTTTGCCGAAGCGCTCAGCATAGGTGATGCCGTGGTAGCTGTCGTCCGGGGTGCACAGGCCGGGGAACTTGTCGGCGTGGGCCATCCAATCGAACTTGCCGCCGTCCACGATGGCACCGCCCAGCACTGCGCCGTGGCCGTCCATGTACTTGGTGGTGGAGTGGGTCACGATATCCGCGCCCCACTCAAAGGGGCGGCAGTTGACCGGCGTGGGGAAGGTGTTGTCCACGATCAGCGGCACGCCGTGGGCGTGAGCAGCCTTGGCAAACTTCTCGATGTCCAGCACGGTCAGGGCCGGGTTTGCGATGGTCTCGCCGAACACTACCTTGGTATTGGGCCGGAATGCGGCGTTCAGCTCTTCCTCGGTGCACAGCGGGTCCACGAAGGTGGCTTCAATGCCCATCTTCTTCATGGTGACAGAGATCAGGTTGAAGGTACCGCCGTAAATGGTGCTGGATGCCACGATGTGGTCGCCTGCTTCGCAGAGGTTGAACAGAGCAAAGAAGTTTGCAGCCTGACCGCTGCTGGTCAGCATTGCGGCCGTGCCGCCTTCCAGCTCACAGATCTTTTTGGCCACAAGGTCGCAGGTGGGGTTCTGCAAACGGGAATAGAAATAGCCGTCGGCTTCCAGATCGAACAGCTTGCCCATGTCCTCGCTGGTGGCGTACTTGAAGGTGGTGGACTGGATAATGGGGATCTGGCGGGGTTCGCCATTGCCGGGGGTATAACCGCCCTGCACACAGATGGTATCACGATTCATACTACATACTCCTTTACTGGGTTTGTCTGTATAACACAATTCCCCGCAGGAGTGCAGCAGCCTCCGGCGGGGAATTGAAACGTTAAATTTTACTTCCCATCGGGGGCTTAGAGAGCAAGCAGGCCATCAAGGAGCTTTCTCCGCGAAATTTCGGGGCTTCCAGCTCCCGCCCTACTTCCTTCGGAAGCAGGGTCCCACCCCAGCGGACGGTCCTCGGAGAAACTCCCGGCCCGCCGCCCGGTCAGATGCAGACTTACTTCCGCAGCCTCTTATCGCTTCTGGTGGCCCATGCGGTGCCCACCGTCTGGAACACCTGAACCATCAGCACCAGCAACACAACGCAGACGATCATGATGTTGGTCTGATAGCGGTAATAGCCGTAGGACAAAGCGATCTTGCCCAGACCGCCGCCGCCGATGACACCGGACATGGCCGAGTAGCCCAGAATGGTGGTCAGGGCGGTGGTCATGCTGGAGATCAGGCCCGGCAGGCACTCCGGGATCATCACCTTGGTAATGATCTGGAAGGGGGTCGCGCCCATGCTCTGGGCGGCTTCCACCACGCCCTCGTCCAGCTCGCGCAGGCTGGTCTCCACCAGACGCGCCACGAACGGGAAGGCTGCCACCACCAGCGGAACGATGGTGGCCGTGGTGCCCACCGTGGTGCCCACAATGGCACGGGTGAGCGGGAACACGCAGATCATCAAGATCAGGAACGGCACACTGCGCAGGATGTTGATGATGATGTTCAGGGTATGCATCAGCCAGCCGGGCAGCGGCAGGACGCCGTCCTTATCACCCGCTACCAGCAGCACACCCAGCGGCAGGCCCAGCACCAGCGCAAACGCAGTGGAAAGGACCGTCACGTAAAAGGTCTCCCAGATGGCAAAGCCGTAATCTGCAATACTCATTCGCCGGTCACCTCCTCTACCGTAATGCCGGGCTGGGCGCGCATATAGGCCGCAGCCTGCTTTGCCTGCTCCACATCAGCGGGCAGCTTGAGCAGCATGGAGCCATAGCACTGACCGCTCAGGTCGCGGGTATCGGCGCTGAGCACCGACACCAGAATGCCTTTTTCTGCAGCAAGGCTTGCCACCAGCGGCTTTGCTGTGGACGAACCGTTGAAGGTGACGCGCACCACATGGTCGTCCGGGGCAAAGCTGGAAAGGTCCCGCGCAGCGCTGCCGCCGTTGGGGGCCACCAGACGCCTTGCTGCGGGCGTTTTGGGGTTCGAGAAGATCTCCTGTACGGAGCCCTCCTCCACCACGACGCCGCCATCCAGAATGGCAACGTGATCGCAGATCTCCTCCACAACGCTCATCTGATGGGTGATGACCACCACCGTGATGCCCAGCTTCTTGTTGATGTCCTTGATCAGGGTCAGGATGGCATGAGTGGTGTTGGGGTCCAGCGCACTGGTAGCCTCGTCGCACAGCAGGACCTTGGGGTCCGTTGCCAGTGCGCGGGCAATGGCGATGCGCTGCTTCTGACCGCCGGACAGCTGTGCCGGGTAGGCATTGGCCTTATCCGGCAGGCCCACCACCTCCAGCAGCTCTCTGGCGCGCTTTTCGGCATCTGCCTTCTTTACACCGGCCAGCTCCATGGGGAAGCAGATGTTCTTCAGGCAGCTGCGCTGCATCAGCAGGTTGAACTGCTGGAAGATCATGGTGATCTCACGGCGGCGCTCACGCAGCTGGGCCGGGTTCAGGGTCTCCATCGCGGTGCCGTCAATGACAACGCTGCCCTCGGTGGGGCGCTCCAGCAGATTGATGCAGCGCACCAGCGTGGATTTGCCCGCACCGGACATGCCAATGATGCCGTAAATCGAACCATCCGGAATGGTGAGGTTGATGTCCTTCAGCGCATTCACTGCGCCGTCCTTCATCTGGAAGGTCTTGGAAAGATGTTTGATCTCGATCACAGAAATTGCTCCTTGCTGTTGAATAAGCTCCTTCAGTCAAACCCTTGCGGTGACTGTGGAGTTTGCTTAGCCCTGGATCGGTGCCAGGCTGTCCTGCTTGCCGCCGTAGATGCCCATGGGCTCCACATGGATGCCGGCAACGGTCACCAGATGGGTGCCCTTTTCCTCGTTGAAGTTGTCCAGATACGGCTGATGCTGGAAGTAGTTGGTGTCGCACTGGCCGTCCTCAACGATGGTGTTGGGGATCACATAGTCATCGTACTCCTGAATGTCCAGAGTGATGCCCTTGGCAGCCAGAATGTCCTTGCAGACCTCCAGCACCTCGCAGTGGGGAGCCGGGGTAGCAGCGCAGCTGACGGTCTCGCCGTTCAGTGCATCGTAGTCGATGGAAGAGTCGTAGCCGTCGGTGGGGTTCTCCACAACAGAGACCACAGCGCCCTTGTAGTTTTCATCCATGAAGTCCTTGACCTGCTGGCTCTGCAGAGCAGCCACCAGCGCCTTGATCTTGGGCTCGTTCTCGTTGCCCTCCTTGCAGACCAGCACGTTGACGTAATCAGAGGAGCCGTCCTCCATTGCCAGAGCGTCGGTCATGGGGTCCAGACCAGCAGGAATTGCGTAGTTGGAGTTGATAACGGCGTAGTCCTCATCCTGCAGGACGTTGGGCACCTGAGCGGCCTCCACCTCATCAACGGTGACATTCAGGGGGTTCTCCTCGATGTCGTTCTTGGTAGCGGTCAGGCCGGCGTCTGCCTTCAGCTTAAAGAAGCCGTTCTTCTCCAGCAGGGTCAGAGCACGTGCCTCGTTGGTGGTATCGTTGGGCACAGCCACCTTCACCTTATCCAGCTTTGCTGCAGTGGAAGCAGCTGCAGAAGAAGCAGTGCCGGAAGCAGCGGAAGATGCGGTGGAAGAAGATCCGCCGCATGCGGTCAGGGCAGCTGCAGCAGCTGCGACGCCAGAAACCTTCAGAAAATCACGACGAGTAATCATAGTTTTGTTCCCTCTCTATTGCTTAATAAAATGTACTGCGGCCCGCACGGCACAGTTCCGCACGCGGCCTGTGAACGCAAGCATGAAAAAAGCTCCCGTCCTTGACTTTGCGCCATAACGCTCAGCAAGGACGGGAGCATAACATACTTCCGTGGTACCACCTTGGTTTACCGTACCCTCACGGGCACAGCCTCGATGCTGCGGCAGCAATGCTGCTTACAGCCGGACGCTGTAACGGGCGCTCCCGTTGCAGACTTAGCACTCATGCGCCTCGCCCGCACGGCTCCGAGACCATTTTCAGCTTCCTGTTTCCCGCCCTTTTCCATCGCCCGGGCTTTCTGGTAAGGATCAATGCGAAGGCCTACTCTTCTCTTCACAGCCATTTTTGTGATATTGCATTTATAATAACCCCATCTGCCGGATTTGTCAACAGGCAAAACGAAGTTTTTCGGTAGGAAATTGTGATTTTTATCCCCTGATTGCGAAGTCTGACGATCTATGTTATACTGGTCTTGCCGCTTCGGCGGTGTTAAGGTGTTATCTGCAAGTGCAGGTGGTCTAGCTTCCTCCGGCAAGCGTCGGGGGACGTAAAAAGCTTGTTGTTTTTGATTCCCCCGTCCGCAAACGCGAAAGGGGGGATGCCTCATGGGATGGAATGACGTACTGACACTGCTCACCGCCATTGGCGGTGCGGTCTACATGACGTTTCAGATCACATGGACGATCTTCAAAGAGATCCATAACAATAAGAAATGACCGCCCCAGAGTCCCAATCCTGAGCGGTCATTCTTATTGACTAGCCAGAGGGAGCTGACCATTGCGGACAGCACCTTTTCTATGTACAGTATAGCCTGTTTTCCACGCATTGTCAAGGAAAACTGAGGGTTGCCATGGACATCCGCTTTTGCAGCCTGATCCTAGACAAATGCCTTTATTCGGGAAATCAGTTTCCGTGGACTGTCTGATGCTTTTGCTTGACAATACGCTCAAAAAAAGCTATACTATGATTACAAAAGGCACTGCGACAAGCGGTCAGCCCTTTTGGTTTTGGTTTAGCTTTTGTTCAAAGAAAACCGTCACCTGCCGGGGTGGCGGTTTTTACTTTCTTACCTTGATCGTAAATGTAAATCCAAATAGATGGAATGTCAAAGTAATAGGCATCCTCTCACCTCCTTCCGGAAGTGAGGGCCAACCGCCTGCCGTATGTGCAGTGCCTTTCAGCCGCTTTTCTGCGGCAAAATGATTATAACATATCATGATCGTTTCCGCAAGAAAGCTCTGGTATTCCCAGAGCTTTTTATTATATCCCCTTGTATGCGGCTGGCGGACATGGTAGAATAAGACGACATTCATCACAAGGGAGGTGCAGCAATGACCGGCAGAGAGGTCTTTCCGGACGAGGAGCTGCGCCGCCGCATCATGGATTTTATCATGGCGGCGGGGCAGACACTGCTGGAAAACGGTGCCGAGGTGTTCCGGGTGGAGCAGACCATGGAGATCATGGCCCGGTCGTTCCATCTGCGGGAGTTCCACGTTTATGTGCTGACCAACGGCATCTTTGCCAGTGCGGGCACCGCCGAGATCAGCGAGGTGCGCAATGTGCCCAGCCGCACCACCCATCTGAGCCGGGTGGCGGCGGTGAACGCCCTCTCCCGCGAGATCGCCGAGGGCAATATGACTCTGGACGAGGCCGAGAGCCGCCTTGTGCTGGCACGGCGCATCCCCTTCCCCAAGGACTGGGTGCAGCTGGTCTCCGGCATGTGCGGCGCGTTCTGCTTTGCACTGATCTTCGGCGGCACGCTGCGCAGCGCATTGGCGGCGGCACTGGCAGGCTTTCTTGCCAGCGGGTATCTGCTGCTGTGCGGCCGGCACGACCTGCCCGGCGGCTTTTGCAAAATCAGCTGTGCGGCGCTCATCACGCTGGCGTGCATTCTGGGCTGCAACCTGCTGGGCACGTCCGCCAGCCACGCCATCATCGGTTCGCTGATGATCCTGACGCCGGGCATCGCGTTCACCATGGGCATCCGGGATTTCGTGCAAGGCGACTACCTTTCCGGCACCATCCGTATGATCGATGCACTGCTCATTGCGGCCAGCATTGCCATTGGCACCGGCCTTGTGCTGAGCCTTTATACATTCTTTACGGGGGTGGTGGTCGCATGATGCTCACCAGTACACAGATCGGAGAGCTGGCGGCGCAGTTCTTCATTGCAGGGGTCGGCACCCTGTGCTTTGCCGTCCTGTTTGCGTGCCCCCGCAAAAGCCTGTTCTTCTGCGGGTTAGTAGGGGCCGTAGGCTGGTTCGTCTACGAGCTGGCCGTAATGCTGGGGGCAGACAGTGCCGCAGCCTCCCTGCTGGCGGTGATCCCCCTTACCCTGCTCACCCGGGTGTTCGCCATCACCCTCAAAATGCCGGTGACGGTGTTCCTGCTGTCCGGCATCTTCCCGCTGGTGCCCGGCGCGGGCATCTACTACACCGCCTACTATTTTATACAGGGCAACAATGCGCTGGCCCTTTCCAACGGCATCAGCACCTTTAAGGTAGCGGTTGCGCTGGCCATCGGCATCAGTCTGGTGCTCAGCGTGCCCATCCCAAAGCGGCACCGGAATAAAGCGTGAGATTTACGGATACAGCGTAGCTGCCGCAAACGAAAAACACTTCGGCATCCTGCGCAAAAAAACATACAAAAGCAGAAACCCGGAGCCCTTCCGAGCCATTCAGGCCCTGAAAAGGTTCCGGGTTTTATGCATGATCGATTCAGAGAGCCGTTTTACGGCAATTCCCTTTTTTCTTACAGCTTAATCTTCACTTTAACGCGGATGGTGTTATTGGTGATAACAAAATAAGCACTGTCATCATCAATTACGTATGTAACCAGTCCGTCCTTGATTTCCTTAGGCAGCAGTTTCTTCTCCACAACCGTTTTGCTCTGCAGAACATTCACCGTACCAGTGGCAACGTCAACGTCTATGTTACCAATCCGTGTCTTTCTATTCTTTTGCTGCGCTTAATGTTAGTGCTCAGGAGCGCTTAAGCAGCTTGACCTGAGCGACCGGAGTCTCGCCCGTCCAGTCGATTTCAATTTCCTCCGGTGCCTTATCAGCGCTGTAGCCCTCGTCCTGGCACACAGAACCCAGATTCTTCAGCTGCTCTTTCTTGATGGTTTTCTGACCCTTCACAACGCTGATGGTCTCGTCATACTCACCATCCTCGCCAAGCGGAACATATTGGTAGGTTTTAAACCCGAAATACTTTACAGTAACATCCACCATTTCCGGAGCACTGGAACCACAGCCAGTCAGCATACCGGCAGCAGCCACAGCCAGAGCAGCCACACCTGCGCCCTTGAGGAACTTACGACGAGAAATGTTAGACATAAGAATCAACCTCACAATCTTTTCTGCATGCTCCGATCACTTTTTTGTGGAGCCTGCTTTTCCTATATAATACCCCCCCTCGGTAACTATTTGTCAAGTAGTTTTGGCATCTTTGGCCGCCGGATGCAGAAAAAGGGCAGCAGTCCTGTGACTACCGCCCTTTTGTGCATTTTGATTTTTCTTATTTTATTAGAGGGACAGAATGACCTTTGCAGTAGCGGTTTCCCAATCAACATCGATTTCATCGGGAACATCCTTCGCGCTGTAGGCCGTAGAGCCGTTGCATGCAGCCTGAAGATTTTTCAAATCGCTCTTTTTCACCTTGCTGCCCTTTACGACAGAAACAACCTCTGCATACTTGTCAGCATCCTGAATAGGCTTAACATCGCCAAAGAAGTCCTTATAATAATAGCCCACATGGACCTCCACCATTTCCGGAGCACTGGAACCACAGCCAGCCAGCATACCGGCAGCAGCCACAACCAGAGCAGCCACGCCTGCGCCCTTGATGAAATTGCGGCGAGAAATCTTAGACATCGTTCTATCCTCCTGATTTTCCTGCTATTTGTACTTTTCCATAGCGAAACAGACTAACCAAGAATGTCACGGTTAGTTTGCTTTAACTAACAGCAAGATACCATACTGTTTTTTGATTGTCAAGATTTTCACGGCAAGTTAATCCATCACAACTTTTCAAGCGCATCTGTGTTGTTTTTCATTCATCCTCAGCATGTCCCGTTTTCATCTCTCGTTTGCTCATGTTCCCCTCTTGCCGCATGCATCAGGCCTGCCGTCACAAAGCCCACATTGATCCCCACCAAAAAAAGCACAAGCCCAACCACCAGTTTCATGGTTTCTTCCTCCTTCTTTGTTTTTCACAGGTTACCATGTTCCCTTTGTCAGATGGGGTCAAAGCCGGTCGTGCGCCGCAAATTTTTCTGCCCGGGCGCGCGGTTTTTCTGCTGCAGTGTTGCAGAGCCCTGCCGCATCTGCTATACTGCTGTCAGTATACCACCGATTTTACGAGATTTTCAGCGAAACGAGGGATTTTTTATGTCTGTCATGGAGCTTCTTGCTTCCCGCCGCACCTACCGCCGCTTTGAGCAGAAGGCGGTGCCGCAGGACGTGGTGGAGGATATCATCGAGGCCCTCCGGCTTTCCTCCTGCGGGGCCAACCGTCAGGCCGTGCGTCTGGTGGTGGTGAACAGGCCCGAGGACGTGGCCAGGGTACAGCCGCTGGTCAAGTGGGCCGCCTATCTGCCGCCGGAGCAGGGCACCCCCAAGGCGGACGAGCTGCCCACCCTGTACGTGGCAGTGGTGCAGGACACCTCCATCCCCGGCGACCTTGCCACCGATACCGGCATCGCACTGGCCAACATGACCCTTGCCGCATGGGCCAAGGGCGTGGGCAGCTGCATCATGGGTGCCATCAACAAGCCCGCGCTCACCCAGCTGCTGGGCATTGAAGAGCCGCAGAAGCTGGCGTTCATGGTGGCCTTCGGCTACCCGGCCCACAAGGCCGGCATCGTGCCGCTGACCGAACAGACCGGCGTGAAGTATTATCTGGACGAAAACCGGGATTACTGCGTGCCCAAGCGGAGCAGGGAGGAGATCGCAAGGTATCTGTAACGGGAAACGGCATCCGCCGTGGCGGAAGGAGTTTTTGCATATATGCAGCTTTTCTTTCTCCGCAATGCATAATTGTTATCAATTCGGTTTCAAATCGTCAGATTTTTTGCACAAGTATTGACTTTTCAATTTGTACAATCTATACTAAATCCGTTCACCGGTTGTTCGATGAATCGCATCGTTCCGGTGGGCCGGAAACTATACAGTACATTTGAGGAGTGTTTGAATATGAAAAAGATCTCTCGTCGCAGCTTTCTGGCTGCTGCCGGTCTGTCCGTTGCTGCTCTGGCTCTGACCGCCTGCGGCGGTTCCGCTTCCAGCGTGGCTTCCTCCGTGGCAAGCTCTGCTTCTTCCGCAGCTGCTTCCACCAGCGCTGCCGCTGGCGAGCTGACCACCGTTGAGGCCGGCAAGCTGACCATGGCCACCAACGCTGCCTTCCCTCCGTACGAGATGACCACCGATGCAGGCGATTTTGAGGGTATCGACATCGAGACCGCTCAGGCCATCGCTGATAAGCTGGGTCTGGAGCTGCAGATCGATGATATGGACTTTGACGCCGCTCTGCTGAGCGTGCAGCAGGGTAAGGCCGACATCGTTATGGCCGGCGTTACCGTTACCGACGAGCGCAAGGCTGTGATGGACTTCTCCGACAGCTACGCTACCGGCATCCAGTCCATCATCGTTCCCGAGGGCTCTGACATTGCTTCCCCGGATGATCTGGCAGGCAAGAAAATCGGCACCCAGCGCGGCACCACTGGCTACATCTACTGCTCCGATGATTTCGGTGATGAAAACGTCGTGGCTTACGACGACGGTCTGACCGCTGTGCAGGCTCTGAACAACGGTCAGGTGGATGCCGTTGTCATCGACAACGCTCCCGCCCAGGAGTTCGTTGCTGCCAACCCCGGCCTGAAGATCCTGGATACCAGCTACGCCGAGGAAGATTACGCCATCGGCATGGCAAAGAACTCTCCGCTGGAGGACGCCGTTAACTCCGCTCTGGAAGAGCTGAAGGCTGACGGCACCCTGCAGGCCATCGTGGACAAGTACATCACCGCCGAATAATCCGGCGGCTGACATCTGAGCCACGGGGAGGCAGCCCCCAACTGGGGCACCTCCCCTTTTTTGGAAATAAGTGGTTACAAAAGATTAACAAAATCAGAACAGGAAAGTGAGGATGCGAATGGCTGCACAGTACGAACTGCTCAAAGAGCTGCTCAACAGCGGCACTACGCTCAACTTCGAGCAGGAATTCTTTTTCAAGTTTTATCAGGCGTTCATCCTGAAAGACCGCTGGCTCCAGTACATCAACGGCGTGGGCACCACCCTGCTGGTCACTGCCATTGCGCTGGCACTGGGCATCGTGCTGGGCAGCGTGGTGGCACTGGTGCGTGTGGCACACGACCAGCAGCGCCCCGGCCGCAGAAACCCGGTGCTGGGCTTCTTCAATGCGGTGTGTCAGGTGTACACCACCATCATCCGCGGCACGCCCATGATGGTGCAGCTGCTCATCATGAGCATGGTCATCTTTGCCAACAGCCGCAACTTTACCATGGTGGGTGCGCTGGCACTGGGCATCAACTCGGGTGCCTATGTGTCCGAGATCATCCGCGGCGGCCTGATGGCCGTTGACCCCGGCCAGATGGAGGCCGGACGCAGCCTTGGCCTGAACTACATGACCACCATGGTGGTCATCATCATCCCGCAGGCCATCCGTGCGGTGCTGCCTGCTCTGGGCAACGAGTTCATCGTCCTGCTGAAGGATACCTCCCTGATCACGGTCATCGGCGGCAAGGAGCTGCTGTACGCCGCGCAGGGCATCATGAACCGCACCTACGAGGCCATGTTCCCGCTGCTGGGCGTTGCACTGGTCTACCTTGTGCTGGTCATGCTGTTCACCCGTCTGCTGGCAAAGTTTGAGAGGAGGCTTGCTCAAAGTGACCGATAAGATTCTGGAAGTCCGCGGCCTGACAAAGACCTACGGCGGCGAAAAAAAGCAGGGCGCAAAGCAGCCCACCCCCACTCTGGACGTGCTGAAGGGCATTGATATCGATATCTACCGCGGCGACGTGGTCTGCCTGATCGGCCCCTCCGGCTGCGGCAAATCCACCTTTCTGCGCTGCCTGAACCGGCTGGAGATCCCCTCCTCCGGCAGCATCAAATTTGAGGGCACCGAGGTGGACGAGGCCCACATCGACGCTGTGCGCCAGAAGATGGGCATGGTGTTCCAGCACTTCAACCTCTTCCCTCACCTGACCGTGAAGAAAAACCTTGAGCTGGCCCCCACCCTGCTCAAGCTCAAGGATAAGCAGGCCATTTCCGACAAGGCCGATGAGCTGCTGGCCCGCGTGGGCCTGTCCGACAAGGCCGACGCCTACCCCAAGAGCCTTTCCGGCGGCCAGCAGCAGCGCATTGCCATTGCCCGTGCCCTTGCCATGGACCCGGACGTGATCCTGTTCGACGAGCCCACCAGCGCCCTCGACCCCGAAATGGTGGGCGAGGTTCTGGAGCTGATGAAGGAGCTGGCCCACACCGGCATCACCATGCTGGTGGTCACCCACGAAATGGGCTTTGCCCGTGAGGTGTCCAACCGCGTCATCTTCATCGACGACGGCAAGATCCAGGAGGACGAGCCGCCGCAGGAACTGTTCACCAACCCGAAGCATCCCAGACTGAAAGCGTTCCTTTCCAAGATGCTGTAAGGCTTTTTCCAACAACAAAAACGCTCCGCTGTGCAAAATGCAGCGGAGCGTTTTTGTTGCAATAGTTGCTTTTTTGACATCTTATGATATTATAAATATGATATTATAAATATGATATTATAAATCTGTATCTGTTCTTTCCAAAAATCGTCAAATCATATATTCCATTGAAAAGAGGGAACTTCGTGCACAATCTGCTTTCCAAAACTGTAAAAGAAAAATACTCTGTTCTGAAAGTATTTTTTCTTGTTCTCTTATTTTTCGGTGCAAATGTTTTTTTGTCTTTTTCCACTGACTCCTATTCTACCCTTTCTGCTGGTTTCCATACTGCGGCGCAGGATATGCTGGAACGGAATGGCCGCCCCATCATTGCACTGATCTACAAGCTGCATTCCCTCAGCGGTTTGCCCGGCATCTCATTTTACTATATCTCATCCGGCCTTGCCTTGCTGTTTCTGGGCATTGCCGTCTGGCTCTATCAGAAGCTGCTTGCCCGTTACAGTCTACCGGAAAACATCCGCATTCTGCTGGCCTTTGCATCCATTGCCAACATCTATATTATTGAAT
The DNA here is from genome assembly GCF_023347535.1 of Faecalibacterium sp. HTF-F. Classification (NCBI taxonomy): domain Bacteria; kingdom Bacillati; phylum Bacillota; class Clostridia; order Eubacteriales; family Oscillospiraceae; genus Faecalibacterium; species Faecalibacterium wellingii. Next base: position 2,229,221 of record NZ_CP094473.1, read on the forward strand.
ATTTCATGTTCATTGAAAAATGCGGCTTTATGCTTGCCATTCTTTTCAATGTAATTGCCGTCCAGTGTATCTGTGGTTTTTTTGAGAGGAAAAACACCCACCCCTGTAACGTTTTTCTTCTTTGTGCTGTACTGGCTATGACACTTGCGGTATTCACCTATCAGGGCACCGTTGCGCTGTTTGTGGTCTTGAGCATTCCGTTCGCTTTCTATCATGCAAAAAACTTCAGGGAGTACGTCTGCAACATCATTTCCATCGGGGTGTGCTATGCCGTCCCGGTCCTTCTGGCTTTTGCTGCATTCAAATGGGTGTTCAACGGTACGAGACTCCAGACAGATTTTAACCTTCTCGCCAACCTAAAGGAGTTCTTCGGCGGGCTTTGGATGTGCAATATGGAAACATTTGACATTTTTCCGCACTACATTTTTCTACTGGCTGTTCTGCTTATTCTGGCGGCGGCGGTCATTTCTGCACGCGGTACCGATAAACCCGCCTTCCTCGAAAAGCTGCACATCCTTGTTCTTTTTGCAGCCGCCTGTGTCTTCCCCGCCGCGACCATCCTGCAGGGATCCGGCTGGTGGACACCACGGACTGTTTACCCTCTGGCAAGCATCGCAGGGGTACTGGCCATCAATTCCTTTATCAATCATCCCATCCAGCCTGATAGCACAGCTTCCGTCTGCATAGCAAAACGCGTTTCCATCGCCGTTATCGCAGTGCTGCTTGTTGTGCAGTACTTCGGGTTCACCAGACTGTATATTGACAAATACAAGCTGAATGCGCTGGATGAAAGCCGCTGCTGTTATGTCGGCCAGGCCATCTCCGAGTATGAGGAAACCAGCGGTATTGAAATCAGAAAAATTGCGTTTTACACCGACGCCGAAAGCGCAATTCCCACCTATCCGCATCTGTACAGTCACACAGGCGATTTGATTTGCAGTTCCTTTAACCAGAGCTGGAGCGACCTCAGCGCCCTGAATTATTATCTCGGGACTAATTATGAAAAGGTTGACCCAGTGGAAAAATACGACATTTATTTTTCTGAAAAAAACTGGGATCATCTATCGCAAGGACAGCTGATCTTTGACGGCGACACGTTGCACCTTTGCATATATTGATCGCTTGATACTATCTGAAATCAGTGAGGTGTTTTGTTCCATGGACATTTCGATCATTGTTCCATGCTATAATGAGGAAGCTTCGATTCCTCTGTTTTATAAGGATTCCTTTGTGAACATCCGCTGATCTTCGCTGTACCATAAAAAAAGCCATGGGCCTGTCCGTTCATCAGACCCATGGCTTTCGATTTTTATTTACGTGTTACAGATTATTTTCTCCGTTATCGCTGCCGTCCTGCTCACTGGTATAAAGCACCATCAGATGGTTTGCGCTCTCTTCCAGCTGGGTCTTGGCCTGACGCAGGGCAGCTTCCTCGTTTTCGTTCATTTTTTCGGGCTTATCCTTGCGCAGGCAGCGGCGGAGGTTGGCAAGATCCGTTTTGATGCGGTTCTTCTCGTCCTTGTCCAGCTCCTTTTTGCATTTGGAAAGAGCCTCGTCCACCTTGTAGGCCAGCACCTCGGCCTGATTGTGCAGGTCTAAGCGCTCTTTGCGGCGGCTGTCCTCGGCCTCGTAGGCGGCAGCGTCCGCCATGGCGCGCTGGATCTCGTTCTCAGAAAGGTTCGTGCTGCCGGTGATGGTGATGTTCTGCTCCCGGCCGGTGCCAAGGTCCTTGGCAGATACCTTCACCACGCCGTTCACGTCGATATCAAAGGTAACTTCGATCTGCGGCTTGGAAGAAAAGCTTGCCCGGATGCCGGTGAGCTTGAATTTGCCCAGACTCTTGTTGTCGCGGGCAAAATGGCGCTCGCCCTGCAGCACGTTGATCTCCACGCTGGTCTGCATGGGCCGTGCGGTGGTAAAGATCTGGCTCTTGCGGGTGGGGATCATGCTGTTGCGGGTAATCAAAGGGGTTGCCACGCCGCCCAGCGTCTCAATGGAGAGGGTCAGCGGGGTCACATCCATCAGCACAAGGCCCTGCGCGGCTGCGCCGGTGGCACCGGCCAGCTTGCCGCCGCCCTGCAGCAGACCGCCCTGCACGGCAGCGCCCATGGCAACGCACTCGTCGGGGTTCAGGTTGTGGCTGGGTTCGCAGCCCAGCAGCTCCTTCACCTGACGCTCCACCGCAGGCATCCGGGTGCTGCCGCCCACCAGCAGCACCTTACCCAGCTGGCTGGCGGAAATGCCTGCATCCCGCAGGGCATTCTGCACGGGAGCCACTGTGCGGGCCAGCAGGTCGCCGGTCATCATCTCAAACTGCGGGCGAGACAGCGAAAGGTCCAGATGGTGCGGGCCATCCTTGCCCACCGCAATGAACGGCAGGTTCAGCTGTGCGGACGGCGCGGCGGAAAGCTCCTTCTTGGCCTTTTCGGCCTCTTCCTTCAGGCGGCCCATGGCAGCGGGGTCGCGGCTGAGGTCGATGCGGTCAGACTTCTTGAACTCTGCCACGGCATACTCCACGATGCGCTGGTCGAAGTCGTCGCCGCCCAGATGGGTGTCGCCGCCGGTGGCAAGCACCGTAAAAGTCCCGTCCTCGATCTCGATGATGGACACATCAAAGGTGCCGCCGCCCAGATCATAAACAAGGATCTTCTGCGCTGCTTCGTTGTCCAGACCGTAGGCCACAGCAGCGGCAGTAGGCTCGTTGATGATGCGCAGCACGTTCAGGCCCGCGATGCGGCCCGCGTCCTGCGTGGCCTTGCGCTGGCTGTCGTCAAAGTAGGCGGGCACCGTGATGACCGCCTCGGTCACCGGCTCACCCAGATAGCTCTCGGCATCGCGGCGGATCTTGGCTAAGATCATGGCGCTGATCTCCTGCGGGGTCAGGTCCTTGCCGTCGATGTGCACCCGGTAATCGGAGCCCATGTGTCGCTTGATGCTGGAAATGGTGCGCCCGGAGTTGGTGGCGATCTGGCGCTTGGCTGCGCCGCCCACCAGACGCTCCCCGTCTTTGGTAAAGGCCACAACGCTGGGGGTGGTGCGCTCGCCCTCCGCATTGGTGATGACCACGGGCTTGCCGCCCTCCACCACTGCCACACAGGAATTGGTCGTGCCCAGATCAATGCCGATCACTTTGCTCATATCGTCTGTTTCCTCTCCGGTGCCGTTTCTGCACAGAATTTTTATCATTTTCTGATTATTGTAGCGTATCTGTATGACGCTTTTTTAGTCCAATTGTAAAGAATCCATGTCATAGGCTGCAGGCTGTGCAGGCGGCTCAGCGGTCAACTCCCGGATGAGCTGTTCCGCCTCGGCCAGCCACTGGGCCGCGTCCGGCTCCTGTTCCCGGGCCAGAAGGGCAAAACCCTGCCTTGCTTCTGCCGCAAGCGCCAGCGCCTTTTTGCGGCTGGTATAGCGGGTCTCGGTCTGCGCCATGCGCAGGCACACCTGCGGGGTGTACTCGATATCCGGCATGCGGGCAGCGGCTTCCCGCGCTTTTCGGTACCAGATCAGCGCTCTGCCCGTCTCACCCCGGGCGGCGCAGTCATCGCCCAAAGCGATCATAGAGAGTACCTCGCCGCTCTCTGCGGCTTCCTTCCACATGCGGCGGGCCTGTGTGCGGCCGGGCCGGGTGCCGCGGCCCTTATAAATGCAGTCTGCCAGCCGGGAAAGTCCCATGGCGCTGCCAAGCTCGGCGGCTTTTTCAAAGCATTCCACCGCCTGTTCCCAGCAGCCCTTGCGGGCGGCTTCCTTTCCGGCGTCTGCCTCCGCGTCTCCGGGTTCCTCGGGGGTGTGGCCCGCGTGCAGCAGACCGTTGAGCAGTGCCCCATCCAGCGTAGCCGAGTGGCTCCACGGGTCCAGCACAACGCCATCGATGCCCGGGGTGCTGAGGGCCAGCTCCATGGCATCCTGCAGCGTGTAGTCCGCCATAGGCCGGGCGGCGGTGCTGCGGTCGCCGCAGGCCGCAGCGCCGGAGGTGAACAGCGGCAGCCATGTGCGGCCCTTGTCATTGCGCAGGGTCCACAGCTGCAGGCCCTTTGCCTTTTCGGCGGGGACCGGGTGCTCCGTCCATGGAGCGGGCATGTTGTGCACGGTCAGAGCCGTCTGCAGCGGCACCAGAACATGGGTCTCCATTTCCAGCGCATAGTTCAGTGCGCCCATCAGCGTCCAGAACGCTTCCTCGTTCTGGCCCTTGTAAAGATTTTCCACTGCCTGCTCAAAGGCCGGGCAGCCGGTCCCCGCCGGGCTGTAGGTCGGGGCGGTCTGCCGGCGCTTGTGGGTGCCCACCGGGCGCAGCCGGATGCCGCCATCTGCTCTTCTTGCCATCTGCTCACCATTCTTCCAGTTTCTGTAATCTATTTCAGTATAACAGGTTTTGCGCAATTTCTCAATCAACAGTTGAAACCCTCTCAGTCAAACCCTACGGGTTTGCCAGCTCTCCCGAAGGGCAAGTGTTAAATTTTTCGCTCCACCTTGACTTTTGCCCTGAAGCGCATATAATAAGGGTAGGCAATGAGATGAGCGTTCTCAAGGGATTCATGCCAAAAGCGAAGCCCCCCGGTATTCGGAGTACCGGGGGGCTTCTTTTAGTGTTTGCTGCCCTTGCCTATCTTGCCGTCGATCCAGCTGCAAAGGTAGTAGGCAACTACCTGCGCTGCAACGGTTTGAATAAATGAAATGAGCGTATGCAAGGAACTCACCTCCTTTCCGCGACTGGGGGATCGGAGAAGGGCCGCAGAGACAGTATAGCACAAGGTCCGACAACATTCAATTTTGTGCTTTCACTATGGCATTTTGCCTTTTTCTGCGCTATAATAAGATGGTTTTATTTAATAATGTACAGAAAGAAGGAGAACCGCCTTGAACAAGATGCTGAGCTACCTGAAGGGCTACAGGCGCGTGGCTGCGCTTGCTCCCCTTTTCAAGATGCTGGAAGCTACGTTCGACCTGTTCGTGCCGCTGGTGATGGCGGACATCGTGAACATCGGCATTGCCGCCCACGATTTCCACTACATCCTTGTGCGGTGTGGACTTTTGCTGCTGCTGGCTTTCATCGGCCTTGTCTGCAGCCTGACGGCGCAGTATTTTTCCGCAAAGGCAGCGGTGGGCTATTCCACAGCCCTGCGCCATGCCCTGTTTGCGCATATCCAGACCCTGAGCTTTACCGAGATGGACACGCTGGGCACCAGCACCCTCATCACTCGCATGACCAGCGACATGAATCAGGTGCAGAACGGCCTGAACCTGTTTTTGCGCCTGTTCCTGCGCAGCCCGTTCGTGGTCATCGGTGCCATGGTCATGGCCGTTACGGTCAACTCCCGGGCCGCGCTGATCTTTGTTGTCACCATCCCGCTGCTGAGCGTGGTGGTGTTCAGCATCATGGCAGCCACGCGGCCCCTGTATAAAACGGTGCAGAACCGTCTGGACCGCGTGCTGGGCCTGACCCGCGAAAACCTGACCGGTGTGCGTGTCGTGCGCGCCTTTGATAAGGAAGCCAGCGAGGTGGAGCGCTTTGAGAACGCCAACGACCTGCTGACCCGGATGCAGCTGCATGTGGGCCACATTTCCGCCCTGATGAACCCGCTGACCTATGTGCTCATCAACATTGCCATCGTGGCGCTGCTGTACGTGGGCAGCATCGAGATCAATGTGGGCGGCATGGCCTCCGGCGACGTCATTGCTCTGGTAAACTACATGAATCAGATCCTGGTGGAGCTGGTCAAGCTGGCCAACCTCATCGTGCAGGTGAGCAAGGGCCTTGCCTGCGCAGGCCGCGTACAGGCTGTACTGGACACGCAGCCCGGCATGGCCTTCCCGAAAAAGCTTCTGGGCGAGGTGCCAACCGGAAAAACCGGCGATGCCGTTCGCTTTGACCACGTAAGCCTGACCTACGCGGGCGCAGGCGCACCCAGTCTTTCCGACATCAGCTTTACCGCAAAGCAGGGCCAGACCATCGGCGTCATCGGCGGCACCGGCAGCGGCAAGTCCAGTCTGGTGAACCTTATCCCCCGCTTCTACGATGCCACCGAGGGCAGGGTCGAAATCATGGGCCGCGACGTCCGCAGCTACCCCCGCGAAGCACTGCGCGGCAAGGTGGCCGTGGTGATGCAGAAGGCCCAGCTGTTCGGCGGCACCATCCGCTCCAACCTGCTGTGGGGCCGCAAAAATGCATCGGATGAAGAGCTGTGGCAGGCCCTTGAGACCGCACAGGCGGCAGAATTTGTCCGGGCGAAGCCCCTTGGGCTGGACGAGCCCGTGGAGCAGGGCGGCCGCAACCTGTCCGGCGGCCAGAAGCAGCGCCTGACCATTGCCCGCGCCCTTGTGGGCAGGCCGGACATCCTCATTCTGGACGACAGCTCCAGCGCACTGGACTACGCCACCGACGCCGCTCTGCGCAAGGCACTGGCGGCTCTGCCCGGCAGCCTGACCGTGTTCATCGTGAGCCAGCGTGCCGCCAGCCTGCAGCACGCGGATCAAATTCTGGTGCTGGACGACGGCCATCTGGTGGGCATCGGCACCCACGACCAGCTGCGCCAGACCTGCCCCGTCTACGAGGAGATCTACGAGAGCCAGTTCAAGAAAGGGGATGCGCAGAAATGAGTGCAAAAGCAAAAAATAGGCTGACTCCGCAGCAGCGCAAGGCCACCCTGACCCGTGTTCTGGGCAAGATCAGACCTTATTCCCTGTTTGTGGTGTGCAGCCTTGTGGTGGCCGCCGTGAGTGTGGGTGCACAGCTGTATATCCCCATCCTGTGCGGCAGCGCCATCGATCTGATGCTGGGCAAAGGTGCCGTGGATTTTGGCGGTGTGATGCGCATTATGATCGAAGTGCTGGTGGTAGCCGCAGCGGCTGCACTGGCCCAGTGGCTGCTGAGCGTGTGCAACAACCGCATCACCTTCCTTGTCAGCCGGGACCTGCGCAACGAAGCCCTGCGCAAGATCCAGACCCTGCCGCTGTCCTATCTGGACAGCCACCCCTCCGGCGACATTGTGAGCCGCATGGTGGCAGATGTGGACACCTTTGCGGACGGCCTGCTGGTGGGCTTCACCCAGCTGTTCAGCGGCATCCTGACCATTCTGGGCACATTGCTCTTCATGCTCAGCGAGAACGTGCCCATCACGCTGGTGGTGGTGTGCATCACCCCGCTCAGCCTTGTGGTGGCAAGCTTCCTTGCCAAGCGCAGCTATGGTTACTTCCAGAGTCAAAGCACCGTGCGCGGCGAGCAGACCGCCTTGGTCAACGAGATGATCGAGGGCCAGAAGGTGGTGCAGGCCTTCGGCCACGAGACCGAGAGCCTTGCCGCCTTTGACGAGGTGAACGGCCGTCTGCAGGATGTGAGCCTGAAGGCCATCTTCTTTTCCAGCCTGACCAACCCCGCCACCCGCTTTGTGAACAACATCGTGTACGCAGGCGTGGGCCTTGTGGGTGCCGTGTACGCAGTGCGGGGCGGCATCACCATCGGCCAGCTGAGCGTGTTTTTGAGCTACGCCAACCAGTACACCAAACCCTTCAATGAGATCTCCGGCGTGGTGACGGAGCTGCAGAACGCTCTGGCCTGTGCGGCCCGCGTGTTCGACCTGCTGGACGCCGACGATCAGGTACCGGAAGCCGAGAACGCTCCCGTGCTGCAGCCGGACGGCCATGTGCAGCTGGAAAACGTTTCCTTCCGCTACCTGCCCGACCGCCCGCTGATCGAGGGCCTTTCCCTCGACGTGAAGCCCGGTCAGCGCATCGCCATCGTGGGCCCCACGGGCTGCGGCAAGACCACCCTCATCAACCTGCTCATGCGGTTCTATGACGTGAACGGCGGCAGCATCAAAGTATCCGGCACTGACATCCGGGATGTGACCCGCGCTTCCCTGCGCGGCAGCTACGGCATGGTGCTGCAGGACACCTGGCTGCGGGCCGGTACCGTGCGGGAGAACATCGCCTACGGCAAGCCGGATGCAAGCCTTGAAGAGATCGTGGCAGCAGCCAAAGCCGCCCATGCAGACAGCTTCATCCGCCGCCTGCCCGAGGGCTACGACACCGTTATCGCCGAGGACGGCGGCAACATCAGTCAGGGCCAGAAACAGCTGCTGTGCATCGCCCGCGTGATGCTCTGCCTGCCGCCGATGCTGATTCTGGACGAGGCCACCTCCTCCATCGATACCCGCACCGAGGTGCGCATCCAGAAAGCCTTTGCCCGCATGATGCAGGGCCGCACCAGCTTCATCGTAGCCCACCGCCTTTCCACCATCCGGGAGGCCGACGTCATCCTTGTGATGAAGGACGGCCACATCGTGGAGCAGGGCGATCACGACCAGCTGCTGGCTGCAGGCGGCTTCTACGCCAAGCTCTACAACAGCCAGTTCGAGGGCGTGGAGACCTGAGAAGGGGCCTGCCCCAGAAAAGAAGGAAACCGGCAGGACATTGCATCCCGCCGGTTTTTTCTTATCTTCCGCCTGCCCTGTCAAGGGGAAAATTCCGCCGCTGGCTGCTTTTCACGCAGATTTTGGGGCGATTCACGCAGATTTCATTTCCTTTGCCCCTCTTTTGTGCTATTATCAGGTCAGGATAATTACGGGGGGGTATGTTTTCCCTTTCCGGCTCAAAGGAGGAGTTTTATGAAACTGCACAAGTTCATTCAACGCATCTGCGCTGCCACTGTGGCAAGTGCACTCACCCTGTCGCTGTGCACACCGGTGCTGGCGGAAGGGATTGCAGCCCTGCCCGCCCCGACGTCCGGCACCTCGCAGCCGGATGAAACGGGCGATGTCCCCATTGACCCGGCCCACTTCCCGGATGAAAACTTCCGTAAGTATCTGGGGCAGAAGGCTATTGATGATGACAAAAATGGCATTCTCAGCCAAACCGAGCGGGAAAAAGTAACCGCTATCGTTCTCCACAGTGCAGGAAACATCAGCGACCTGACCGGCATTAAATATTTCCCGAATCTGAAAGAGTTGTACTGCAACGGCGGGGATCTTGCCAACCTTGATGTGAGCCAAAATACTAAGCTGACCAATCTGTACTGTTACAACAATCAGCTCACCAGTCTGGATGTAAGTGAAAACACCAAGCTGACTGAACTGGACTGCTCCGACAACCAGCTCGCCAATCTGGATGTAAGTGAAAACCCCGAGCTGACCTATCTGAAATGCGGCAGCAATCAGCTCACCCGCCTGGATTTGCACGTCAACACCGCATTGGAAACGCTAATCTGCGACAATAACCAGCTCACCAGCTTGAATCTGAGCAGCAACACCGCGCTGACTCAGGTGTATTGCTCCGGCAACAAGCGCCAGATCACCGTGGGCGAGACCGGCCAGTTTGATCTGTCCGCGCTGAAGGGCTTTGACGTTTCCAAAGCCTCCGGCTGGTCTGAGGGTGCCACTGTGGATGGGAATATCCTGACCGTGCCGTACGGCGTGACCGAGATATCCTATCGATATGATCTGGATCTGGGCAACAGAAAGCGCGAGACGTTCACCCTTACCTTTGACAAGGTGGAAGAGCCCGACCTTCCCGACGATTCGAGTGCCCCCGCAGACACCGGCAGCACCGCAGGCGGCGCCATTGCCGCTGTGGCCGTGGGCGGCGCGGCCGTGTGGGGCGGCTATGAGCTCGTCACCCGCGTGATGCTGCACAGCCTGCTGCCCGAGGGCGCAGCCATCCCGGCCAGCCGCGGCCAGCTGGCCTTGCTGGTGTGGAACACCGCAGGCCGTCCCGAACCCGTGAACGCCCCTGCTTTTGCGGATGTGACCGACCCGGACACCGCCAGAGCGGCCCAGTGGTGCGTGGAGCAGGGCCTGCTGACCCTGAAGAAGGACGGCAGCTTTGACCCGGACGGCTGGACACCCAAGTTCCGTGTGATTCAGGTGTGGAACAAGGCATTCCCCAAGCAGTAACCTGACGGCAAAAGGCCGGCGCAAACTCCTTCAGTCTCGCATTCGCTCGACAGCTCCCTCAGTGAGGGAGCCTCTGGCGAAGAGATAAGGCTTTATGCCATGCCAAAGCCTCCCTCACAGAGGGAGGTGGCACGGCGTAAGCCGTGACGGAAGGAGTTACGTCGACCTTTCTTTGCTGCTTTTATTTCTTTCACCCGATCTGCTGCACCACCGGTTCATCCGGCGGCGGAGTGAGGGTGGAATGCTCCACGATGAACTGCTCTGCCCTCTCCCGGGCCAGACGCTGGCGCACCTTGCGTGCATCGTTGGCCGGGAAGGTGCGCTCACCGTCCAGCTTCGCGTCCCAGTGGGCAGCGGCTGCCGCCACCTCGGCGTCCGAGGGTGCAAGTCCTTCCTTTTCCGCCACCAGCAACAGCCCCAGCCAGCTGCGCAGCTTGCGCTCTGCCTGCGTGTGGAGCCAGACGCGGAACTCCTCCACGGTCTGACCGCGCACCTTGAGGAACTGGTCAAAGTTGATGCCGTTGGCCTGCAGGCTCAGGTTGAACTGCCGCTGCTCGGCAAAGTAATTGCCGCCCACCAGCTGTTTGGGCAGTGTGCCCGTTACCGCATCGCCCAGCTGCCACACCAGCTCCCTGCGGGCACGCTGCACCGCCTGTGCGCAGCGCTGGGCCCAGATGTCCCGGGCCACCTGCCGGCGCAGCGCTGCCTTGCCCGCGGCGTCGGCTGCACGCTCCTCGTCGCCGTGGTGACGGTTGATCTCCAGTTCAATGGTCAGCTGCCGGATGGGGTGCGGCTCCACGGCCTGCACGAAACCGGTGTACTGCCCCACTTCCAGCGGCGGCAGCGCGTAGAACTGCGCCCCCGCCCGGAAGCCCTCGGCCCGGTTCACCGCCAGCAATTCAAAATCCGGGTCGGTCACCGGCACCACATGGTACTCCCGCACCAGCTGCTCATACAGCGCCGAAAAGCCGCCCAGAATAGTGCGGTTCACCGCCTCAGTCAGCAGACCGTCCTCTTCCTGCGGCGCGTCCGGCCCTGCCTGCACCTGTGCAATGGCTGCCGCCAGTTCCTCGGCACCGGCTGTGAATACCAGACGGCAGTCGCCCGGCTCAGCCATGCCAAAATGTTCCAGTTTCATCCTCTTTTCCCCTTTCAGTGGGCAATGCCCACGGTCAGCACCAGCAGGACCACACCCAGCACGGCATACAGCACCTCGGCTCCCAGCGTGGCCCGGTCGCCTTCCACGTACATCTTCTCCGGGTCGTCGGGGTCATAGTATAAGGTGACGGTATCTCCCACCGCAAAGCTCTTGCCCCGTGCAGGCTTCGGGTAGTGCAGCCGATGGCTGCCGCCTGCGGTGGTAAAGGCCAGCACATAGGCACCACCATCCCGGCTCTTCACGGTGCCCTCCACCGTGGCCGCGACCTTCTGCCCCTGCGTGCACAGCCTGCGCCGTGCCAGCACACTGCGCAGCGCCATAAAGAACATGATGCCTGCCCCCAGCAGGAAAATGATAACATTGAACATTCTGTTTTCCCTCATTTTCTCGGCAGCCGCTTTCCCGCTCCGGGGCGCACCGGGCCGACACCGCGCCACTGCCGGTATGGCAGCAAGCGGGCCGTGCAGCGGTGTGCTGCGGTGTGCAAAAGCAGCTTCTTAGTCTGCGCATACAGGAGCACCCGCAGCGCGTCCTGTTTATTGTATCACACTTTGGCGAAAATTTCGCCCTGCAGCGGCTATTCAGAGTGCATCAATTTTGCCGCAAAAATTTGTCGAGAAAATCTGAAAATAATGCTTGACATTCTTCGTATATCTGGTATAATAACTATCGTTCCGAGCGGTACAGCTCACGAACATAACAGAATATGCGGATATGGCGGAATTGGCAGACGCGTTAGATTCAGGTTCTAATCGGGGCAACTCGGTGGAGGTTCAAGTCCTCTTATCCGCACCAAACCATGAAAATCCGAACCTTTTCTCGATAGGAGAAGGGTTCGGATTTTTTGTTTTCTTCGGAAAGCAAAATGAAGGCTCCTTCCCGACGGCTGTGTGTCCAAAACCTTATCAGAAGAACCGTATAACAAAAGTCACAACTGTAAAGGTGCCGTAAGGCAGAAAGGACACGAGTATGAAGTACGATGAAAGAACCTGCAAATTCAACATGGACACCGGCTGCGTGGAGCTGCTGCTCGGGGATGGGAGAAAAATTTCCATTGACTGCACTGGGGTCGAGGATGCGTTGGACGTGACCATGGCGCAGAGGTCGGAGTTGGATTACCTTATCCACAATGACCCGTTGGGCTATGCAGACTTGATTCTGAATGGCGCCCCGGAGAAATACCTGAAAAATGTAAACGGGAGCCATGGGTTAGAAGATTAAGCAAAGAAAGAGCAGGAGCATTTTGAGAATGTTCCTGCGCTTTCTTATACCTGTTCCATCAACTTGACGAAGGCTTGTGCATAGCGCGGCAGATAGTCACCGGTGCGCCATGCCGCCACCGATTCAATATGAAGTGTACAGTTTTGTAAAGGATAGGCTCCGAAAGGAATATCAAGCTCCAGATGTTCCAGCAGTTCTCCGCTCAAAAATCCAATTCCATAGCCATTTGCAGCCAATGCGGCCGCAGCACGAATATTGCTGCTCTCTAAAATCTCGGCGGGCTGAATATGCCGTTTTTCCAGTTCCTGAAGGATATACTGCCCCTGCCGCTGGGTACGATTTTGCAAAAGCAAAGTCTGTCCGGCCAACCACTCCAGCGAAAACTCTCCTCTTTGGGCAGATTTCGCTTCTAACGGATGCCCTTTCGATAAAATTGCGTACATCTTATCACTGTGCATGACCTGATAACTTAAGCCGGTCATTCGTTCAAAGGACATATAAAATGCCAGATCTATTTCGCCGTTCAGCAATTTCTGGTCAAGTACGGCACTGGGGGCCTCTACAATGCGGAACTGTACCTGCGGAAACTCTTTGTGGAAGATGGGTAGTACCTTCGGCAGCGAGAAGCTGCATCGGAACGGCGGGATACCAACATAAAGAACACCCCGGTCAGAACGCAGAATATCCGTCATCTCTGCATCCATCTCACGCTTCTGGCTTAGGATACGCTCCACATGGGCATAGTACCGCTGTCCGGCATAGGTCAGCTTCAATCGGCGGCTCCCACGTTGAAACAAAACCAGTCCAAGGTCTTCTTCCAACTTTTGCAAAAATTTAGAAAGTGTAGGCTGGCTGACATAGAGCTGCCGCGCTGCATGGGTAAGATTTCCGCATTTTACAATAGTGGAAAAATATTCTAACTCCTTGAAATCCATATAGATTCACCTGCCTATTCCGTGTGCTTTTATTTTATCATGTACTATGCATATAAGCTATAGAAAAAATGAAAAATTGATATTTTTGGAATCGAAAAAGTTATGATATACTGCTACTTGTGAAATATATCACAAGAAAATCTTTCTTTGGGACGAAAAAAGCAGGAGGAAATCATGAAAAAGAACAAGATGCTGTATCGCATTGTTGCAGCAGTCCTTGCTTGTGCAGTGGTTGCGCTGGCGCTCGTCACGTATCAGAGCCGCAGTAGCAGCAATGCACCTGTGGCAGAAGGCGCTGTGACTGCAACTGGTTCGGCGAAGGGCATGGAAGGCGATGTGGTGGTGGAAGTCACAGCAGATGCCACTACTATATACTCCATCACTGTGAAGGAGCAGAATGAAACACAGGGCATTGGCTCTGTGGTCTGTGAGCAGCTGCCGGATACCATGGTGGCTGCAAACAGCTACAATGTGGATGGCATTGCCGGTGCAACGGTCACCAGCGATGCGCTGAAGGAAGCCGTGAAAGCCGCTCTGACCAGTGCCGGGCTGGACGCATCTGCTTTTGCAGTTGCACAGACGAGCGATGCCGCAGTGGAAAAAACTGCCGAGAGTCTGGATTGTGATGTGGTCATTGTTGGTGCAGGCGGTGCCGGTTTGACTGCTGCTGCACAGGCCGCTGAAAATGGAGCCAAGGTCATTGTTGTTGAAAAGATGCCCATTGTGGGCGGCAACAGCCTGAAAGCAACGGGCGGCATGAACGCTGCGGACACCAAATATCAGGAAGCACTGGGCATTACGGACAGTGGTGTGGACGAATTTATCGAGGATACCATGAATGGCGGCCATCAGATCAACGACCGCAGCTTGGTGACCGTGATGGCAGAAGAAAGTTCGGATGCAGTCGATTGGCTGGATGCTATCGGTGCTCCGCTGCCCAAAGTCGCTGCAACGGGCGGCACTACCCACAAATATCTGCATGAGCCGGAAGATGGAAGCGCAGTCGGCAGCTATCTGGTTGAAAAGCTGAATGCACAGGCAGAAAAGCTGGGTGTGCAGATCATGCTGAACACCGAAGCGACCGAGATCCTGACGGAAAATGGTGCTGCGGTTGGCATCAAGGCAGAAAGCAAGGAACATAATTATACCATCCATGCAAAGAGCGTGATCCTTGCGACCGGTGGTTTTGGCGCGAACTTTGATTTGATGGCCAGCTTCAATCCGGCACTGGCCAATGCTGTGACCACCAATCACGCCGGTGCTACGGGTGATGGTATCTTGATGGCAGAAGCCATTGGCGCTGACACGGTGGACATGGATCAGATCCAGCTGCATCCGACCGTTTATCAGGAAACCGGCCTGCTGGTTTCGGAGAGTGTGCGCAGCATGGGCGGTATTCTGGTCAATGCTGAAGGCAAGCGTTTCTGCAACGATCTGGCTACCCGTGATGCTGTTTCCAATGCGGAATTGGAGCAGCCGGGTGCATACGCCTATATTATTTTTGACCAGCGTATTGTGGACGATCTGAAGTCCTGCCAGAAGTACATTAAAAATGGCCTGACCGTTTCTGCCGACAACTACGAAGATCTGGCAAAAGCAATGGGACTGGAGGGCGATGCCATCCAGAACTTTGTGGATACGATGGATACTTGGAACGCAGCAGTGGCAGCAGGCGAGGACAAAGAGTTTGGCCGCAACAACGGTATAGACGCTGACCTTTCTACTGCACCCTATTACGCGATCAAAATCGCACCGGGCATCCATCATACCATGGGTGGCCTGAAGATCAACACAGACGCAGAGGTCCTTGATACGCAGGGGAATGCGATCCCCGGTTTGTATGCCGCTGGCGAAACGACCGGCGGTGTGCATGGCGGCAACCGCATTGGCGGCAATGCCGTGTGCGACTTTGTAGTGTTTGGCCGGATCGCGGGCAACAACGCTTCGGCTTACGCAGCGAACTAAGCCATTTATATAAAACAAAAAACAGGGTGCGCCCTGCGGACGCCCCCTGCCAAAAGCCACAGACAACAGCGATATGTACAGCAGGGAGTTCCCCACCGGAGGGAACTTCCTGTTTTTCGTTGTTTGCATGATGGGCCTGTTCCGCCTGCCATGCGGCAAACTCCCGCTGACCTTCCTCGCTGTTCCAGCAGGCAAGGATGGCCGGGTAGAATGCCCGTGCCAGACGGTCGATGACTTCATCGGGATAAGGGGAAGTGTTTGTGGACTTTTTCTTTTTGTTCAAACGCACGCTCCTTTGATCGTCCCACCGTGGCAAAGTTGGGCGAGAAAATCAAAGTTCCAATTTTTATCAGGCGCAAGGGCGCGGATGCTTTCCGCCCTGCACTTGCGGCTGGGGGCTCGTTGATGGCTTACAGGTGCCTGTCGTTATGCGATTTCTTTCTCGTTCAGCATTTCTTCAAACTGTGCCATATACGCCTTGTGCTGCTTGAGGATTTTTAGCGTTTCAGTTTTGGCGTAGGAATCGTCCGGTAGCTTAGGCAAGTATCTCATCAAAAAATCAAAGTCCTGCTGAATCCGCCGGACAGCGACTTCCAACGCGGAGTAGTTGATTCCAGAGTAGTGTGAGTAGCTCGACTGCGGAGCGGGGCGGTCCTCCGGGTGCAGAATCTCGTGCACGATCTGCTTGCGGTTCGGAAAATCGGCTCTGGCAAGGCGGTGCATATCAGCATCACGGACTTTGAACTGCCCGGACAGGATTTTCTCCTGCATACCGGGCACCATCTGTTCCATGATCTCTACGCCACGCATGAATTTTTCAGAACGGGCAACGTAGGATTCGCTGACATTGTTCCGCTCCGCAATCTGCTTGCGGATGCTCGCTTCCGCAGAGGTGGGAGGAATTGTGTCAATTTGACACAATTCCTCCGGGGCGGTTTTCTTGGCAGCAGCCGTGTGCTGGTTGTTGCCGTTTCCACCGGGCTTTCGATGCTCCACACTGTACTGTTTTCCAATGAGGAACTTCTTCTGCTCCGGGGTTAAATTGCGCCGCCCCAACTGGTTCTTACAGATCCAAGCGAGAACTTCTTCCCGGCTTTCAAAGGGGAGCGGCATCGTGGAGAAAGAGATTTCGGGATGTTCCTGAACGATTTCATAACGATTGTGGCCATCAACAAGTGTGTTGTTCCACACGATCAAAGGAGAGATCAGCTTGCCCTCTTTCAGGATATTTTCTTCAAGCTGCTTAAATTCATCATCGGTCAGAGGGGGAATCTGGGACTGGAACTCCGGGTCAATTTTCAGATTGATCATACGCACACTCCTTTATCTCTCCTGCTGCGTCTGTTCTTCCTCCCGGAAAAAGGACGCAACATTCTGCTTTGCGGTTTTCAGCTTGAGCAGTTCTTCCTTGGCTTCTTTGTACTGTTCATAGAACTTTGCCTTTTCGGATGCCAGCTGCGCATACTCGGCTTCCAGCTTTTTCGGGCTGGGCAGCTTGGTGATGTCGTTTGCCTTGAAATAGGCTGCTGCCGCCCGGTGCGCTGTCAGCTCTGCACAGTGCTGTTCTTCAAAGGCTGCTGGTCGTTTTGCAGTTTTTAACTG
This sequence comes from Faecalibacterium sp. HTF-F, assembly GCF_023347535.1. NCBI lineage: Bacteria > Bacillati > Bacillota > Clostridia > Eubacteriales > Oscillospiraceae > Faecalibacterium > Faecalibacterium wellingii. Next base: position 2,245,990 of record NZ_CP094473.1, read on the forward strand.
CTGTGCGATGTCCTTGGTGCTGGCGTAGGCTGCGACGTGATAGCGCAGCTCTTTGTTGAATTTCATGCGACCTTCGAGGTCTTTCACTACTGCCAGCGAATCGTGATACTTGGTTTCCAGTTCGGCGATGCGCTGGTTCAAGGCGTCCTCGTCGGTCAAGTTCTTTTCCTGCAGAAGATTCACGGTCTGTGCCATAACTTTGAGATTGTGTTTAGTGAGCCAACGCTTATAGCCGATGCCCTTGCCCTCGGTCATTCTCGACTGGATGTCGATCAGTTTCCCGATGGTATCCTGCTTGAACTGCGCCTTGGGTTTGCGTTCGGCGTTTGCCTGCAACGTGGCAAGCACTGCTGCCTTATCGAACTTGTCACCGAGCTTTTTTGCCCGGATGAACTTCGTTCTGCCAGAGGGCAGATAGCTGAGCTGTCCACGGCTTTCCTTGACGGTGATGCCATACTGTTGCATGAGCCTGTCGGAAAATTCTTCAAAGCTCGTGGCACGGTACAATACAGACGAAATCTGTCTCCGTAAAGTATCCTTCACAGTTTCAAACTTCTTCTGCCGGGGCTGCTGTCCGGCTACGGTAAGGGCTGCGTTTTCACGGTCAAGTTTTAACTGGCCGCGCCTGCGCGCCCAATACTCGGCTTCGCTCACGCGCTCCTTCGAGCCGTTGAGCAGGTCGATCTGGTACAGACCAGCACCTTCGCACAACTCCATGACCTCGACACGCAAGTGCCGCATGGTCTGGGCAGTGCTGGAGTGCTTCATGCCCTCACGCCAGTCGCGGGGCTTCTGCATATAGGGCTTGCGCTCCACCTCTCGTGTTCGGATGCTGCCAATCACGATGTGGACATGGATATTTCCCGAATGGTTGTGCCCATCCGGGTGAGTGCAGACGATGGCGGGATGACCGGGAAAGTTTTCTTCGCAGAATTTCAGGCCAAGAGCCTGTGCCGTTTCCATGGTCAAGCCATTGTCGGCTGCATCTCTGGGGTCAAAGCTGATGATATACTGGTGGCTTTTGATATCACCATGCTGGGTATTCTTGCCATACTTGCGGTTTGCCAGCAAACAGGCTGTAGCAAACGAGAAATCGCCGCACTCAAGGGTGTCGAGCAGGTACGAATCCCGCAGCTTCGGCTTGCCCTGTTCATCCAGAAGTTGCTTTCCAGTGAACGCATCGTGTTGATAAACGAGGTACGCTTCGATGGCGGTATAGTCCGAGTTTTTAGAGGCGATATGCTTGAGCGTTGCCATACAGTTCACCCAGAACTTTCTCGGTGTGCAGCCGAAATGCGGTCAGGTCTGCAAGTTCGTCAAGGAGTTTCGCTCGGATCTGCTCGGTGTCTGCACCGCCGGAATTGAAGTGCCTTGCAAGCTGGTTGAGATTGCTGCCCACCTTGCTGCACTGGGCAAGCAAAGTGGAAACAGCAGTCAGGGTTTCTTCTCCGCCGCCGGCAACGATGACTGTTTTCTCGATCTTGACGTTGTGGATGGCACGGCGGATAAAAGTGGAGAGGGAGAGATTCAGGAGTTTGCAAGTGAGTTCCAGTGACGCTTTTTCCTCCGCTGTCACACGGAACTTGATGACGTGCGTTTTGTTGTTCGGCGTGTCGTGGTGCTGGGAATTGCTAGGGGTCGATTGAACATTCGTTTTGGTCATTGTACCTCCTGTCTGTTCGATAACTCCTCGGTGAAGTTATGTAAGCACGACACGCCGTTCCATTCGTGCCGCAAGGCACGAATGATGAGCAGGGTTTGGGGCAGGCACGCCCCAACAAGATCACTTGGAAAACTCGCAAGAGTTTGAGAAGTGAAGTCCCGGATGGATAGAAATTTTCAAGAATTGAAAATTTGTGGCCACGGGACGGTTCTTGCCCTCTACCGCTGCGCTCAAAACCGTTTCTGGGTAATTGTTTCCGAATTGTTAAGGCGCAAAAAATAAGTAGAGGTTGTGCTGCTCATGTATGTGGGTCACCGTTTGCTCCGAACGCAGTTCCTGCCCCTGTTTGTGCAGCGGCGTTGACGGAAAGTCGGTATCACGTCCGGTCGGCTCATAAAATTTTCAAGGTACGTTTCCCATAAAGAAAAATACCGCCCACGCAGCGCAGCGATGATTTTGTCGGGTGAATCGGCGGCAAAATAGATCGGATGTGTTGCGGGGCGGTAAAAATCTTCATGGGGAATAAATCCTCGCCGCTCTGTACTTTTCTACAAAATTGGTGGGATTTGCGATAAAGGGTATCATGGATTGCAGGGCACGTCAAGATGGTTTTGCAAATTTTATTGCAGTAAAGCAGTGATAGTAGGACTTATGTTTAACACACGGCAAGAAACAATTTCCGTTTCGCACATTGTAATGTTCGCAGAAAAAACTTATAATGCTTTTGAACCTGTAGGACACACAAAACGCGGAAAAGAGAGGGAATCATGAGAAAACTGTTCCTTTTGGAAGATGATCTGAGCCTGATCAGTGGGCTGACCTTTGCATTCAAGAAACAGGGCTTTGCACTGGATACAGCCCGGACACTGGCAGAAGCCGAGGTGCTGTGGTCAGACAGAAAATATGACCTGCTGGTGCTGGATGTTTCCCTGCCGGATGGCTCTGGCTTCGATTTCTGCCAGAAGGTGCGGCGCACATCCAACGTGCCGATTCTGTTCCTGACCGCTTCGGATGAGGAAATGAACATCATCATGGGACTGGATATGGGCGGGGATGATTACCTGACCAAGCCGTTCAAGCTGGGTGTCCTGTTGTCGCGGGTCAATGCACTGCTTCGCCGTGCAAATGCGTCCAGCGCAGGAGAACCCGTACTGGAATCGGGCAGCATCACCGTCCGGCTGTTGCAGGGGCAGGCGTACAAAAACGGAATCTTGCTGGAACTGACCGGCGCAGAGTACAAGCTGCTCTGCTTCTTTATGCAGCATCCGAATGCCGTTCTATCCAAGGAACAAATTCTGGATGCACTGTGGGACTGCGATGGGGATTACATTGACAGCAGTGCCTTAACAGTGTATATCCGGCGGCTGCGGATGAAGATTGAGGACGACCCCGGCAAACCGCAGATGCTGCTGACTGTCCGCGGCATGGGCTATAAATGGAATGGGTAAAGGTGCCGTATGAAAGTATTCGCAAACCGGGAGATCCGAAATTTGTTCCAAGCCGTGCTGGCGGTCTGGGCGGTGGCATTGGCGCTCACGCAGGGCATCGTATGGCATACGACGCATGTATTTTCTTTCGGGTTACTGTTGGTTTTTCTGCTGCTGGGCGGCTGTCTCTGGGGCGTGCTTTTTCGCTATTTCCAAAGGCAGAGCGCGCTTCTGGAACAGGCAGTCCAGCAAATCCAAAGCTGTCTGGATGGCAACCCGGATGCACGACTGGACTGCGACCGGGAGGGAGAATTTTACCGTCTGTTTCACTCCGTTAATGCATTGGCGGCAGTTCTGAGCGCACACGCAGACAACGAGCAACGGGAGAAGCGTTTTTTGAAAAATACCATTGCAGATATTTCGCACCAGCTCAAAACACCGCTGGCGGCGTTGAACATCTACAACGGTCTGCTTCAGGACGAAGCTGTTTCGCCGTCGGAGGTCAAAGAGTTTGCAGACCTGTCCGAACAGGAGTTGGACCGCATCGAAACGCTGGTGCAGAATCTGCTCAAAATCACCCGGCTGGATGCCGGTTCGGTCGTCTTGGAGAAGAAAAACGAAAATGTTGCTGAAATGGTGCAGGACATCGCGCGGCAGTATCACTATCGTGCAGAGCAGGAACAGAAAAAGCTTGTTCTGTCCGGCTCAGAGGCGGTTACACTTTGGTGCGACCGTGACTGGATGCAGGAAGCTGTGGACAATCTTGTAAAGAATGCCCTTGACCACACAAAGAGCGGAGATACGATTCAGGTAGAGTGGAATGCACTGCCGTCCATGGTTCAGATCAAAGTGCGCGACAACGGCAGCGGCATCCACCCGGAAGATTTGTACCATATCTTCAAACGGTTTTATCGCAGCCGCTTTTCACAGGATACACAGGGCATCGGGCTGGGTCTGCCGCTGGCAAAAGCCGTTGTGGAAGCCCATCACGGCACCATTGAAGTAGACAGCGAGCTGGGAAAGGGCACGACCTTTACTCTGAATTTTCCGATTCCTACAAAATTGTAGGCTGCGTGTAGGCTTGCAGTAAGGTTGACGTGTTATCCTTTTCTGCACAGACAGAGATCATCCGTCTGAATCGAAGGAACCTGCAAAGTGAGGGATACACTATGGAACTATTAGAAGTCAACCATCTCTGCAAGACCTACGGCAGCGGAGAAACCGCTGTCCATGCGCTGAAAGATGTTAGCTTTTCAGTGCCGAAAGGCGAATATGTGGCGGTCGTTGGCGAATCCGGCTCTGGCAAAAGCACCCTGCTCAACCTGATTGGCGGACTGGATATGCCGACTTCCGGCAAGGTGCTGATTGATGGCAAGGATGTTTTTGCCATGAAAGACCGGGAGCTGACGATCTTCCGCCGCCGCAATATCGGTTTTATCTTTCAGGCATTCAACCTCATCCCGGAACTGACCGTAGAACAGAACATCCTGTTCCCGGTGCTGTTGGACTACCAAAAGCCGGACAGGGCATATCTGGAAGAACTGCTGACCGTGCTGAATCTGAAAGACCGTCGGAAGCATCTGCCAAGCCAGCTTTCCGGTGGGCAGCAGCAACGGGTAGCCATCGGCCGCGCCCTGATGACCCGCCCTTCCCTGATTTTGGCGGATGAGCCGACCGGCAATCTGGACACCCAGAACACCAGCGAGGTCATTGCCCTGCTAAAAGAAACATCCCGGAAATACGAGCAGACCATCCTGATGATCACCCACAACCGCAGCATTGCGCAGACGGCAGACCGGGTGTTGCAGGTATCGGACGGCTGCCTGACCGATTTTGGGAGGTGCCGGGAATGAGCAGCACAGAAATGAAAAGCTATCTGAGCCTGATCCCGATTTCTGCCAAGGTACGCAGACGGCAGAACCGCATGACGATTTTGTGCATCGTCCTTGCGGTGTTTCTGGTCACGGCGGTGTTCAGTATGGCAGATATGGCGATTCGGATGGAAACCTCAAACCAGCTGAACAAAAACGGAAACTGGCATATCATGGTAAAGGACATCTCCCCTGAAACAGCCGCAGAGCTTGCCGCACAGGAGGATGTTGCTGCATTTTCGGCGTATAGCGACATCAACGCTTCCCTTACGGAAAACTACTTTGCCGGAGATAAACGTGCCGCACTGGTAGGAGCAGATGATGCAATCCTTCAAATCTTTCCGGGAATGCAGTGTAGCACTGCCCCGGCGGATGGCGAAGTGCTCGTGACAGCAAACATCCGGGATTGGCTGGATGTCACGGTCGGTACAGCGATTCCGCTGACGCTCCCGGATGGACAGACCATTTCGCTTACTGTCGCAGGTTTCAATGAGGATACCTCCGATGCGAACCAGTATGATGCTGTTGTGCTGGTGATGAACCGCAGTACATTTTCTCAGATTGCCGCACAGGTAGAAGAATCCTTTGAAACACAGTATTTCATCCAGTTCAAGCCACGTACCAATTTGCGGCAGTCCATTGTGAACATCGAAAACAAGTACGAAATTTCAGAAGAAAAAATCTCCGAAAATACTTACCTGATGGCGTTGAACGCAAGCAGCAACAACGATTATATTGTAGGCTTATATGCGGTAGCGGCTGTGTTGGCTGGCATGGTCGTCCTTGCCGGAATTTTTATGATCACAGGCAGCATCAACAGCAATGTAGCGCAGCGTACCAGCTATTATGGAATGCTGCGTTGTCTTGGGGCAGGAAAAAATCAGGTTCGGATGCTTGTCCGGCTGGAAGCTCTTTTCTGGTGTAAAACTGCTGTTCCAGCAGGATGTGTGCTGGGAATCGTTTCCACATGGGGATTGTGTTCCTTTCTGCGTAGATTTATCGGCGAGGAGTTCAGCTCTTTACCAGTGCTTGGCATCAGCCCGGTCGGTATTATCTGTGGTTCCGTGCTGGGACTTATCACGGTTTGGTTCGCGGCATCTTCTCCGGCACGGCGGGCGGCAAAAGCTTCTCCGATCACAGCAGCAACTGGGAATGCGGTAGAAAATGCAGCGGATTCTCCGTGTCATGCTCGGTTGTTTGGAAGTCGTGCAGAGCTTTCTTTGGGCGTGAGCCATGCAACCTCGTCCAAAAAGAACTTGCTTCTGATGACAGGTTCCTTTGCGTTAAGCATTCTCCTGTTTTTGAGCTTTTCGGTTTTGCTTCGATGGGTTGGATTTGCGCTGAATCCGTTGCAGCCCTACACACCGGACTTATCGGTGGCTGAAACATCCGGGCAAAATGTCCTTGACCCGGTGCTGGTGGAGCAGCTGGAAGCTCTGCCGGAAGTCAAACACGCATTCGGGCGGATGTATTGCCCGCTCCCGGCGGAATATCAGGGAAAACAGGGGTCCATCGACCTGATTTCATACGATACGATACAGTTTGGCTGGGCGAAAAAAGACCTGATTGGCGGAACCCTTCCGCAGGAGCCGGAGGATGGCACATACCCTGTGCTGACGGTATTCGACAAAAGCAACTCCCTGACCGTGGGTGATACCATTCAGCTGGAGGATGCAAAGCTCACAGTCGTGGGTGTATTGAACGACAGCCCGTTCAGTAGTACCGATTCCCCGATTGTTATCTGCACCGAAGAAACCTTCCATCAGCTGACCGGGCAAAACCGCTATGCGGTGATCGATATTCAACTAAAAGATACCACAGCAGACGCAGCCATTGCACAAGTGCACACCCTGCTGAGCGACACGTTAAACAAGCAGGTTGTTTTTTCCAACCGAATCGAAGGAAATCGGATGATACAAAGCACCTACTGGGCGTTCCATCTGGTGGTCTATGCGTTTCTCATCGTGATTGCAGGAATCACCATTCTGAACATCATCAACAGCATTTCCATGAGCGTGTCGGCACGAATGAAGCAGTATGGCATCCTGCGTGCCATTGGGATGGATGATACACAGCTGAAACGCATGATCTCTGCCGAAGCTGGCACCTATGCGGTGTCCGGTCTTGTGGTGGGCATTGCGCTGGGTCTTGTGCTGAATCGGAAGCTGTATATCCTGCTCATCACCCATTATTTCGGTGCAGCGTGGCAGGTGCCGTGGGGCTGTCTTGCCGTGATTGTCGTAGTCGTGCTGGCGGCTGTGGTGCTGGCAGTATATAACCCGGTCAGGCGAATCCTCATGCAGCCCATTACTGCAACCATCAGTGAATTATAAGCCAGAACAACAGATGTCCACCAGCTTATGGCGAAAACCATAGGTCGGTGGGCATCTGATTTACGAAAAGAATTAAATGATGTTCGTTGATTTTCCCATTGCAAACCGTTGTAAAATATGGTATATACATTATACGAAACTGCATTTTGAAAGAACCGTTCACCGTTTAATGATGTGTAAAGTGAGGTGCTTGCTATGACCGCCGTAATCTACGCCCGCTATTCCTCGGACAACCAGCGCGAAGAATCTATCGAAGGTCAGATTCGTGAATGCACCGCCTATGCCGAAAAGAACGGCATCACCATCGTCAAGCACTATATTGACCGTGCCATCTCTGCCAAGACGGACAACCGCCCGGAGTTCCAGCAGATGATCAAGGACAGTGACAAGAAGCTGTTCGACATCGTGCTGGTCTGGAAGTTGGATCGTTTTGCCCGAAATCGCTATGACAGTGCCCGGTACAAGACCCAGCTGAAAAAGAATGGTGTCAAGCTTATGTCTGCCACCGAGATCATTTCGGATGGCCCGGAAGGTATCATTCTGGAATCGGTTCTGGAAGGTTATGCCGAGTATTACTCCGCTGATCTGTCCGAAAAGGTCATTCGCGGCATGACGGAAAACGCCCTGAAAGGCAAATTTTCTGGCGGTGCTATCCCTTTCGGCTACACCATCAACGCAGACCGCCGCTTTGAAATCGACCCACTCACAGCTCCCTTTGTAGCTGAAGCTTTCCAGCGGTACAATGACGGACAGACGATGCGGGAGATTCGGGATTGGCTCAATGAAAAGGGCATCAAGAATAAGCGCGGTGGGCCAATGACTTTCAATGTCATCCAGCACATGCTGAGCAACCGCCGATATATCGGCGAGTTGAAGTACCGGGACGTCCTGATTCCCGATGCGATTCCCTCCATTGTGTCCGCAGAGCTTTTCAACGATGTACAGGAAAAGATGTTGAAAAATAAGAAAGCCCCTGCCCGTAGAAAGGCAGAGGATGACTACCTGCTCACCACCAAGCTGTTCTGCGGCTACTGTGGGGCGTTGATGTTTGGCGAAAGCGGCACGAGCCGGACGGGTGAAGTCCACCGCTACTATAAATGTGCCACTGCCAAAAAGCACAAGGGCTGCAAGAAAAAGACCGTCCGCAAACAGTGGCTGGAAGATCTGGTGGTCAACCAGACCATGCAGCTTGTCAAGGACGATGCCGCTATGGAATCCATCATCGCCAAGGTGATGGAGTTGCAAAACAAGGAGAACACCAACATTCCCCTTTATGAAAAGCAGCTCCGGGATGCAGAATCCGGTATCCAGAATATGCTGAACGCGATACAGGCTGGAATCCTAACCAGTTCCACCAAGGAGCGGCTGGAGCAGTTGGAAGAAACCAAGCGTGAGCTTGAAGCCCGCATTGCGGAAGAAAAGCTGGCGAAGCCGAAAGTGACCGAAGAGTTCATCCGGTTTTGGTTGCTCCGGTTCCGCAAGCTGGACATGAGCCTGAAAGACCAGCGGCAGGCACTGGTGGATACCTTCATCAATGCGATTTATCTGTACGATGATAAGGTTTTGATAACCTTCAACTATAAAGAAGGAACACAGACCGTCACCTTTGGAGAAGCGACAGAAGTTGCATCCGAGGGAAATGGTTCGGATTTGGATTGCTTTACTGCACCAAGAAAAACCAGTACACAATGTGTACTGGTTTTTCTTTTTCGGTGCGGAAGAGGACTTGAACAGCAACGACGACGACCGCAGCCAGCGGCTGAAACAGGGAGGAGTTGTTGGGGCCGCGTTCTGATTTTTCAAAGCCCTGCCAAGGGGCTGCAGAAAAATCAGCAAACGCAACCCGTAAGGCCCTGACCGCCAGATTCCGCCGCGGTTCCCAACCTGTAGGAATGTCTACCGGGAGGCAGACTGTCCACTGTCTTTTTTGTTTTACATAGCAGTTTCTCTTTAGCAGTAACTGCGGATAAGAGGACTTGAACAGGGCGGCGGCGCGCAGCGCCGTAAGCAAAGCCACAGTGCGGCTTTGCTTAGCCTGCGGTTCCCAGCCCGTAGGAATGTCTACCGGGAGGCAGACTGTCCACTGTCTTTTTTGTTTTATTTACGTAATATCCTTTCGCCCAGAACACTCTCCTTCCGTATTTGTATTTTAGGTTTGCATGTCGCTCGAATATCATGAGCGTACTCTTCCCTTTGAGATACCCCATGAAATCTGCTACGGCAAGTTTGGGCGGTATCGACACAAGCATATGGATATGGTCTGGCATCGCGTGTGCTTCTATTATCTCTACATGCTTGTAATCGCATAGTGTCCTTAGTATTTTTCCAATATCTTTTCTTAGCTTTCCGTATATCACTTTCCTGCGATATTTCGGTACTAGCACTATGTGATATTTGCAATTCCAGCTCGTATGTGATAAACTTTTCTCGTCCATATGGATGAACCTCCTTTTGCTTTAGTATGCGGTTGGCGTTACCCGCTTCTAATTATAGCAAGAGGAGGTTCTTTTTCTACCGTTTCAACGCTACGGCTCTATTCTTCCACAAGCATAGCTTGTGGTTTTCTATATGAACGAAAAGACCGCTTCCGTTCAAAAAACGGAGGCGGTCTTTTGCGTCCGGCAGATCTACTACTGGTCAAAAGAAATTGATCGCACCAGGGTGAAGGATGCGCTGGACGCTCCATGCGCGCAGAGGTCTGGCATTGTTCTGGCCGTTTTTACATCTTCTGGATGACGGCACCAAGCCAGCGGCACATGGTATCTCCCGCCTGATTGGCAATTTCCAGCACGCGGGCATGGCTGTGCTTCACGGTCTGGATGCCGGTGGCCATATTGGTGATGCAGCTGACCGCAAGCACCTTCATTCCCATATAATTGCAGACCATCGTTTCCGGTACGGTACTCATGCCCACGGCATCTGCGCCCATGCCTGCAAAGGCGCGTATCTCCGCAGCGGTCTCGTAGCAGGGCCCCATGAATCCCAGATAGGTGCCCTCCTTGTAGTCGATGCCCATTTCCTCAGCGGTGTGCTTGGCAAGCTCCTGCAGTTCCAGATTGTAGGGCTCGGTCATGTCCGGAAACCGGGGGCCGAACCGTTCATCGTTGGGGCCGATGAGGGGATTCGTGCCCATCATGTTGATGAAGTCGGTGATGAGCATCAGGGTGCCGGGAGCAAAGTCCCGGTTGATGCCGCCGCAGGCATTGGTCAGCACCACCTGCTCCACGCCCAGCAGCTTGAGGACATAGAAGGGGTAGCAGACCTCCTTCATGCTGTAGCCCTCATAAAAGTGGAAGCGGCCTTCCAAGGCATAGACTTCTTTTTCGCCCAGTCTGCCTGCCAGCAAAGCGCCTTTGTGCCCTGCCACTGTGGATACCGGGAAGTTGGGGATGTCCTTGTAGGGCAGCTCCTCTGTGTCGGTAAAGTCTGCGGTCAGGTTTCCCAGCCCGGACCCCAGCACCACCGCCACCTTTGGGCGTTTGGTGGTGCGTGCCTTGATGTACTCTGCACTTTCCAGTGCTTTTTCATAAAGATGTTCCATAGTGTATTCTCCTTTTTTATGTGAGATCGTTAAACAAGGTGGACCAGAAGCATATTTCGATGCATCGGTTCCGCACCGCTATGTCAATGCGGGGCAGGAAACCGCAAAAATGACGCTGCTGATCCAATATTTATAAAAGAGCTCGATTGCAATAGGAGTATGAAAATCGATTTTCTGCTGCCGGAGGATGGCTTATAAAAATCGCGCAGTATCAGCAAAAACAGAGGGGCTGTTGCAAAACAGCCCCAACGAAAAAAAGAGATAGACTTTCCCGAAGGGGTTGCCTATCTCATTTTTTGTTGTAAGCTGAGGTTGTGAAAAAACAGATACAACAAGAACAGTATACAGGAACGGGCGGCACATATCAACAGCCGCCTCTGCCAATAAGCGAAAATATTTTAATCCACGGTCTGCATGGCTTCGCTCAGGGGATAGAGCCCATTTAAAAATCTGCGGAATATATAAAAAGCAAGTGCATCCCCTCTCCATCAAAAATTTTGGTTTTCGAGAAAAAGTGTTGCACTTGCTTTTCTTTATGTGAGATCTCGGTTTGAATTATCGCGTAATATCGTCAACCCAAAGAGTGCTGTATTTTGCAGCAGCCCCTTTGATTTTATGACCGCGATTTTCCAAAGCAGCGCTATGCCGTGTGCGGTCACGCCCAGTTTTTCCGCCCATAGCGGGTGGTCAGCAGGCAGATCTCCTTTTGAAGCTTCTTGGTCAGCTGGGTCTTTTTCAGCCGCCAGCGCCAGTTCTGGCCCACGGTGGAGGGCTGATTGATGCGGGCAGAATTGTCCAACCCCAGCCAGTCCTGCATGGGAACGATGCAGGTCGCCGCTGCGCTGCGCAGGATCAGTGCGATCATGCTTTTATAGAGCTGCTCTTCCGGGGTGGCGTAGTCGTACAGGTAGTCCCGCACCATGGCACGCTCGGCATCGGTGATGGTCTGGTACCACGACACCAGCGTCTCGTTGTCGTGGGTGCCGGTATAGGCCACACTGTTCACAGGGTAGTTGTGGGGCAGGTAGTCGCTGGCGCTGCCGGTGTCCCGGGAGTCAAAGGCAAATTCCAGCACCTTCATGCCGGGGAAGCCGCTGTCCCGCACCAGCTGACGGACCGTCTCGCTCATATAGCCAAGGTCCTCTGCAATGATTTCCCGCTTGCCCAATGCCTGCTCCACGGCGCGGAACAGCTCGATGCCGGGGCCCTTCTCCCAGTGGCCCTCCGCCGCAGTCTCGCTGCCGTAGGGGATGGAGAAATACTCATCGAAACCGCGGAAGTGGTCGATGCGCACCACATCGTACAGCTCGAAGCAGTACCACAGGCGGGTGATCCACCACTGATAGCCGGTTTCGCGGTGAGCTTCCCAGCGGTAGAGCGGATTGCCCCAGAGCTGACCGGTGGGCGAAAATCCATCCGGGGGAACACCCGCCACCGCCGTGGGCAGATTTTCCTGATCCAGCTGGAACAGCCCCGGGTTTGCCCATGCATCTGCTGAGTCCAGCGCCACATAGATGGGGATATCGCCGATGATCTGGATGCCCTTGCTGTTGGCGTAGGCTTTCAGTTTGCGCCACTGCTCGTCGAACTTGAACTGGAGATACTTGTGGTACTCCACCTCAAAATACAGCTCCCGGCGGTAGTAGTCCATGGCAAGCTGCCAGCGCAGACGGATGTCCTCGGCCCACTCGATCCACGGCTTGCCCTCAAAGCGGTCCTTCACCGCCATGAACAGGGCAAAATCATCCAGCCACCACTTGTTTTTCTCACAGAACGCTGTAAACACTTCGTTGTGGCCGATGTCGCTGCGGGAGTACGCCAGCCGCAGCAGACGGCCGCGCTCGGTATACAGGCGGCTGTAGTTGATGTCGTCTGCCTTGCGGCCGAAGTTTGCCTTTTTGCACTCGTCGGCAGTCAGCACCCCTTCCTCCACCAGTGCATCCAGACTGATGAAATACGGATTGCCCGCAAAGGCAGAAAAACTCTGATAAGGGCTGTCGCCGTAGCTGGTAACACCCAGCGGCAGGATCTGCCAGTAGGTCTGCCCGGCTTCCTTGAGCCAGTCCACAAAGTCGTATGCTTCCTGCGAAAAGCAGCCGATGCCGTAAGGGGACGGCAGACTGCTGATGGGCAGCAAAATGCCTGCACTTCTCTGCATCTTCGTTTACCTTCCTTTATAACTCGATCAAAATACCTGCATGGTCCGATACCTGTGGCTCCTGCAAGCCGTTGAACACCACCCGGCTGCTTTTTACGGCTGCTGCTCGGGAGCACCAGATCTGGTCGATGCGCTTTTTTGCCGCCGCATCCGGGGCGTCCCGCCAGCCATCGATGGCCTGCACAACGGTGTAGCCATCATCCCGCTGCTGCGCCAGACGATAGGTGTCCTGCCAGCCGCTGCGGAGGATGAGGTCATAGCCTTCCCCCCGCACGTCGGCTTCACTGTTGAAGTCCCCCAGCAGAAAGGCGGTCTGTTTTGCACCCGCTGCCTGCGACAGCGTTTCCCACTGGGCAGCAAACGGTTCTTCCTCGTCCTTCCACCAGCCCATGTGCACCGTGTAATACCAGACGTCTCCTGCACAGACGCCCAGTGTGCGGCGGGTCTTCCAGTTGCTGTAATCGTTTGTTTTGCTCAGCAGCAGGTTTTCGGCGGCGGTGATGGGCGCACGGCTGAACACCGCCTCGCCCTCATCGTAAATATCGTAGCCGACCTTTGCCGGGAGCCAGCTCCAGTAGTAGTGCACGCCCCGCTGTTCCAGCATCCGGGCCACCGCGGCGGCGTGGTTGTCCGCTTTCAGCGGCACCCTATTGCCAGGGCAGGGATAGTACCCTGCCGGAGCGTCCCCCAGCAGCGGAGCGGCGGCGGTCTGGTTCACCTCCTGCAGGGCGAACACCTCCGGCTGCTCCACTGCGATGAAGTTTACAAAGATCTCCCGCTTGGCCTCATAGTCCGGCTCGATGAGGCTGTGGGTATTCAAAGTCAGCAGTTTCATAGTTTTTTTACAAAATATCGTTGATATCAGATTTCAGAACGTCTGCCTTGGGGCCGTACACAGCCTGAATGCCGTCGCCCTTCACCAGCAGGCTCAGGGCACCCTCAGCCTTCCATGCGGCAAGGTCGGCCACCTTGGCGGGGTCCTTCACAGTAACGCGCAGACGGGTCATGCAGGCATCCACCAGCACGATGTTCTCACGGCCGCCCAGCAGGGCGATGATGCGCTCGGCCTGACCGTTGTCGGCCTTTTTGTCGGCCTTCTTCTCGGTCTTTGCATCGGCAGCGGAATCGTCCGCGTTGTCATCGGTATAGTTGCCCAGACGGCCCGGCGTAGCCAGCTTGAGCTTGCCGATCATGAAGTAAGCCACAACGTAGCCGATTGCAAAGAATGCGATCACGCAGATCACAAAGTTGATGATATCGCCGCCCAGACCGGCCTGCAGGGACATGGGGATGCGGGTGATGAATTCCAGATTGCCGAAGGAGTGCAGGCGCAGATGGATGATGCCTGCCATGGCGAACGCACAGCCCTGCAGCAGTGCGTACACGATGTACAGCGGCATGGCGCAGAACATGAACATGAATTCCAGCGGCTCGGTGACGCCGGTCAGGAACACGGCCAGTGCGGTGGAGATGAACATGGACTTATAGTTTGCGCGCTTGTCGGCGTCCACACGGCGGTACATGGCCAGTGCGATGCCCAGCAGCAGACCGGTAGCGCCGATCATCTGGCCTACCTTGAAGCGGGCGGGGGTAACGGTAGCCAGCAGGTTGTTGTAAGCAGCCATGTCACCGGCCTTCTTGAAGTTGATGAGGTCGTTGGCCCATGCCAGCCACAGCGGGTCCTGACCAAATACCTGACTGCCTGCATTGACGCCGGTGGCGATGGTGTAGGTGCCGCCGAAGGAGGTGTAGTTCATGGGGATGGTCAGCATGTGGTGCAGACCGAAGGGCAGCAGCAGACGCTCCAGCGTGCCATAGATGAACGGAGCCAGAACGGGAGAGGTCTCGGAAGAGTTGGCGATCCAGATGCCGAAGTTGTTGATGCCGGTCTGGACGACAGGCCAGAACAGCGACAGCACGATGGAAATGACCACCGAGTAGGCAATGACCACCATGGGCACGAAGCGCTTGCCGTTGAAGAAAGCCAGTGCATCCGGCAGCTTGCGGAAGTTGTAGTATTTATTGTAAGCCACACCGCCCACAAAACCGGCGATGATGCCCACAAACACGCCCATGTTCAGGGCCGGAGCACCCAGCACGGAGGTAAAGTAACCGTTGACGGCGATCTCCTGCCCGAACAGGGTGTGGGTCACGGCATTGGGGTCTGCCAGCATGGCGCTGGTGACGCCGAAGATGTTGCCGGTGATCACATTGATGAGGGCAAATGCCAGCACTGCCGCGAAGGCACCGCCGGCGCGCTCCTTTGCCCAGCTGCCGCCGATGGCCACGGCGAACAGGATGTGCAGGTTGTTGATGACTGCCCAGCCGATGTTCTCCATGGTGGTGCCGATGGTCATGACTGCTGCGATGTCGCCGCCGCCCATCTGCACCAGCTTGCCCAGACTGATCATCAGACCGGCAGCGGGCATGACGGCGATGACCGTCATCAGCACCTTGCCCAGCTTTTGTAAAAAGTCGAAGTTGATGAGCCCCTTTTTGCCCGGAGCCGCTTTTGTTGTTGCCATGATGTTCCTCCTTATTCCTTTTGCATCGTTTTACGCAAGTGTTGCGCCACGTTTGCGTAACTTTACGCAACAAGAATAATCCAACTCCGCAATTTTTACAAGAGTTTTCTATGGCAAAAATAAACTTTCTACGTTTTCTACAACACAGCAAAGGATTCTTTGTGAAAGTTGTCGAAGATACGCAGAGTGACGCATTGCACGATTTGCGCAACTCTTTGCGCAAACATTGACATTGCGTGCAAACGGCTTTACAATAGAAGCAATATATCAGACACGGAAATCAACTTTTGATGCTTGACCCAGAGCAAAAGCCTTCACCCCTTGGGGGGAAGGTGGCGCGTAGCGCCGGATGAGGGGTATTTAGAGCAAAATGCTGTTGTCCTGCGCCCTCATCAGTCACCTGCGGTGACAGCTGCTCCCCTCTTTGTCACCTACGGTGACATTTCTCCCCGGCGCGGGGAGAATCTGTCCCTTCCGGGGGAAGCCTTTAGAGGAAAATTGATTTCCTTGTATGTCGAGGAGGAACAGATCATGGCAGTTACCATCAAGGATGTCGCCGCAGCAGCGGGGGTCTCCCCCTCCACGGTGTCCCGCACCTGCAAGGACAGCCCTTCCATCAGCCGGGACACCAAGGAGCGGGTGCGCCGCATCATGGCACAGCTGGGCTATGAGCCGAACTTTGAAGCCGAACCAGTGGAAGCTTTTTCCAAGACCATCGGCATCATTCTGCCCTCCTCCCAGCGGGACGTCTACGAAAATGCATTCCATCTGGAGATCATCCGCGGCATCGGGCAGTTCTGCAACCAGCGGCGGTATGTGAACACGGTCATCACCGGGCAGGACGATGCAGAGGTTCTGGACGCCATCCAGAGCATGGTGGCCAACGCGCAGGCAGATGGTTTCATCCTGCTCTATTCCAAAAAGGACTGTCCTGTGGCAGCCTATCTGCGCAGCGAAGGGCTGCTCCACGTCATTGTGGGCAAGGCAGCACAGTCCGCCAACCAGACCATCTATATCGACAACGACAACGCCCTTGCCGGAGAGGAAGCCGCCGACTACCTCTATGAGATGGGCCACCGCCGCATTGCCTATTTTGGTGTCAGCAATGCCATGCTGTTTTCGGCAGAGCGTAAGCGCGGCTACCAGATGTCCCTGCTCAAGCATGGCATCACCCCCCGCGAGCAGGACTGCGTGGAGATCGACGCCCTGAACGATGCGTACGAAGAAACGCTGAAGGCCCTGCTCACCGCGCCGGACCGCCCCACCGCCATGCTGGTCAGCGATGATATTCTTGCTGTGGTGCTGGAACAGTTCTGCGGCAAGCTGGGGCTGCACGTCCCGAAAGACCTTTCCATCGTTTCCTTCAACAACTCGCTGTTCTCCCGCATCACCAGCCCGCAGCTGACCACCGTGGACGTGAACCCCTACCAGCTGGGCATGGAAGCGGCCAGCCAGACCATCAACCACATCGAGAACCCGAATCTTCTGGCAACCAAGATCATCGTGCCGCACCGGCTCATCCCACGGGAGAGTTGCTGCCCGCCGCCGGAGGTCTGATGTGCAAAAAACGAGGCCGTTTCCTCTCTTTTCCAGAGAGGCAGAACGGCCTCGTTTTGCTTATTTTTTCCGGTACTCCCGGGGCGTCATGCCGAAGTGTGCCTTGAACGCCCGGTTAAAATAGGAGAGGTTCTCAAACCCGCACCGGGAAGCGATGGTCAGAACCGTCTCATCCGTGGCCTGCAGCGCTTCGGCGGCGGTGTTGAGCCGGTACTCGTTCAGAAAGGCCACAAAGCTCTGTCCGGTCATCTGCCGGAACCACCGCATAAAATGGCTGGCGCTGAAGGAGCAGACCCCGGCGGCATCCGCGACCCGGAGCGCCTCGGCATAATGAGCCGAGAGCCATTGCAGGAGCGTTTTCAGCCGCTGGGTGTCGGCTGTCTCGGCGGCAAGCCGCTGCCGGCCCTGTGCAAGGAGCAGGGCAAGAAACCGCAGCAGCGCCCCCTTGACCTGCAGTTCATAGCCGGGGAGCTTGGCACGGTTGGCATCCTCCACCTCCCGCAGGCAGGCGGCGGCCTGCAGATAACACAAATCGTTCGGGGTCAGCCGCGCAGGCAGCGACAGGCGCCCGCTTTGCAGCGGAAGCAGATATTTCTCGGCACAAAGGTCCTCTGCGCCGCCCAGAAGCTCCAGCTCAAAAATGATATTTTCGTATTCCATGCACTGCCCCTCGGCCTGCCGCAGGGCATGGAGGGTGCCGGGCGTAAAAATAAAGATGTCCCCCATGCGGGCCGGGCAGCTTTCAGCGCCCACCTGCACCAGCCCTGTGCCCCGCTTGACAAAGACCAGCTCCATGCTCTCCTGCCAGTGGAGCGCCACCTGCGGAAAGTCCCCCGGAATGGTGCAGGGATACAGATTGAAGGGAAACCGCACGGCACCGTGCTGCTTGGTCTCCTGCAAAGATGCCTGATTTTGCATCGTTTCACCTCCTGATGATAGGATTGTACCACAGTCTGCGCTTTTTAGGCAAGATTTTGATTGTTTTATGTGGTATATCTGGAAGTACAGATGTCAAACCTGTTTTCCGCAAGGTGTATCTGAAAACAAAGAAAATGATGAATATTCCGCAAGCACAAGCGGGCTCTAAGGCAAAGAGCCACAGGGATCCTTTGTGGATCTCAAGGCTGTTTCACGCAAGATCCGGCTGTGCTTGTAGAAACAGACTAAATTTTCGACTTTTCAGATACACTCTAATAAAGGAGGATGCATTTATGAGCTTTACCGAAACGTTACAGGGTCTCACGGGCAAGCCGCTGGCGGACTGCACGAATCAGGAGCTGTATCTCGCGCTGCTGGAACTCGTCCGGCAGAAGAGCGCCGACCGTGTGCAGCCGGTCACCGGCCGCAAGCTGTACTATATCAGCGCCGAATTTCTCATCGGCAAGCTGCTGTCCAACAACCTCATCAATCTGGGACTGTACGATGAAGCCCGGGATGCACTGGCTGCCGCCGGCAAGAGCCTTTCCGATATCGAAGAGGTGGAGCCGGAACCCTCTCTGGGCAACGGCGGTCTGGGCCGTCTGGCTGCCTGCTTCCTCGACTCTCTGGCAACGCTGAACCTGCCCGGCGACGGCGTGGGCCTGCGGTATCACTTCGGCTTGTTCCATCAGTCCTTTGAGGACGGCGTGCAGAACGAAAAGCCCGACCCGTGGCTCACCGCCCACAGCTGGGCCGAAAAGACCGACATCACCTACCCGGTGGAACTGGCGGGCAAAGAGTACACCGCCCGGCTGTACAAACTGGCCGTCACTGGCTACGAGGGCCGCACCAACACCCTGAACCTGTTTGACCTTGACACCATCGATGAGAGCATCGTCCATGACGGCATTGCCTTCGATAAAACTGCCATCGACAAGAACCTGACCCTCTTCCTCTACCCGGACGATTCCGATGAGGCAGGCCGCCGCCTGCGGGTGTACCAGCAGTACCTGATGGTCTCTGCCGGTGCCCAGCTGATTCTGGCCGAGTGTGCCGCCCGGGGCTGCGATTACCATGATCTGGCCGACTACGCCGCCATCCAGATCAACGACACCCACCCCAGCATGGTCATCCCGGAGCTGATCCGGCTGCTGGGCGAAAAGGGCATCGAATTTGAGGAAGCCGTAAAGATCGTCACAAAGACCTGCGCCTACACCAACCACACCATTCTGGCCGAGGCGCTGGAAAAGTGGCCCCGCGCCTATCTGGATGCCGTTGTGCCCCAGCTGATGCCCATTATCGAAAAGCTGGACGCGCTGGCCCGCACCCGCACCAAGGACGAGAGCCTTGCCATCATCGACAAGGACGACCGGGTGCACATGGCCCACATGGACATCCACTTCACCCACTCCACCAACGGCGTGGCGGCGCTGCACACCGAGATTTTGAAGAATTCCGAGCTGCACGGCTTCTACGAGCTGTACCCGGAGAAGTTCAACAACAAGACCAACGGCATCACCTTCCGCCGCTGGCTGCTGGAATGCGACCCCCGCCTGACCGCCACGCTGGAACAGCACATCGGCTCCGGCTTCCGCAAGGACGCTGCCGAGCTGGAAAAGCTGCTGGCTTTTGCTGATGACGAAGCTGTGCTGGACCAGCTGACCGCCGTGAAGAAGGCCAACAAGGAAGCACTGGCAGACTGGCTGCTGCGTACCCAGAAGGTGAGCGTGAACACCGATGCCGTGTTCGACATCCAGTCCAAGCGCCTGCACGAGTATAAGCGCCAGCAGCTGAACCTGCTGTATCTCATCCATCAGTACTACGAGATCAAGGCTGGGCACCTGCCCGCTGCTCCGCTGGTGAGCATCTTTGGTGCCAAGGCCGCACCTGCCTACACCATTGCAAAGGACATCATCCATGCGCTGCTGACTCTGTCCAAGGTCATCGCCGCAGACCCGGAGGTGTCCCAGTGGCTGCAGGTGGTCTTTGTGGAGAACTACAACGTCACCGCCGCCGAAAAGCTGATCCCGGCCTGCGACCTGTCCGAGCAGATCAGCCTTGCCTCCAAGGAAGCCTCCGGCACCGGCAACATGAAGTTCATGCTGAACGGCGCGCTGACGCTGGGCACCATGGACGGTGCCAATGTGGAGATCAGCCAGCAGGTGGGCGAGGAGAACATCTATATCTTCGGCCAGACCTCCGATCAGGTCATCCACCGCTACGCCGTGGGTGACTACGACCCCGCCCAGTGGGTGGAGGGGGATGCTAACATCCGCCGCGCCATCAACTTCCTCACCGGCCCGGAGATGCTGGCCGCCGGTCACGCCGAAAACCTGACCCGCCTGCACAACGAGCTGATCCATAAAGACTGGTTCCAGACCCTGCCGGACTTCAACGCCTACGTGGTGCGCAAGGGGCAGGCCCTCAGTGATTACGTCTGCGACCCGAAGGGCTGGCGGCGCAAGTGTCTGGTGAACATTGCCAAAGCAGGCATGTTCTCCTCCGACCGCACCATTGCCGAGTACGACCGGGACATCTGGCATCTGGGCAAATAATTTTTCCTAAACTGCATTCCACCATCATTTTTTCAAAGGCTGCTGCACGCTTTTTGCCGTGCAGCAGCCTTTTTGTATAACGAAAAGGCCCTCCCTGTTTGTCAAGCAGGGAGAGCCTTTATCTATTCGGCATTGCCGCTGTTTGCGGAGAAAGCGGTCTGACGGCCTTTCCTTTTATCCTCTCCACCCTCTGGCAGAGGGGTCCAGCATTTCGGCGGCAGAATAAACAAGGGCGTTGCAGATGGCTGCGGCCACATTGCTGCCGCCCTTGCGCCCCATGGCAGCAATGGCAGGCACGCCGTGCTGTTCGCAGATTGCAAAGAGGGTCTCCTTGCTTTCCACCACGTTCACAAAGCCCACCGGCACACCGATGACCAGCGCAGGCCGCAGCCCGGCTTCTATTTCTTCTGCGATGGTCAGCAGGGCTGTGGGCGCATTGCCCACGGCAAGGATGGCCCCCGGGTGCTCCCGGGCAGCGCGGTGCATGGCAGCCACGGCGCGGGTGGTGCCCGCCTGCTTTGCCGCTTCGGCCACAGCGGGGTCGGCCATGTAGCAGACGGCCTCACAGCCCAGCTTTGCAAGGCCCGGTCTGGAAATGCCCGCCAGCGCCATGTTGGTGTCGGTGACGATCACCGCACCCCTCTGCAGGGCCCTGACAGCGGCCTGCACCGCGCCGGAAGTAAAGCGCAGATTTTTTGCGTAGTCGAAATCGGCAGTGGTGTGGATGACCCGTTTGACCACCGCAGCCGTCTCCGGCGGCGGGGTCAGGCCCAGCTCGTCCAGTTCCCTTGTGATAATGGAGATGCTCGTCCGTTCAATGTCGGCGGGCAGATGATGCTGCGGTGTCATGCGTTCTCTCCTTTCGGTCCGGCAAGGCCCATAGCGGCGTAAACGGCAGGCAGGTCCAGCGCCGCGCGCACGCCGTCTGCCAGCAGGTCAAACTGCTGCTGACGGTATTGTTCCATGGGGATGAGATCGGCCCCGGCCGGGTCGATCCCCTTCTTTCTGCACAAAAAAGCGGTCAGTTTTTCAGTCAGTTCGCCGGTGTCGAACAGCCCGTGCAGGTAGGTGCCGAACACATTGCCCTGCACACAGCCCTCCGGCGTGCCGCCTGCAAGGGTGCAGAACGCACTGCCCCGCACCTCGGTGCGGCCTGCGTGGATCTCGTAGCCCGTGAGCGCTGCCCCGGCAAAGGGAGCAGCGGCAGCGCGGGCTGCGGTCTGGGTCAGGTGCTTTTCGGTGCCGAACACTGTCGTGGTGGGCAGCAGGCCAAGGCCCCGCAGGGTGCAGGGGGTGCCGCTCTCCTCCCCTGCCGGGTCGCAGAGCTGTTCGCCCAGCATCTGATAGCCGCCGCACACGCCCAGCACCGGTGTACCGGCTGCCGAAAGCCTGAGCATCGCCGCTTCCAGCCCGCTTTCCCGCAGCCAGCGCAGATCATCCATGGTGTTCTTGGTGCCGGGCAGGATGACGAGATCCGGCGCGCCCAGCTGGCGGGTGCGCTGCACATACCGCACGCCCAGCAGCGGGTGCTGTTCCAGCGGGATAAAGTCGGTGAAGTTGGACACATGCGGCAGGCGCAGGATGGCGATATCCAGCGGCTTGACGGCGCTTTTTGCTTCCAGACGGTCCGAGAGAGAATCCTCGTCCTCGATCTCCACCCGCAGATACGGCACCACACCCACTACGGGCAGCTGCGTTTTTTCTTCCAGCATGGCAAGGCCGGGCCGCAGGATCTCCACATCGCCCCGGAACTTGTTGATGATGAGTCCCCTGATGCGGGCACGCTCGTCGGCTTCCAGCAGCTCCACGGTGCCGTACAGCTGCGCGAACACGCCGCCCCGGTCGATATCGCCCGCCAGCAGCACCGGCGCATCCACCAGCTTTGCAAGGCCCATGTTGACGATATCATCCGCCTTCAGGTTGATCTCTGCCGGGCTGCCCGCGCCTTCGATCACGATGATGTCGTTCTCGGCGGCAAGGCTGTTGTAGGCTTCCAGAATGTCCGGGATAAGGCTGCGCTTCATCCTGAAATAATCGGCGGCGGACATCTGGCCCCGGGCCCTGCCATTCACAATGACCTGACTGCCCACATCGCTGCTGGGCTTGAGCAGGATGGGGTTCATCCGCACATCCGGTTCTGCGCCCGCAGCCTGTGCCTGCACCACCTGTGCACGGCCCATCTCCGCGCCGTCGCGGGTGACGAAGCTGTTCAGGGCCATGTTCTGGCTTTTAAAGGGTGCCACACGGTAGCCGTCCTGCGCAAAGATGCGGCACAGCGCCGCGCACAGCAGGCTTTTACCCGCACCGCTCATGGTGCCCTGCACCATAATGCATTTTGCTTTGCTCATTGCGCCACCTCCGGCAGGGTCTCGGCCAGCAGCGCAAGCAGCTGCCGGTTTTCATTCTCGGTGCGCACGGCGGTGCGGTACCAGCCTGCGTCCAGACCCGGATAGTTGCCGCAGCTGCGCAGCACCGCGCCCTTGTGCCGCAGCGCAGCGCCCAGCGCTTCCGGTGCCCGGAACAGCAGATAGTTGGCCCGGCCCTCGATCACCCGCAGGCCCAGCGCCCGCAGGCCGTCTGCCAGCACAGGCCGCTGTGTTTCGATCAATGCACGCACCTGCGCCACATAGTCCGTCTCGTCCAGCGCAGCAATGCCTGCCGCCTGCGCCAGACCGGACACCGCCCACGGCTGGCCCGCTGCCTGCATCCGGGCAAGGCGGCTTTCGTCCGCGCTCAGGGCATAGCCCAGACGCACGCCCGCCATGCCGTAAAGCTTGGTGAAGGCTTTCAGAATGATCAGCTTCCTGCTGGTGCTCAGCAGCCGCTTTGCGGAAAGGATCTGCCCCTCGGGCAGAAAATCCAGAAAGCATTCGTCCACGGCCAGCACTGCACCCACGGCCTCGCATCTGCGCAGCAGCGCCTCCACAAGGGCAGGCCGGGCCAGCTGGCCGGTGGGGTTGTTGGGCTGACAGAGGAACACCAGATCGATGCCCGGGTGCACGGCATCAAGGATGGCGTCCGTCACCGCAAAATCGTTTTCCTCCCGCAGGAAATGCCGTTCCACCCTGCAGTCCACAGTTCCCAGTGCCGTGGCGTACTCGGCAAAGGTGGGTGCCGTCACAAGGGCGGTGCGGGGCTTTTCGGCCAGCGCCAGCCGAAAGATGAGGTCTGCCGCACCGTTGCCGCACAGCAGCCATTCGGCGGGCACACCCTCAGCCACAGCCAGCTTTTCACGCAGGGCCCGGCACAGCGGGTCCGGGTAGCGGTCGGCCGTGGCAAGGGACGCCGTAATGGCCTTTGCCACGCCCCCGGGCAGACCCAGCGGGCTGACATTGGCCGAAAAATCCAGCGGGTCGCGGCCGAACTCGGCGCGGTAGCCCGCCCAGTCGCCGCCATGGGTCAGTGGTTTCATGCAAGACACCCCCGTATCACAAGGCCCAGCACCACCGCCAGCATGCTGGCCGCATACATCATGCGGTTGGCGCGCAGGATGTCCTGCGGCTCAATGGGACGCAGAGCATCACCGATGGTGGGCTTGGGGTAATATTCGCCAAAATAGTAAGCCGGGCCGGCCAGCTGCACCCCCAGTGCACCGGCGCAGGCGCTTTCGGTCTGGGCGCTGTTGGGGCTGGCGTGGTTGTGCCGGTCCCGCCGCCAGATGCGCCATGCACCTTTGGCATCGTTTCCGGTAAAGGCCGCAGCGGCCACCCACAAAAGGGCGGCAAGGCGGCTGGGGATGTAGTTGGCCATATCGTCCAGCTTCGCGGCTGCGCGGCCAAAATAAAGGTACTTCTCGTTCTTGTAGCCCAGCATACTGTCCATGGTGTTGATGGCCTTGTAGGTCAGCGCCAGCGGTGCCCCGCCGATGAGCATATACAGCAGCGGCGCAATGACGCCGTCGCTGGCATTTTCGGCCACCGTTTCCACGGCGGCCTTGGTCACGCCCTCGGCGGTCAGATTCTGGGTGTCGCGGCCCACGATGCGGCTCACGGCTTTGCGGGCCGCGGGCAGGTCGTTCCGGACCAGCTCGTTATACACATTTGTGCTCTCCTGTGCAAGGCCCTTGGCTGCCAGCGCCTGCCCGCACCAGAACATCTGCACGGCAAGGCCCAGCCACGGGCTGAGCTTTGCCGCCGCCAGACACACAAGGCTCGTGACCAGAAAGGTGCCCACCGGCAGGCAGAACGCCGTCACGGCACCGCCCAGCAGCTCTCCCTGCGGGGTGCCGGGCAGGCGGGCGCGCAGGAACTTTTCCAGCCGGGAGATGCATCTTCCCATAAGCACCACCGGGTGCGGCAGCCACGCCGGGTCTCCGAAGAGGGCGTCCAGCACAAAGCCGCCGACAACTGCCTGAAAGATCATGCCCTGCTCTCCTTTGTGTACTGGACGGTCTTCACGAGATACAGCAGATGCTTTTCCGTCCAGTCCTTTGCATCCAGCACAAAGCCGCCCGCGTTGGGCCCGCACCATGCGTAATAGTCCCTGTGGGGGACGGCAAACCGCTCCATGGCGGCCATCTGGGTGCCGCCGTGGGCCAGAATGACCAGCCGCTCTTCGCCTGCGGCAAGGGCTTTATCGATCAGTTCTGCCACAGTGCGGCAGATGCGATCCGAAAAGTCCGTCTTGCGCTCTCCGTCCGGGCAGGGGCTTTCGCAGTTGGCCTTCACCCATGCCTGATACTCGGGGTCCTTTTCCATCTCGATGAAATTGCGGCCCTCAAAGCTGCCAAAGCACATCTCTTTCAGGCCGTCCACCGGCACAAGTTTCGCCTCCGGGAACAGGATGCGCGCCGTCTGGCTGGTGCGCTGCAGGGTGGAAACATAGACCACATCGGGGTCAAAATCTGCCCGGCGCAGCTGGGCAGCGCCTTCGGGTGAGAGCGGGATGTCGCGCTGGCCCTGATAACGCTTCTGGGCGTTGTATTCCGTCTGGCCATGACGCAGAAGATAGATCAGCATTGAGACAATTCTCCTTTCAAAACCGTTGGGATGCCGCAGAACATCTGCACGACGCACTCTGCCCGTGCGGCCAGCAGGCAGGCAAGCCTGCCCGCCGCCTCGCGGTCGGCACGCTGCTTTGGGTCCATCGGCACAACACCGCCGCCTACCTCGGTGGCGATGAGGATCTCGTATTCAGAAGCAAGGCGGTCTGCCAAGGCAGGCAGGTCGGCGGCATCTGCCGCCAGCTGCTGCACATCGGCCAGCGCCCTGCCGGGAAGCATTTGCGCAAAGGTGCGCTTGCCGCTGTAGAGCGGCCCGGTGATAAAGATCATAGCAGTCCTCCCCACTGGCAGGCACACAGCGCCGCCAGCATCCAGAGCTCGGCCTTTTGCAAAAACCACCCGGCAAGGTCGCCGGTGATGCCGCCGAACTGCTTCCGGCTCACAGCATGGTAGCGCCAGAGCACCGTCAGCGCTGCCAGCACCAGTGCCCAGCCGCCCAGCGCCGCCATGCCCATGCACAGCACTGCGGCCAGCACCGCCAGCACCCGGCGCACCACAGTTTTGTCTGCCGCAGTGGCAAAGGTGTGCGCAAGACCGGTGTTTTTCGCCATGGGGAATGCCGCCACCGCATAGCCCGAAAGCGCTCGTTCCAGCACCAGCGCCAGCGCCCACAGCGCCCCCGCCCGGGGAGTGAACCGCACGCAGGTGCACAGGGCAAAATAGGCCAGAAAATAGCTGCACAGCCGGATGACCGCAAAGGCACCGCAATGGGGGTCTTTTAATATTTCCAGCTTCTTTTCTCGGTCGCCGTAGCTGGAAAGGGCATCGCAGGTGTCGGCGTAGCCGTCCAGATGGATGCCGCCCGTCACCCACACAGGCACCAGCGCAAAGCCCGCCGCCTTTGCAAGACCCGGCAGAGGCAGCACCCCGCACACGCACCATGCCGCCCCAATCACCGCACCGATGAGCGGGAAGGCGCACATGGCGTAGCGCATATTTTTTTCGTTCCAGTCGAACTGCGGCACCGGGATGGCCGAAAACATGGCAAAAGCCACCGCGATGGTCTGCAAAACGATCATTTTTCCACTCCTTTATAGTACACGGGGATGCCGCATACCACCCGCACCACCGCATCTGCCCGGGCGGCAAAAGCATTGTTCACCTGCGCCAGTGCCCGCAGATAGCGGTCTGTATCGCCGGCATAGTCGGCCCCGCCGCTGAACACCTCGTTGGAGACCACGAGCAGGTTTTCGCACTGGGCAGAAAGGCTGTCCAGCCCCCGCAGGATGGCAGCGGCGGCATCCTCCCCTGCCCCGGCAGGGTCGTACAGCTCGTTGGCCGCAAGGTTGCCCAGGTCTTCCAGCAGGGCCGTGCCCCGGGCAGGCAGACGCAGCTTTTCCAGATGCAGCGGACACTCCACCGTTTCAAACTGCTTTGCGGCCCGCATTTTGCGGTGCTTTTCCACCCGGGCGGCACACTCGGCGTCCCATATCTGCATGGTGGCAAGGTACCAGCGGGGGCCGGTGGTCCTGAGCACAAGGCTCTCGGCATATTCGCTTTTGCCGCTGGCTGCGCCGCCCAGCACCAGCGTCAGCATTGGGGCTTGTACGGCTCAATGCCGCCCTCCGCAAAGGAATAGCACCCGCCGTACACCGCCAGTGCCATATCCCACAGCGGGATGCTTGCCACTGCACCGGTGCCCTCGCCCAGATGCAGCCCTGCGGTGATGACGGGTGCCTTGCCCAGTGCTTCCAGCACCATACGGGCCGCAGGCTCTGCGGAGCAGTGGCTGGCGAACACGGCCTTTGCCGCCGCCGGGCACAGCCGCACGGCGCACAGCGCGGCTACCCCGCTGATAAAACCATCTGCCAGCACCGGCACCCCGGCCAGCGCCCCGCCCAGAAAGATGCCGCACAGGCCCGCGATGTCAAAGCCGCCCAGCTTGGAAAGCACATCCAGCGGCTCCTCCGGGTCCGGCTCATTCTTCAGGATGCCGCGGCAGATGGCATCCACCTTGCGGGCAAGCCCCTCGTCCGAAAGGCCCGCACCGCGCCCGGTCATAAGCTCCACGGGCTGGCCCAGCAGCACCGCCGCCACCGCACTGGAGGTGGTGGTATTGCCAATGCCCATTTCACCGGTGGCGATGAGCCTGTAGCCATCCTCTGCCAGTTCCCGGACAAGGGCGATGCCCTCCCCAATGGCCTGCACCGCCTCGGCACGGCTCATGGCGGGCCCTGCCGTAAAGTCCATCGTCCCGGCGGCAATGCGGCAGTTCCGCACGCCGGGCACCGGTTCGCCTGCCATGCCCATATCCACGGGCACCACATCACAGTGGGCCGCGCGGGCCATCTGGCACACACTGGTGCGCCGCATTGCAAGGTTTTCGGCCACGGCGCGGGTCACTTCCTGCCCGGTCTGGCTCACCCCCTGCGCCACCACACCGTTGTCCGCGCAGAGCACCACCACCGCCCGGCGGGAGAGATCAAACTCCGCACTGCCGGTGAGGGCAGCGGCGTCCTCCAGCATGGTCTCCAGCCGGCCCAGTCCGCCCAGAGGCTTTGCAAGGCCGGCCCAGTGGGCGTGTGCCGCCGCGCGGGCGGCTTCGTCCGGCGGGGTGATACCCGCCAAAAGTGCATTCAGTTCCGTTTCGGTCATTTTGGTCATCCTTTTGTTTTGCTGTATCGTTCTGCCGCACGCACAAATCGTCCCGGCAGGGGCGTGCCCGCCCAGTATAAATGCGGGAAGCCCGCATAAAAATTCTCGTTTGCAAAGCCGCATTCCCACTGCATTTTCTCGTTTTTACGGGCCGTAAATGCAGTGCCGTTTGCGGTGGAATCCCAGTGGTGAAATTCGTGGACAGGCAGGCTTTCTCCCGCGCGGAACAGCATACTGTCCCGCTTTGCGGTCAGGACAGCATAGCCGAACCGCACCAGCCTGCCCGCCCGGACGCCTGCTCCCGGCAGGACGCCCGCCATGGGCCAGCTCTTTTCCTCGGCGTCCTCCAGACTCTGCCCGAGATACAGAAAGCCGCCGCACTCTGCCGCTGTCGGCAGACCGGCGTTCACAGCCTGCAGGATGGAGGCCCGCATGGTTTTGTTTTCGCTCAGGGCCTGCGCATACAGCTCCGGGTAGCCGCCGGGCAGATACAGCCCGCAGACTCCCTCCGGCAGGGCAGCATCCCGCACCGGGCTGAAAAATACAGGCTCCGCGCCCGCCTCCCGCAAAGCGTCCAGCGTTTCGGCGTAAGTAAAGCAGAAGGCTCCGTCCCTCGCCACGGCGATGCGGACAGAAGCGGAAGCCGTTCCCCGGGGAGAAAGGCGTCCGCCCTCGGGGCATGGCCTTTCCGTCACCGCCGCCAGCTTCTCCCAGTCCATCACCAGACGGTCTGCCAGCAGAGCGATCTTTTCCTGAATGTCCGTGATCTCGCCTGCGGTCTTCAGGCCCAGATGGCGGCTTTCCACCGCCGCCTGCGGCAGGTTGGGCAGATAGCCCAGCACCGGCAGGCCGGTCTCGCTTTCCAGCAGGTCTTTGAGCATTTTATACAGCTTTTCGGAGCAGCTATTGAGCAGGATGCCCGAAATATGGCTGTTTTTGCGGAAGTGCACAAGGCCCTGGATCTCTGCCGCCAGCGTTACGCTGGCCCCTCCGGGCTGCACCACCAGCAGCACCGGAAGCCCCAGCGTGTCTGCCAGCTCCCATGCGCTGGCCCGGGTGGTCAGGCCCTGCCCGTCGTAAAAGCCCATGGCCCCCTCGCACACGGCAGCGCCGTGCCCGGCGGCACAGCGGGCGTAAAGCGCCTGCACCGTAGTCCGGTCCGAGAGGAACAGATCCAGATTATGGCTGTCCACCTGCAGAGCGGAGCGGTGGAACATGGGGTCGATGTAGTCCGGCCCGCTTTTGAAGGCGCAGGGGTCGGCCCCGCGCTTTTTCAGTGCCGCCAGCACGGCGCAGGTCATCGTGGTCTTGCCGCTGCCGGACCGGGGCGCGGCGATGAGGAATTGCATCATTTGCGTATACCCGTAATGAGGAAGATGGGGTTGTTTGCCATGAGCAGGTGAAGACGGCCTGCCGGTTTTGTGCGGCTGACCGCCAGCTGCACCACCTCGGCGGCAAGGCCCCGGGCGGTAAGGGCGGCAGCCGCAGCGCTCAGCGTTTCCAGCGCAATGGCGGAAATGCAGATGCGCGCGTCCGGGTTTTTGGCAAGCACAGCATCCAGCACGCCTTCCATGCCGCCTTTTGTTCCGCCAATGAACACGGCGTCCGGTGCAGGCAGGTCTGCCAGTGCATCCGGGGCGCGGCCCTCGATGAGGGTGAGGTTGTAAGTTTGGAACTTTGCCCGGTTCTGCCGGATCAGGGCA
This sequence comes from Faecalibacterium sp. HTF-F, assembly GCF_023347535.1. Lineage (NCBI taxonomy): Bacteria > Bacillati > Bacillota > Clostridia > Eubacteriales > Oscillospiraceae > Faecalibacterium > Faecalibacterium wellingii. The sequence goes on from NZ_CP094473.1 coordinate 2,275,838, forward strand.
CAGGCGTCCGGATCGCACTCCACGGCATACACATGCCCTTTAGGCGCTGCCAGTGCCAGCTCCACGCTCACACTGCCCGTGCCTGCGCCCACGTCCCACAGGATATCCGCAGGCTTCACGGCCAGCTTTGCCAGCGCGGCGGCGCGCACCTCCTGCTTGGTCATGGGCACCTGGCCCCGGATGAAGCTTTCGTCCGGGAAGCCCGGTGTGCGGAAGTGCGGGACATCAAAGTTTTCCACAAGAAGCACGCTGAGCGGTGCAAAACTCTGCCCCGCCAGTTCCGCCGCAGAGCCGTAGCGGATGGCTTCTTCCCCGGTGCCAAGGTTTTCGCCCACCAGTGCGTGCACTTCGCCCATGCCGGCATCGGCCAGCTTCCGGCAGAGGGTGGCGGGTGTTTCGGCCCCGCCGGTGAGGAAAAAGACGGAGCGCTCCGTCATGCACTCTGCCACCGGGTCGCAGGCACAGCCGTGGGCCGACACCAGCTTCCAGTCCTGCCATGGGCGGCCCAGCGCCGCCGCCAGCAGCTGGATGCTGGAAACGCCCGGATACACCCGCGCAGGGATGCCCAGCGCCCGCAGGGGCGTAAGCAGGCCGGACGCGCCGGAATAAAACCCGGTGTCCCCGCTGTAAAGCACGGCGGCATCCTGCCCGGGGGCCTGCGCCAGCGTCTCAAGGATCTCGGCAGGCTGATAGAGGGCAAACTGCCGGGCAGTGCACTCGGGCGGGAGGCCCGCCAGCAGCCGCTTTGCGCCAAACACAAGGCCTGCCCTGCGCACAGCGTCCTGCGCCTGCACCGACAAAGCCTCCCATCTGCCGCTTCCCATACCGATCAGTGTGACCATTTCAAAATCTCCTGACAATGCGTGAATAATCCTGCCTCGGTCTCGCCGACCTCCTCCGGACGGCGCAGCACCACCAGCTGTACGCCGGTCTCGGCTGCGGCCTGCACCTTTTCGGCAAAGCCGCCCGCCGCGCCGCCGTCCTTGGTGACGAGATACCGGATGTGGAACTGTTCGATCAAAGCTTTGTTCAGCTGGCAGGAAAACGGCCCCTGCATGGCAATGATGTTCCGGTGCGGAATCCCGGCTGCCTCGCAGGCGGCAATGCCCTCCGGCGTGGGCAGGACCCGGGGATAAAGCCGCGCCGGGTCCAGCGGCGCAAACGCTGCCAGCTCCTTGGCACCGGTGGCAAGCAGGATGTTTTCCTTCGTTCCGGCAAGGTACTCTGCCGCCTGCGCCGCGGTCCCGAACACCACGCAGTCCTCGGGCAGCGGGCTCCGGGCCCGCAGCAGGCGACGGTATTCCACGCCGGCCTGTGCCGCCGCAGCGCGGATGTTCCGGGTCACATCCACCGCATACGGATGGGTGGCATCCACGCAGAGGTCTGCACCCGTCAGCAGCGCCGCCATGGCATCCGGTCCCAGCCGCCCGGCGTGGACCGTGATGCCCGCCATCTCACCCTGTTCCTCGGCTCCCAGCGGCGTGGCCACACACACGGTCACCTCAGCCCCCAGTGCCGCCAGCTTTTTGGAGAAGCGGCGTCCCTCGGTGGTGCCGCTGAACACGACAGCCTTCATTTGCGGTACCCCCGGGGTGTGACCATCCGGCCCGAAAGGGCGCGGGTGTTCCCGTTGCCGATGTACACGGTGGTGAACATATCCACCGGCGTGTCCTCCAGCTCGGCCAGCGTCAGCACCCGGGCGCTCTGGCCCTCGCGGCCAATGTTGCGCACAAGGCCGCAGACCGTCTCCGGCCCCTTGCCGTTTGCGCGCAGGATGCGCACCGCCTTTTGCAGGTAGTCCGGCCTGCCCTTGGAAGAGGGATTGTACAGTGCCACGCAGAAATCGCCCTGCGCGGCGCAGGCCAGCCGCTTTTCGATGACCTCCCACGGGGTGAGCCGGTCGGAAAGCGAGATCACGCAGAAATCGTGGGCCAGCGGTGCGCCCAGCACCGCTCCGCCGCTGAGGGCGGCAGTGAGCCCGGGCACCACCTCCACGGCAACATCCGGGTAATCCTCGGCCAGTTCCAGCAGCGGGCTGGCCATGCCGTAAACGCCCGCGTCGCCGCTGCACACCAGCGCGACCCGCTTGCCGGTGCGGGCTTTTTCCAGCGCCCAGCGGCAGCGGTCGATCTCCTGCGTCATGCCGGTAGCATAGTATTCCTCGCAGGGGAACTCGGGCTCGATCAGGTCAATGTAAAGCTTGTAGCCGCAGATCGCATCCGCATGTTCAAGGGCGCTCTGGGCTTCCTGGGTCAGATAAAAAACATCGCCGGGGCCAAGGCCCACCACGTAAACAACATTCTCGGGCCGGTCCATGTCCCATTCATCCATCTCAAATTCGTACCTGTCAGACATGCTGCCACCTCCAATCCGGGGCGAAGGGCCGCGCCGCCAGCGCAAAGGTCACGCCGGTGCGGGCAAATTTGTGAAAAACCAGCGGCCCGCCTGCAGCCAGCACTGCAGCGCGCTCGCAGACGTTATCCACGCCGGTGACGCTCTGCACAAAGGCCGAGGGCGTAAAGCTGCCGGGGGCCTGCCGCAGCTGTTCCGCCGTGAAAAACTCCACAGGCCAGCCTCGACTCTGGCAAAAGGCCAGAAGGCCCGCTTCGTTCTGTTTTAGATCGATGCTGGCCGCCGCCGCGATGCACTGCGGGGCAAAACCTGCCTGTGCGCAGAAGGCCGCAAAGGCTTCGGCCAGCGTGTCGGCGCCGGTGCCGCGCCTGCACCCCACCCCCAGCACGCCGATGTGCGGCACAAGATGCAAAGCATCTCCCGCCGGGCACAGGGTGAGGGCAAGTTCCGGGGTCGCTGCATCTTCTGCAAGGCCCGCAGGCGGGCTGCCCGCAATGGGCCAGTCGGATGCGAACCGCACCGTTCTGCCCGCCAGCAGTGCGCCGCTGACCTTTTTGATGCGCTCCGGCTCCAGCACGGCACAGTTCTGGTGTCTGGCCCATTCATCCACCGCAAACACACCGTTTGCGTCCGTGGCAGTGGTAATGACCGGCACCGCGCCGCACACAGCGGCCAGCCTCCGCGCCAGCTCGTTGGCCCCGCCCAGATGGCCGGAGAGAACGGGCACCGCAAAGCGTCCGCACTCGTCCAGCACCACCACCGCAGGATCAGACGCCTTGCTTTTGCAGTGGGGCGCAATGGCCCGCACCGCAATGCCCACCGCGCCCACAAAAATAAGGGCATCACTGTGTGCAAACTGCCGGGCCGTCCAGTCCGCAAGGCCCGGCTGCCCGGGCTCATGGCCGCAGCGGGCCACACTGCCGGGATATTCTGCGGCCAGCTTTTCCGCCAGCGCAAGGCCCTTTGCCGTAAAGGCAAGGTAGGCCCGGGTCACTGGTCTGTCCCCCTGCGGAACTCGGTGGTAAAGGCCGGGTCGTACAGCTTGCTGCGCTCGTAGTTCCGGCCCAAAAAGTCACCCACCACGATGAGCGCCGTTTTGGTGATGCCCGCTGCATGAACGCTTTCCGCCAGCGTGCCCACAGTGCAGCGGACGGTCCTTTCTTCCGGCCATGTAGCCTTGTACACCACTGCTGCCGGGGTATCCGGCGTGTAGGCTCCGCCCGCCAGAAGTGCCTGCTGCACCTTTTCCACAAGGCCGATGGACAAAAAGATCACCATGGTCGCCCCATGGGCGGCAAGGCCTGCCAGCTTTTCCTTTTCCGGCACCGGGGTGCGGCCCTCCATGCGGGTGATGATGACGGTCTGGCTCACGGTGGGCAGGGTGTACTCGGCGTTCAGCGCCGCTGCCGCGCCGCAGAAGCTGGACACACCGGGGGTATCATCGTAGCGGATGCCCTCGGCGTCCAGCACATCCATCTGCTCCCGGATGGCTCCGTACAGGCAGGGGTCGCCGGTGTGCAGGCGCACGGTGGTGCGGCCTGCGGCTTCCATCTGCCGCATTACTGCCAGCACCTGTTCCAGCGTCATTTCGGCGCTGTTGTAAACCGCACAGTCCTCTCTGGCAAGGCCCAGCAGCGCCGGGTTGACCAGACTGCCCGCATAGATGATGCAGTCGGCTGCCTGCAGAAGGGCCGCACCGCGCCGGGTGATCAGGTCCGGAGCACCGGGGCCTGCGCCTACAAAATGTATCATAACATCACTCCTTTACCAGAACGGTGGTAAAATAGCCCGGCTGGACCTGCGGCTGTCCGAGGGAAAGGTCCGGGCAGACCTGTTCATCCGGCAGGCCGCAGTTGCACACAAGGGCGCTGTTTTCAAGCCTGCCAGCCTGTTCCAGCGCAGCCAGCAAAGCGGGCAGCTGCCTGCCGGTCTTCATCAATACTTTGGTGCCGGGCGTTTCCAGCACGCGGCCCGCCCAGCTGCCCGGCGCAATGGTGAGCGGTGCATCCATGCCGCCGGTCAGCGGCACATTCAGCCGCGCCGCCGCCGCACAGAAGCTTGGCACCCCCGCCGCCATGGCGGTGGGATAGCCCTCTGCTTCCAGAAGGCGCTGCAGATAGCCAAAGGTGGCATAGATGGAAACGTCCCCAAGGTTCAGCATGGCAGTGTCCTGCCCGGCATCCAGATAAGGCCGCACCGCCTGCACCGCCTCTTTGTGGGAAGCCGCCAACACGGCCGGGTCACGGCTCATGGCAAAGTGCAGCGGGACGATGGTCTTGCCGTCCAGCGCTTCTCCCAGCGCACTGCAGGCGATGTCCAGCGCCAGCATCTGGCCGGAAGAAGTCTGCGGCGCAGCCAGTACCGGGCATTTCCGGATCAGCCGCACCGCCTGCAGGGTCAGCAGCTCCGGGTCGCCGGGGCCTACGCTGACGCCGTAAAAGGTGCCTTTCAGTTCTGCCATTCCTTCATCAGCTCCTTTGCAATACAGGTCTCGCCCAGCGGGCCGTGCTGGTTGGAAAAGAGCACCGCGCCCACCCGGAATGCCCCGCCTACCCGTCGGTCCAGATGCATCTGGATGGCCGCAAGGATGCTTTCCAGTACCGGGCCGCGCAGCTGTGCGCCGTCCAGAATGTCAAGACAGGCATCCGTGGTGGCGGCATCCATCAGGGCAGCGCACACTTCGCGCCGGGCCCCGCACAGCGCCGCATGGGCACAGAACACCTCGGCACGGCCATCTGCCGTGTGGGAGTGGGTGTTCATGACCCCTGCCGCCAGCTTGCAGAGCTTGCCCACGTGTCCCACCAGAAGCACCTGTTCAAATCCTGCCGTTGCCGCCATATCCAGCGTATCCCCGATGAAGTTGGAGGTCTTGACCACCGGGAACCGCTCAAACTGCGGCAGAGCGGAGGCCAGATAGTCCAGCCCGTAGTTGCCGGGGGCCAGCACCAGCCGCCGGGGCCCGGCGGCGGCTTTGGCCCGCAGCGCAGCCTGATTCATTTCCAGCTGGATGGTATCCAGAATCGCCTGCTGGCTCATGGGCTCCACGATGCCGCTGGTTCCCAGCACGGAAAGCCCGCCCTCCACCCCGATGTGCGGGTTGAAGGTGCGCTTTGCGGTCTCGGCACCGCCCTCGATGGAAATGGTCACTGCAAAGCCGCCGGTGTAGGCAGCATTTTCAGCTTCCCGTTCCAGTGCCTCGGCGATCATCCGGCGCGGCACATGGTTGATGGCAGCTTCCCCTACGGGCTGGTCAAGGCCGGGCTTCGTCACCCGGCCCACCCCCTCGCCGCCAAAGATGCGCACGCCGGGGGCATCCGGTTCCAGCACCACCGATGCAATCACCGGCAGGCCCGTGGTCACATCCACATCGTCGCCGCCGTCCTTGCGGATGGCACATGCGGCACCTGTGTCCGTTCTGCGGCACCAGAGGGGAGCCACCTCCACCACGATGCCCTTGGGCGTGCGCAGGGCCACCGTTTCCGGTTCGCGGCCGGTCAGCAGCAGACGCGCCGCCCCGGCAGCCCCCAGCGCGGCACAGGTGCCGGTGGTGTAGCCGCAGCGCAGCAGCTTCTGGCCGCTGCGGACGTAATGCTCAAACTGCGGCTTTCCGGCAGGTGCCTTTTCGGCTTCCGGCTCCGGTGTGCCGAACAGAGCCGTGTACTGCTGTTCGGTCAGGCCGTACAAAGCGCAGATGTTCTCCGGCTGAAACGCCTGTTCCGGGGTCAGCACGCCGGAAACACCGCCGGGCGAAACGCACACCACCGTGTCCGCTATTTTTTCGGCCAGCTCCAGCTCGTGCAGGCTCAGGATCACCGCCAGCTTTTGGGTGTGTGCAAGCGTTCCGAGGATGGTGAGCAGTTCAATTTTGCCCTTGATATCCAGAAAAGAGGTCGGTTCGTCCAGCAGGATCACTTCCGGCTGCTGGCACAGGGCCCGGGCCAGCAGGATGCGCTGGCGCTGACCGTCGCTGATGCGGTTAAAATCCCGGTCTGCCAGCTGCGCCGCGCCCACCAGCTCCAAAGCTCTGTGCACCTGCTGCCTGTCCCCGGCAGACAAAATGCCCAGCCGTCCGGTGTAGGGATAGCGCCCCGCCGAAACAAAATCAAAGCAGGTGGTCAGCTCCATCCGGCGGCTGTGCGGGGCCATGAGGGCCAGCTTCTGCGCCCGCTGGATACCGGTGTAACCGGCAAGGCTTCTGCCTTCCAGCAGCACCGTGCCGCCCATGGGGGCCAGCTGACCCGCCAGTGTGCGCAGCAAGGTGGATTTGCCTGCGCCGTTGGGGCCGATGAGGGTCAGGATCTGGCCCGGCTGCACCCCGAGGCAAATATCCGAGAGCAGCGGTGTCTTGCCGTAGCCGATGGCAAGACCCTGTGCTCCGCACAAAAAATGTTCCTTCATCGTGCCCCCTCCTGACTGCGCCGCACCAGCAGCCAGATGACCACCGGTGCGCCGAACACGGCCGTGACCGAGCTGATGGACAGCTCCGTGGGCGCAAACAGACTGCGGGCCAGCAGGTCGCAGAACAGGCAGAAAGCCGCACCGCCCAGACAGCACCCGGGCAGCACATGCAGCGGCTTTGCGCTGCCCAGCAGCTGCTTTACAAGGTGCGGCACCGCGATGCCCACAAAGGAGATCGGCCCTGCAAAGGCAGTGACACAGGCGGCCAGCAGACTGGAAAGCAGCACCAGCACCGCCGAGAAGAGCCTGACGTTCACGCCAACACTGCGGGCGTACTCCTCGCCCATCTGGTAGGCCGCCATGGGTTTGGAGAGCAGAAAGGCAGCCGCCAGCACAGGCAGCGTCACCAGCGCCGCCGCCTGCACGTTGGCCCATGTCATGCCGGAAAAGCTGCCCTGCGACCAGTTGTGCAGGTTGACGATGTTGGAGTCCTGTGCAAAGGCCACCACGATATCGGTGACAGCGGAACAGATGTAGCCGATCATTACACCGCAGATGACCAGAATGCTCATGCGCTGCACCCGCCGGGCCACCGCCAGCACAAAGGCCATGGCCGCCATGGCACCCGCAAAGGCAGCCACAATCATGGTGGCCGAGCTGGTCAGCATCCCGCGGTCCAGAAACACCACCATGGTCAGGGCCACCGCCAGCTTTGCGCCGCTGGAAACGCCCATGACAAAGGGCCCGGCAATGGGGTTTGCAAAAAAGGTCTGCAGAAGGTATCCCGCTGCACTGAGGGCTGCCCCCAGCAGCGCCGCCATGACCGCGCGGGGCAGGCGCAGCTGCAGGATGATGTTCCCCGCAAGCGCATCGCCGCCCTTGCCCAGCAGCGCCGTCAGCACCGCACCCGGTGCAAGGGATACGCTGCCCCAGAACAGGTTCAGCGCAAAAAGCACCGCCACGGCTGCCGCAAGGGCAATATAGGCGGCTGCAAGGCGTCTGGTACGGGTCATAGGCTTTCCTTTCTGTAAAATTTTTCTTCTTTAATCCACATGGGTGAGGAATTTCAGGGTACCGGCGGCAGGTGTACCCTCGGTGAACACCCGGTTCATATCTACGATCAGGTCTGCCAGCTCCATGCTCTGCTGGAACAGGCTCTGGGCGGTGCACCACACCTGCCCTTCCTTCACCGCTTTGAACTCGTTCAGCAGCGGGAAACGCTCGGTCAGCTGGCTCACCGATGCGATCATGCCCTCGATGGCGCTGTTGTAGATGAGCACGTCGGCATCCTTTGCGCCTGCATAGAAGTCCTCAAGCGGCAGGTTCATGGTAGCAAGGCTGTTGCCATTGTCCGTCAGGTCCGCAAAGACATAGCTGCCGCCCGCCATTTCGATCATGCGGGCCACATAGTCACTGCCTTTGCGCACAGTGGCAAGGTTGTTGGTGGTCAGCGAGAAGAAGGCACAGCTTTTTCCCGTGGGTTTTTGCGAGAGGATGGGCTGAACGGCTGTCTCCTGCGCGGAAAACACCTGCTCGGCCTGTTCTTCCCTGCCCAGCAGGATGCCGTAAAGCTTGATCCACTCCATGCGGGCCAGCGGGTCGCTCTCGTAGCTGGAACGCTCCACCAGCACCGGGATGCCAAAGTGTTCCAGCTGTTCCTTTACCTCCGGCGTATGCAGGATCATGGTATTCTCAATGGCAAGGCGGCAGCCCGCCGCCAGGATCTGCTCGTAATCCGGGGCGCTGTACTTGCCTGCATACGCGATTTTTTCCTCTTCCATGGCCTGCTGCACCGCGGGCAGATACCAACCCTCGGCCTTGGTGCCGGAAAAGGCCACGCTGTCCAGTGCATCCAGATGCAAAAGCAGATCCATCACCGAGGTGGAGACCAGATAAATATTCTCCACCGGCTGGCGCAGCACAGTCACATCAGCGGGCAGACCGTCCACCTCCGCAGCATCTTCCGGCACAACAAGGAACCGTGCATCCGACTCCGCAATGGTCAGCATGGTATAGCCGCCCTCATAGCAATCCGCCGTGAACTGCTGTGCATAGTCCAGCTGGTAATGATGGGAGAAAACAAGACTTTCCGTATTGGCAGGCTGAGCCTTGCTGCCGCAGCCGGTCAGCGTCAGCGCCGCAGCGGGGATCAGTTTCAGAAATTGGTTGCGAGTGATTTTCATAGGTAACTCCTTCCGTCACGGCTTACGCCGTGCCACCTCCCTCATAGAGGGAGGCTTTGGCAGTACGGTAAAGTTTATCTTTTTGCCAAAGAAGGTGACTGGAGGAGTCACTTCAAGCTTGCAGAATCAAAGGTCAGCGTGTACTCGATCTCGTGGGGGGTGCTCATGGCCACGGTGTCGGCGGTGACGTCCAGTGCCGTGTCCAGCGCGGCAACGGGGATCTCAAAGGTGGAATTGCCCTCAGTGTTGGTGGGCAGATACTTCTCGCCGTCCACGAGCATATAGTCATAGTTGGGGCTGCTCCACACGATGGCAGCGGTCATTTTGCCGTCTGCCACGGTCAGGGCGGCGGGGCTCTCCACGGTGGCACGGCCGGAGCCGCCTTCCAGCGTCACCTCACAGGTGTAGGTGCCGTCGGCGGGAGCTGCGGTGCCAGCCTGTTGGACCGCATTGCGCACGCTGACGACATGATCGTACCACTTGCCCTTGGTGCCCAGAATGGCCAGATCAAAGTCGGCATCCACAGCAGAGACCGGGATATCAAAGCCGTACACCTCCTCCGAGGTGCCGTCGGAGTAGGTGACGGTGTCGGTGGTGGGCTGCAGCCAGTCGGACGCGTTGGCTGCGGCGTCCGCAGCCTTGCCCAGATACAGGTTGACGATGTGGGTGGACGCCAGACTGACGTGGAAGGTCATCTGGCCATTCTCCACGGTCAGGGTGCCCTTGCCATTGCAGGCTTCGTTGGCATGGAACATGGAGCTGTCGGTGTCAAAGTCGGCGGTATACACACCATCCGGCAAAGCGGCGGTCTCAACGGCAGAAGAAGCCACGGAAGAAGCAGCCTCCGAGCTGGCAGCGCCGGACGCCGCAGAAGATGCCGTGGAAGAAGCGCCGCAGCCCGCCAGCAGACTCAGTGCCAGAGAAGCAGCGACAACACAGGAAAAAACGCGTTTCATAGGAAATACCTCTACATTATAGAAAATCAGCTTTTATTATACCATTGTTCCGATAAAAAATGAACCCTCTCCACCGGGTGCCGCAAAGCGGCCGCGAAACGGAGAGGGTTCGTTTGATCAACCGTTCAGAGAATCGATTGCCGCCTTGGTGTGGGCGACATACAGCTTCTGGACATCCTCGATCTCACCCAGACCAGCGATCTGGCAGTCAACCGACTCAAATGCACCGGAAGCGTTGAACATGCTCAGCCAGGAATCATCATCCGAACCGGCCATGTCGTTGTTGGCGTGATCGCCGGCAACCACCATCAGCGGGCGCAGGATGACCTTGGTGTAGCCCGCAGCCTTAACAGCCTCGATGACGTTCTCGCAGGCAGTTTCCTCCGGCTCGCCCTCAACGGTGCCAATGAACACACTGTCATAGCCCAGAGTCTGCATGGTGGTCTGCATCTGGCTGTAGCTCACCTTTGCGGTGTGAGAGGTGCCGTGGCCCATAAAGACAAAGGCGGTCTTGTCCGCGGCAGCGGCATCCAGACTGTCGTAGCCGGCTTCCTTCACGGCAGCAGCGGTGACAGCCTTGGCAACGTCTTCCTTATCCTGATTGATGATGGTGGCATCGGAGCCGACCTCGCCCAGCAGGGGCTCAGCCACAGCGACAGATTCAAACTTGTCGCGGTAGGTGTCGATCATTTCCATCATCTCGTCGTACTCAGCGCCGTGCATCAGGTGGGTGGGCTGGACGACAAGGTTCTTCACGCCGTTTGCCACAGCGCGGTTCATGGCCTGCTGCATATTATCGATCTTTTCGCCGTCACGGGCCTGCACATGGTTGATGATGATCTGTGCGGTGAAGGCGCGGCGCACGCTCCAGTCCGGGTATGCGGCCTGCAGAGCATCCTCGATGCCCTTGATGTCCTTCACGCGGCTGTCGTTGAAGGAGGTGCCGAAGGAGACCACCAGCAGCTCGTTGTCGCCGATGTCGTCCTGATTGCGGGCATCGTCCTTGGAGGCATCGCCGGTGTCACGGCCAAAGTAGTCAGGGTCGGCGTTCTCGCCTTCCACCAGTTCCTTCTGGGTGTCGGTCAAAGCATCCCATGCAGCCTTGGCGGCTTCGCACTGAGCATCGGTGTCATCATTGCGCTCCTGCACATAGATGGCATCGATCAGGTCTGCCACATTCTTTGCTGCCATTTCGTCAGCCTCCTCGCTGCTCGCTTCGCTGGAAGCGGCAGACGCAGCGGTGCTGGATGCAGTGCCGGAAGCAGCACCGCCGCAGCCGGTGAGCACGCCGGCGCACAGGGCCAGAGCCGTAACAGCTGCAGCCAGCTTCTTGGTTTCGATCTTTCTCATTGTCTTGTCCTTTCCTGTGGATAAATTGCGGCCGAACCGAACAAAGGGTACAGGAAAGTGAGGTAAAAAAGAGGCCCTTTTGTCCTGCGGATGGCATGACAAAAAGACCTCTGATTTTTTCAGGGCTTTTTGGTACAACCAATTCCTCGTGATCTGGGGCTCAGGCCCCCGTACCAACAGCAGGCAGGTTTCCTGACTGAAAGATCGCCGCCCGGCGCCGCCTTCCCGGAGCAATGCTCCAGTGGCCGGTGCGCACAGCACCCTGACGCGGACTCCCTTATCACAGTGACGAGATCGTGCGGGATCTGCACCCGCTTCCCTTTTACCCTTCCCACCGCGCAAAGCGGCAGAAGGCACCTGCTGTTTTCTGTTCAGTTCGTCCGGAATTATAACATAGAATTGCGCAGAATGCAATCCGGAGCCGCCGGATCTGCCGCTTATCCAATAAATATTTTTGCAGCAAAAAAGACGGATATCCGCCGTTTTCGCACAAATCCATCCACATTGCCGCACCCTGCCTTCGACGGGCGCAAAAAACCTTTGAAGAAAAAAGTAAAAAACAGTTGACAAAATCCATTTCCCATGCTAAAATAAGCAAGTCGTCCGGCGAACGGACGCGCAAAAATGAATATGGGCGTGTTCCCGAGTGGCCAATGGGGACAGACTGTAAATCTGCTGCTTTCAGCTTCGGTGGTTCGAATCCACCCGCGCCCACCAAACAAGAAAAATCCGAACCTGTTTCCGATTGGAGAAGGGTTCGGATTTTTCGTTTTCTTCGGGTACAACAATGAAGGCTCCCGTGGACGGCGTAAAATGTATACAACGCAGAAACACAAATGAATTTAACATCTATGCTGATTTTTGTGCAAAATATTGTATTATATTAGTTGATGACAAATTTAATAGCGGAGGTTATCATCTATGAAACTAACTCCTGAAGAGAAGAGAAAAGTGGTTTCTTGTTGTAATGGCAATCTTATCCCTGACCATGATTTTGATTGGGTACATAACTATCCGACAGAATGGTTTCAGCAAAAATTCGATTTTATACCAGACGAAAGGTTGAAAGAACATTTAGGGGATGAGTTTTATCAGACGCGATTTGCATATACCTTAATGCAAACTCTGAGCCTACCAATGTCAAAAAACAAAGGCATCATTAAGTTTCAAATTATACAGTACGCATCTATTTGTGAGGCTTTGCTAAATTATACCTTAGAGCATTATTTCAAGGAAACATTTGAAAATCAGTTTGCTGCGGTGACTTTCAAAAAGTGTTCACAAGCGCTAACTGAAAAAACAAAGATAACCTATGATGGAAAAGCGCTGTATTTATGTGATACAAAAAGCGAAAAAGCTAAAATTGAGTGGACTGCAAATCCAGTAAAAGCAGATTTTGCACTAGAAAATGGCATTCTATCGGAAACGACCAAAGAGAAATATTGTGAGTTATACGATTTAAGGAATAATGCACATATTTTGAAGGCAGCAAGAGCCGACTACTATCCTAGACTCAAAGACGCAAGTGCTGCATATGAGTTGGCAGTACAGTTTATTGACGAAATTCGAGCATATTTTAATGCACACACGCTTGACTCTTAATCTTATATGTAAAGCAGGGCGTTCCCTTTACTGGGAGCGTCCTGCTGTTTTTATGCTGCAACAGGCAAGGCTTGTAGAGCTTCTTGCTCTTTCAGCCATTCCTCATATTCACGCTGGCCTTCCTCACTGTTGAAAAACTCAACCATGGAGGGATAAAAGCAACGTGCCAGCGCCTTGATTGCTTCATCCGGGTAGCCGGATTTGTTTGACTTCTTTTTTTTTGTTCAAATAGTATCCTCCGAAAATCAAAGTTCCATATCCTGCCCACGCTTGCGGTTTTTCTGCGGCACATTCATGGTGCGCTCCTGCTTGAGGGCGAGAATCTTTTCCAGAAAGCTGCGCACCAGTTCAGGCGCACGGTGGAGCGCGTCCAGATAGGGCTTCACTTCATACCAGAGCTCATGATACTTTTGACCCCAATGAGCAGCTTCCTTCTTGGCGGTGGAAAGTTCTTCTTTCAGGCGGCGGTTCTCCACGTCCATCATATAGCCGTGGTCGGCCTGCTTTTTCAGTTTGGAAAATTCCTCCTCGGTCAGCGAGTAGTTGCCGAGGAAGGTGCGCTTGCCGATATAATCCAGATCGCGCGCATGAATGAGGGCTTCTTTCGTGAGCGTGGCCTTTTTCTGCACAGCGGCAAGTTCCTTCTCCTTTTTGGAGAGGGTCTGACTGGTTTTGGCAAGCGACTGCGCCTTTTGGTCGGCTTGGGCGGTCAGGCTGTCCAGCCGTTCCTGCTCCCGTTGAACTTTGAACTGGGTGACGGTCAGGTGTTCTTCGGTGCTGCCGCGCTCGCCGCGCTCTACATCGGTGTACCCGGCATTGTGCATATAGTTGAAGAAATCGTCTTGCAGGATGCTGTACGACTTCTTCAGGACTGGTTTGCCGTTCTTTTGCAGGACGGGCTCTCCAGCATCGTCCAGCAGGGGCTTGGATGCCCACTTCTTGCTCCGGCTGACCTGCATGACGGTCTCCTTGACTGTGCCGACCAGTGCCTTGTCCTTGCAGCGTTTCGACCACAGGATCTGCTTTTCCACCACAGGTACATAGACCACATGGAGGTGGTAGTGGTAAACTTCGCGGCCTAGTGCTTCGGTCATGGCACGGTTGATCTCGTCGGCGTGCATGACTGCCGAGAGGATATACTGCTCACCGCCCACGATCTGAACAGCAGCTTTGTAGGCATCCTCATAGAACTGCTTGGCGAACTCGTAGCCACCGTGATTGTCGAAATAGGCAGAGTTGACATCAAAGACAAGCTCGCAATAATGGGTGGCATCCGGCTTCAGGCCGCGCGTTGAAATCGTACCAGCGGTTTCCAGTTGGGCGAACAGGTCAGTGTAGCTGGCGGTTGGCTTTTTGAAGTGGACGTTCCATGCAGCGCGCTGGGGGATAATATCGGGGTTCCGATAGCTGTCCTTTTCGCGCTCGTTGTGCTGCTGGGTGTTACCAACGGCCTTATCCGAAACGGCGAGGTTTCGGACACTTGTGCGGTCAATACCATCATTTCTTGCCAAAGGGCATCCCTCCTTTCGGGGTTTATCGGGAGGTAACGGGGAACGGAGATGCACTTCTGCGGAAGTGTAATAACCCACTATAACACTTTCATCCCTATGGGCTGCAAAGTGTAGTGGGCTCTTCGAGGACTCTCCGAGGGGGAACGTCTCCTGCGGGAGAGCTACGATCAAGTTCGCACAATGCGAACTTGATTGCTCCGTACGTATCTGAAAAAATTGCGTACGGACTTCAAATAACCTGTACGGTTCGTACGGTGTACGAAAATCCAAAATACAAACGATAACACGTTTTAATTTTCGCTGATTTGCCGTACAGGTGCGTACAAGTACAGACCGTACAGGTTGTACGAACTTCTTCCGTGAAAAAAATGCACTTTTTACGGGCAGGGGTGGACAAGAGGTTCGATGCCTACAAAGCCCCGCACCCTGCGGCCACCGGGCAGGTAGATGTTGTTGGTGGCTTCAAGGTTATAGCGGCGGTCATTCTGGCGCAGTTCGGCGCTGAAACGGATCGCCGATACGCTGTGGCAGGCGTTGTCCTCGCACCACTGCTTGTAAATGTCGTAGAACTCCTTGGAGCTGATGGAGTAGTCCGCCTTGAAGCGGAAGTAGCCCTCGGACTCCATGAAGTCGATGACGTTGTTGCTGCTGCGCTTGATGGTGTCCACGTTGGCAGCGGCTCGTTCGCTGACCGTGAAGCGGAAATCGTTCTGCACCAGCCGGTGCAGCCCTTCCTGACACCACAGCAGGATGCCCTCCAACTCGGCGCACATCTTCTCCACAAGGAAGGGGTCATCCGTGCGGTCGGTGGGCTTGTCCTTGGTGGTCAGGATGAGCTGGCGGCGGAAGAAGCCGTCCGAATGGTCATACAGCGAGGTCAACGCACCGTTGCCGAAACAGAGGAATCGGGCGTAGATGTCCCGCTGGTAGCTCTGGACACCTTTTCGTTCCAAGTCCAGCTTGGCTTCGGCGGTCACGATGGTCTTAATATAATTCGTCTTGGGCAGGGCGTTCATATCCATGTCATCGTCGATCATCAGCAGGCGGCGTTCCAGATCGACACGGGCAAAGCGGTTGTTCTCCACCTTCTGGACGCTGCCGTTGCTGGCGGCATCTCCCATGAGTCGCTTGAGCACCAGCCCGATGCGGGACTTGCCCTCGCCGCCCTTGCCGACAATGAGCATCATCTTCTGCCCTTTGGTGCTGGGAATCAGGCAGTAGCCCAGATACTCCTGCAAGGTGGGGATGTCGGCATCGTCCAGCAGCTCGTGCAGAAAGGTCAACCAACGGTCAGGGGTGGCGGCTTTGGGGTCATACCTCACAGGCAGGCGGTTCTGGCAGAACAGCCGACTCTCCTGAAAAGAGCCGTTCGGCAGATGGTACACTCCGTTCTGGAGGTGGATGCAGTCCTGCTCGATGGGGAACGGGTCGGAAAAGGCCAGCAGCTTGATGGTCTCCAGAATGTTGGTGACCTTTTTGGACAGGCCGGAGGTGACATATTCCTCGATGTTCTCCAAGATGCGCTGCTTGATCTCGCTTTCGTCCTCCACCGGTCCGTCCAGCGTGTACAGTGTTCCGTTGACGCATTTCAGCGGCCACTGTTCCAGAAAGGCACGTCCAAACTGGACTTCGTCAATTTTCTTACCGTTGTACCAGTCCGGCCATAAAGGGTTGCGGGAAATGTTTTTCTTCATGTGGTGGCTCTCCTTTCAAAAAGTAAAGTGGTGATTATCATAATGATAAGCACCACTTTAGGTGAATGAATCGTCAGGCGCACTTTGCCAGAGCAAGGCGGTCGGTGCGCTCCTCCAGCATCAGCAGGTACGACCCGGACAGCAGCTGTGCGGCGGCAGCGGCCTTCTGCTGGGGTGTTCCAAATGCAACGCAGTCCGTCAGGTGCTCGATGGTCTCGGTCATGTGGAGGGCTTCCACGAACCGCTCGTCCAGCGGTTCTTCCGGGCTGGCGGGCTTGTAGCGCTCCTACCAGTCGTGCAGCAGGTCGAGATAATCGGTCAGCACCCGCAGGCAGTAGGCGATGTCTGCCCACTGCTCGTCCGTCAGGCCACGCTTGGGCGGCGGCAGGGCGATGGCATTGGCGGGCGGCTTATCCGGGTCAAGCCCGAAGTCACTTGCGAGCTTCTCGGCGGCTTGCCGGGGGTTCAGGTCGAACAGCTTGGCGGTGAGGTCGATGGCATCACCGTTGGCTCCGCAAGCGAAGCAGTAATAATAGGTGTCGTTCAGCTTCATGCTGGGGTCGCTGTCAGAATGGAACGGACAGCACACCATGCCATGGCGGTCAGGCTCCATGCCGTACATCTCTCCCACCTGCCGAACGGTGATGGCGGACTTGACAGTTTGATACAGGCTCAAGGGCATTTCTCCTTTGTTTCGTGCGTTGCACCAGAGTACCCCCCCAAAGTGGGAACTCTGGTGTTTTTTTTGCTTCCTGCCTGAATATACGGAAAATTTTGCAGAAAGGGTGAAAAAGCGGCAAAACTGCAACGGAAAAAGAAAAAAGCCCTTACTGGTTGCAGGACTGCAACAGCAAGGGTGGAGAGGTGACCGTATATTGAACAAAACGGCAGAGCGTACTATAATGAGAAAAAAGATCAAAAAGGAGGGCCGACCACATGGCACAGGAATATCTGCCCGCACCGTCCAACGTCCGTCTTGCGGACTTGATGAAAGAGCACAACATCAGCCAACCGGAGCTTGCCAAGGAGATCGGCTGCTCTAAAAGCACTATCAGCCGTTTTATCAGTGGTGCAAAAGGGACGCTGACCCATGAGCAGGTGCTGAAAATCGCAAGGCTGTTTAATGTGTCCACGGATTTCCTGCTGGGAGAAACCAACATCCCCGACCGCAAAAATTACGACATTGCCGAACTGGGCTTGTCCGTAGAAGCTGCAAAGAACCTCTACACAGGGCGTGTCAATACAGAGGTGGTCAACCTGCTGTTGGAAAACGCCCGCTTTGCAGAGCTTACTTACCGCATAGCGCAGTATTTTGATGATACCTTTGCATCCGGTATCGCGGCACAGAACGCCATGCTCACGACATTGAGCACCCTGCTGCGCACAAGGGTCAAGACCCCGGAGGCAGCCAAAGCCGCAAAGGACATCAGCCTTCGGAGAAAGCCGGTGTACCAAGGCGACCTTGATGATATTGAAATGTACTTCATGGCGGCAATCAAGGAAATCAAAAAGGGTATCGGGAGCCATTACGCCGAGCAGGAAGCCATGAGCAAGAAAGTGGCAGAGAAGATGTTCACCGAATTGACTAAAGGGCAGGATGTGCAGCACCCAACGATTACGGCAGAGCAGTTGACAGATGCAATGTTGGACAGCGTTTCGGGCATGGAAGGAGCTACGCCGGAAGCGCTGGAACAGCTGCGGAACGGTCTGCTGGGAATCTTGCAGTCTGCCGCAGAGCAGGAAAACGCCCATGAAGCAGACGAATGAACGGCTTTGTGCGCTGGCGCAGAAAGGCGATGCTGCCGCGCTGGACAGCCTGATCGACAACAACAAGTCCTTTATTGGCAAGGTGGCAAATGACCTTTTCCGCAGCATGAATCTGGCACAGTCCGGCCTGAACCTTGACACGGACGATTTGAAACAGGCAGGGAATATGGGCTTGTGGAAGGCCGTGCCAAAGTTCGATGCAGCGCGCGGCATGAAGTTCTTGACCTACGCAGCTCCGGCCATCCGCAACGCCATGATGGATATGGTGCGGGATGCCTTTGCCGCTTTTGAGCAGCGGATGGTAACGGAGGACAAAGACGGTATCTGCTACCAGCGCGTTTCGCTGGACGATGTTCTGCCGGGAGAGGAACAACTGCGGCGCATCGAAGCCATAGCCGACCCTTATGCCATGCAGCCGCAGAGCATTATGGAGGAGCAGGAATCGTGCCGGGAGTTATACGAGGGCCTGAAACGGCTGACCCAGCGAGAGCAGACCTATCTGCTGTACCGCTATGGCTTCACCGATGGCGAGGAACATCCGCTGATCGGCACGGCGATATACTTTCACCTGACAAAAGGCCGCGCCAAAAAGACCGAGGAACAGGCCATGGATAATCTGTGGCTGGAACTGCCGTGGTGGTATATCTGAATGGAAAAATCGTGATTGTGCTACAAGTTTTCTGAAAATTTATGTGCAACCATACGATTTTGAAAAAAATTGTGGACGGATGAAATAAAGCGGGCTTAAATTTCGTTGTTTTAACAAGGATTTGTAAGAACTTCTTTTAGAACGTATATAGGAGGCCTTTTTATGTTAGAGCAATTTTTCAAATCACAAGTTGCAGTTGTTTCTGACCCCTACCAGTGCAATCACATCACGGATGCGCTGGCAGCTGCTGGAATCAAATTCTATTGCAAAACCAAAGATGTCAATCGGCGTAATACGTTCGATCAGGCAAGAATTGGATCTTTAGGCATAAAACCGAAGTATGTCACAGAGATATTTGTAGACAAAGAAAATGCAGATATGGCACTGCATATTGTACACACGCTAAAGTAAAGTCTGCGATATCATAGTTCTTACAGCGTGATTTGTTTTCAGTTGACTGGAGAAAAACATGAAAAGAATTTGCATTGGACTTTTGACCGCACTAGGGTGTATTGCTGTAGCTACGGCGTTGATTGTTCGGCCATTTAGCAAAAAATCCATCCAGTCTTATGTACTGCGAAATCAGGATGAGCTGACAAACTATGCGCGGAAAGTGATAGAAGACCATCCAATGGAACCGCTAGAGTGGAATGGATGGAAAGTATATTATTACGCAGATGATATGGTGGAATTTTGTACAGGCTCTTTCGGGCTTGTTCCGAGTACTACATATAAGGGCTTTTACTATTCTGAAGATGATGAACCACATGGCTTTCAAGATGTTCCGGTTGAGTTTGTAAAAAGTGGAAATGGATGGTCGTGGGCAGAATCAGAAGGTGATAATACACAATATACTGAACGAATTGCAGCACATTGGTATTGGTATGAAGCAAAATTTTAGAAGTCGGAGAACCTGAAGTTATGTATAACAATAGACGAAATAACCGATTTAGTATATTTATTGCCGCTATTATTGTAAGCCTGCTGGTTCTTCTCACAGGATGCGCATCTACCAAGAAGGAAACTGATTTAGCTAAGCCCGTTGCAGAGGATAGCTCAAATCCAGTCACTGTAACAGTCTACCTTACCGCTCACTATGCAAATCCTGATACACATTGTCCTATCTATGAAAAACTGCTAGATTATCAAAAAGAGAACCCTAATATCACAATACAGTTCGTATCGCCCAAAGAGGGCGATACCGCAGAGCGTGAGGCTGAGATTCATCGGCTAAATACGGAGATCCTTTCAGGCAAAGGACCCGACCTCTTTATTATGGAAGGAAACCGATTGACGAATGTTAATCTATTTCCAGATATTGAAAAGAGTATGATGAATGGAGCTTTCCTCGATCTCACCGATGTAATGGATTCAAACGAATTCACAGCAGAGAATTTTTATATGCCTCTTTTAGATGCTGGAAAACTAAAAGGAAAACAGTATATTTTACCTTTGTGCTTTTCCGTTCCAACTCTGACAAGTGCAGAAAGCGTTTTGAAAGACAGCGGATTTGATATGCAAGCCGCATCAAAAAGCCTTGCTGCCACGATGGATGAACTACTGCGCATCTACAAGGAAAAACCAATGCTGGTTGTAACGGACTTTAGCATGACAAGCGCGTTATCGCAGCCGATCATCGATTACAAGAATCACACTATTAACTTGGACACAGTTAGTTGTCGGCAAACATTAGCATACGAGAAAGAATTCCGTACGGGTGAAATTTCTTATGAGATGCAAAATGGTTTGTTTGACAGTTTCAATCCAGAAGTAGTCCAAGATTATTTTGCAAACGGTGAACCTTTTGCTAGTCTTGACCCAAGCTATATGACAGTGGGACTTCTTCGGCAGTGTGCAGCTCTTGGAATCAAAACCGTAACACTTCCCATTCCCAATGAGCTAGGCGGTGTTACTGCTGAAATCGGTTCTTACGCAATGGGAAATCGAAACACAAAGCATCCAGCAGAGGTAAAAGCACTTTTAGCTTATCTTCTTAGTGAAGAATGCCAGTCGAGTTCGGCGTTTGCAGATAAAGATATGTTTCCTGTCCGACGTGGATGTCTTAAAAAATGTATGGAAGCACAATATCAATTCAGTGTCTATGATGCATCCCATGAAAAAATAGGTCAAGAAGATATTGAAAACCGAAAGGAGATGTATGGTGAAAATTTGACTGATGCACAGCTAGATCAGCTTGGAACAATATGTGACAAGATCAATGCAGCGCAATATCACACAATTTGGTACCGTGCCTTGCAGCTTGATCAAAGTGAGGATGGCGGAAATCTTCTAAGTGAAACGATGGTTCAGTATTGGAATGATGAAATCACCCTTGATGAGCTTGTTGATCGACTTACTCCGCAGCTCAAATTGTACCTTGATGAATAAAATGAAAAAGAATCTTCAGAGCAATATCCTTCTTCTGCCGGCACTTATTGCCGGATTTTTTTGCTATCTGTTTCCAATCCTGATTGCTTTTTGGAAAAGTCTCTTTCTTGGAACAGGAACTGATTTTGTCGGCATACAAAATTATGTGGATCTTTTTGAAAATGAGGCATTTTCACTCGCTGTTAGAAATCTGTTTCATTTGTGGGCCATCATTGTACCCGTCAATTTGGTTGTTGGCATTTTCGTTGCGGAAGCTTATATAAAACTCCGACAAGAAAAATTTTGTCTGTTCTTTCTTGTTCCTTCAATACTTCCGGCAGCTTGTGTTGTAACAATTGCATCAAGCATCTTACGAAAATCTCCTAGCCAGTGGGGTGAAACATCATTTGCATTTTATGTATTCCTTGTAATTGTATTATGGAAAACGCTGGGATTCTCAATTTTAATTTTTATGGTTGCTATGAAATCCATTGAATCCGAGATCATAGATGCCGCCATGCTGGATGGAGTCAACCCTCTACAATGTTTTTGGTACATAAAGCTTCCAATCATAAAGAGTTCTTTATTGATTTGTGGAATCTTGACGATTTACAATAGCTTTCGATGTTTCCGTGAAGCCTATTTGATTGGAGGAAGTCATCCGAATGAACAATTATATAGTATTCAGCACTTTCTACAAAACAATTTTATGAATATGAACTATGCACGACTGGAAGCGGCATCTGTTTTGGTTGTGCTTTTTGTTGGGGCCGTTGTGCTGATCGGAATGTACTTGGCAAGAAAAAAGAGGAATAACTGATGAACCCACGAAAAGAAGCTACATATAGGATGTTATCTTTGATAGCTGCTGTGATTTTTGTGCTGCCATGCGTATTTCTTGTTTTCCCGATATTTGATATAAACCCAGATGACTTGTGGCAGATGGATTCTCTGATGGAATTCATTTGCGCCTATAAAAATACCGCGATTCTTGCAATTGCCGGAGTGCTTATTCAAATTGTGATTGCACTGCCTGCAGGTTATGCGATTGCCAGAATCCCATCTCCGAAAGCGCAGACATTTTTTCTTTTGACCTGTGTTTTCTTTTTGCTTTTGCCGCAGCAAGCACTTATGCTCCCTCAATATCTGGTTCTGATGAATATTGGATGGTTGGATTCTCTTGAAGGGCTATTGATAATGACGGCTTTCCAGCCTTGGATGATTTTACTCTTTTGGTTCGCAGCAAAAAGAATTGACAGTAGCCTGTTCGATTCAGCAATTTGTGACGGCGCAAGCAACTGGGTGCTTTTTAGGAAAATTTATGCTCCAATTGTACGACCGTATGTTATGATTGCGGCATTCCTTTCTATCGCTGAGAGCTGGAATCTTTTGGAACAACCCATGACATTTTTGCAGAGCAAAGAAAGGTATCCGCTCTCTATGATTTTGATGCAGCTTTCAACGGATAATGCTGAATTAAAAAATGTCCTATGCTTGCTCTTTGCGGTTCCGCTGATGATTTTGTTCTGTACAATGGTAAAAAAGATAATCGATACATGAAAAATAAGAATGACTGGCTTGATTTCATTTCAGCAACAGGGCGGATATTTTGATCTTTGAACAATTCTGAAATAAATATGTTGTGCAATATGGAGAAATTTAATTATAAGTTTGGAAATTATTGATTTGCAACGCAAAATGCGTTACAATAAGGATGAGGTGATAACCATGGAAAAAACGATGACACTCAATCTTCGTGTCAACCCCACCGTTAAGCAGCAAGCCGAGGATGTGTTGAAGCAGCTCGGCATCCCGATGGCAACCGCCATTGATATGTACCTGCGCCAGATCACCCTGACTGGCGGCATCCCCTTTTCTCTGTCCCTGCCGAAAGCTCCTACGGCTCTGAATGCTGACACCATGACCGATGATCAACTTCATGCAGCCTTGCAGGTAGGCATTAAGGAAATTCAGAACGGTGATACCGTGGATGCTGCAAGCGCATTCGCACAGTTCAGGGAACAACACAGATGAAGCAGTATGACGTGAAAATTTCCCATGCAGCCCTCAGCGATATGGAGCAGATCTACAGCTATATTGCCGACCGTCTGCTGGAGCCTGACACTGCTATGGGGCAGTATAACCGCATTGCGGAAGCCATCCAGTCGCTGAACATCCTGCCGGAACGCTGTGCGCTGGTGGAAAGCGAGCCGGAGCGCACCCAAGGGCTACGGCAGATGCTGGTGGACAACTACTCGGTGTTCTACATCGTGAGCGAGGATGCGGTGTCGGTAGCCCGTGTGCTGTACAGTGCATCCGACCTTGTGCGCCGTCTGCGGAGAATGAAGTAAGGAGGTGCAGCCATGACTGCCGTAATCTACGCCCGCTATTCCAGCGACAACCAGCGTGAAGAATCTATCGAGGGGCAGATTCGGGAATGCACCGCCTACGCCGAAAAGAACGGCATCACGGTCATCAAGCACTATATTGACCGTGCCCTTTCTGCCAAAACCGATAACCGCCCGGATTTCCAGCAGATGATCAAGGACAGCGAGAAACGGTTGTTTGACATTGTGCTGGTCTGGAAGCTTGACCGTTTTGCCCGAAACCGCTATGATTCGGCCCACTATGAGTACCAGTTGGAACGAAATCATGTCAAGCTGGTATCTGCCACGGAGCCTATCTCTGACAGCCCTGCGGGTATTATGGTCAAGAGTATGCTCACCGGCATGGCTGAATACTACTCGGCAGAACTTTCTGAAAAAGTTGTGCGCGGCATGACCGAGAATGTGCTGAAAGGCAAGTACAACGGCGGCACGATTCCCATTGGCTTCAAGGTGGACGAGGAGAAGTTCTTTCAAGTCGACCCGCTGAAAGCTCCCTTTGTGGTAGAAGCCTTTCAGCGGTACAACGATGGCGCAACTATGAAGGAACTGATGAACTGGCTGAACGACAGTGGTGTGACTACCAACCGCAACCAGAAGTTCACCTACAACAGTGTTCAGACGCTGCTGACGAATAAGCGGTACATCGGAGAAAACCACTTCAAGGACATTGTGATGCCCGACAGTATCCCGGCCATCGTGGACAAGGACTTGTTTGAGGAAGTGCAGCTAAAAATCAAAAAGAACAGCCGCGCTCCTGCCCGTCACAAGGCCGAGGATGATTACCTGCTCACCACCAAGCTGTTCTGCGGAATGTGCGGTGCGATGATGTTCGGCGAGTGCGGCACAGGCCGGAACAAGGTCGTTCATCATTATTATAAGTGCGCCACCGCGAAGCGTTTCAAGACCTGCAAGAAAAAGACCGTCCGTAAAGAGTGGCTGGAAGATTTGGTCATAGCTGAAACCATGAAGCTGATTCAGGACGATGCCGTGATTGAAGCCATCGTTGCGGAAGTGATGGAGTTGCAGGATCAGGAAAACACCACGCTTCCTTTGCTGGAAAAGCAGATGCGCGAGGTAGAGAACGGCATTGAAAATATGCTGAACGCCATTCAAGCAGGTGTGCTGACCAACTCCACCAAATCGCGTTTGGAAAAGCTGGAAGCCCAGCAGAAAGAACTTGAGATTCGGATCGCCGAAGAAAAAATCGCTCGGCCTCGGTTGAGTGAAAATCAGGTTCGGTTCTGGCTGACCCGGTTCCGCAAGCTCGACCCGAACGTGAAAAGCCACCGTGAGACGCTTATCAATACGTTTGTGAACGCCGTTTATCTCTATGATGAAAAAGTTTTGATTACATTCAACTACAAAGACGGCACAAAAACCATCACTTTCGATGAAATCGCCGCCAAAGATGCCCCAGAGGGCAATGGTTCGGATTTAGGTTGCTTCGCTCCACCAAGAAACCTCAACGTATGAAAGTACGCTGAGGTTTTTGTTTTGCTGCAAAGCAAGACTCACTGGGCGGGTGGATTCGAACAGCATCGGCCCGCCGTACAGTCCGGCGGGCAAAAAAGCCCCTGCGGGGCTTTTTTAGATGCGCGGCTCGCGAAATCCACCCGCGCCCACCAAAAAGACCAGCGTAGAAAATACGCTGGTTTTTTGTTTTATTTGCCCGAACCGGACGGCCCGATGATCACCAGCTTTTCGCCTTCGGCCACTTCCAGGTTAACATCCTTCAAAACGTGCAAATCACCGAAGTATTTTTCCACATGCTCCAGCTTGATCACGTTGCATTCCCCTTTTCCTGTTTCATCTCTCTCAAGGCCGCCTTGCCTTGCAGAGTAACAAAAAAGACGCTTTGCGATCTCTCGCGAAGCGTCTTTGCCTTTGATGCCTAAAATATAGCGTTTCCTGTTATTTCTTTCAATCTGAAAGTTGCAACAACTTTGCCATCACATTTTTCATGTTTTGTAAAGTTACACAAAATCTCGCCTTATTTTTTGTCGATTCATGCAGGGGCAGTTTTCATACCAGCGGCATGATGCCTTCCGGCGCAGCGGCAAAGCACTGCGGCGCAGCGGGTGCAGCAGCTCCCAGCGTTGCCTTGCTCACCTTCCACCACAGGCGGGTCGTGCCGTCGGGTGCCAGAAAGATCAGATTCCAGTCAAACGGATTTTCACTGCTGGAAACCGCCTTTACCGGCAGTGCGTTCTGCGCTCCCGGTGCGCAGGGCGCAAGGTCGTGGGCGCGGATTCCCACGGCAGTGCAGTGTTCCGGCACCTCGGCTGCAAGGCGCAGCAGGGCGTCCCAGCCGGTCAGCCGCACCGTGTGCGCATCCACGCGGGTGCAGGGCAGAATATTTTTGCAGCCGGTCAGCCGTGCGGCGGTAATGCTCTGCGGGTCGGCAAACACCTCTTTGGTGGTGCCGGTGCGCAGTACCCGCCCGCCGTCCATCACAGCCATCTCCCGGCACAGGCGGTAGGCTTCGTCCCGGTTGTGGGTCACCAGCAGAGCCGTTCCGTCAAATCCCGCCAGCAGGCTGCCCACTTCGCTCTCCACCTCTTCCCGCAGGTAGCTGTCCAGCGCGCTGAAGGGCTCGTCCAGCATCAGGATGCGGGGCCTGCCCACCAGAATGCGGGCCAGTGCCGTGCGCTGTTGCTGCCCACCGGAAAGCTGGGCCGGGCAGCGCTTCGCCAGTGCTTCCAGCTGCATGGCACGCAGCATTTCCGCGCAGCGTTCCCTGCGGACGGCCTTGTCTTTTTCCGCTTTCAGCCCGCAGAGGATGTTCTGCTCCACGGTCATGTTGGGGAACAGTGCATAGTTCTGGAACAGAAGGCCCACGCCCCGCTGCTGCGGCGGCAGGTCGATGTGCTGTTCGCTGTCAAACAGCACCCGGCCGTCCAGCACGATGCGGCCCGCATCCGGCTTTACGATGCCCGCGATGCAGCGCAATGTCATGCTTTTGCCGCAGCCGGAAGCCCCCAGCAGAGCGGTGGCCGTGCTGCCTGCGGTAAATTCGGCCCGAAGGGTGAAGCCATCCAGCTTTTTGGTAACGTTCACTTCCAGACTCATTTCCGGCCACCCGCTTTCTGTTTTTTCTCCAGCAGGTTCACCGCCAGCAGCACCACCGCAGAGATGGCGATATCCACCAGCACCCAGCGCATGGCACCGGCCTCATCGTTGGTGCGCCACAGCTGGTAGACCGTGGTGGCGATGGTGGCGGTCTTGCCGGGGGTGTAGCCTGCGATCATGCTGGTAGCACCGTACTCGCCCAGCGCCCGGGCAAAGGCCAGCACGGTACCGGCCAGAATGCCCTGACGGCAGTACGGCATCCGCACCCGCCAGAAGATCCAGCTGTTGGACTGGCCCAGCGTCTGGGCCGACCATGCCAGCGTCTCGTCAAAGCTTTCAAAGGCGCCGCGGGCGGTGCGGTACATCAGTGGGAAGGCTACCACGATGGAGGCAAAGATGGCGCTGTACCAGTTCATGACCAGCTTGACCCCGAACTGCTCCATGAAGAAGATGCCCACCGGCCGCTTTGTACCGAAGAGCAGCAGCAGAAAGTAGCCCACCACCGTAGGCGGCAGCACCATGGGCAGGGTGAGCAGCACGTCCAGCACGCCCTTGACGGTGCGCGGCAGCTTTGCGATATAGTAGGCGGCAAAAATGCCGAGAAAGAACACTGCTGCGCAGCTGATAAGGGCGATGCGCAGGCTGTTCCACAACGGATACCAGTCCATGCCTGCTCCTTTATACGGCGCTGAAGCCCACGCCCTCGAACACGGTGGCGGCGCGGTCGGTCTGCAGATAGGCCAGAAACTCCTTGGCGGCCTCGGCGTTGGGGGCGGCCTTCAGCACGGCGGCAGGATAGATGACCTGACCGCACATCTCCTTGGTGGCCTCATCCACGGGGGTCAGACCGGCGCTGAAAGCATCGGTGCAGTAGACGACACCGGCATCCACGCTGGCCTCGGTGATCTGGGTGGTGACCTCCTTAACGTTGGAGCCGTAGGTGATGACACCGGCAGCGGCAAGTGCCTCCTCGTCCAGATCGTAGCAGGCAAGGATCTTCTGGGTGTACTGGCCCACGGGCACATCGCTGTTGCCCATGCAGAACAGGATGTCCTGTGCCTTCAGGTGCTCGGCCAGAGCGTCGAAGCTGTCGATGCCCTTGTCGCTGCCCTCCGGCACGCAGAGCACCACCTTGTTTTCCAGCAGGTCCACGCGGGTGTCGCTGTCCACAAAGTCCAGCCTGTCCTTGTTCACATCGGCCGAAGCTATGATGTCCAGCTGGTCCATCTGCTTCTGACCGGCAGAGATGAACAGATCGCAGTCCGCGCCCTCCTGGATCTGGGTCTTGAGGGTGCCGGAGGAATCGAAGTTGAAGCGGAAGGTCACGCCCGGGTTTTTTGCCGAGTAGGTCTCACCGATGGCGGTGAGGGTCTCGGTGAGGGATGCGGCGGCAAACACGATCAGCTCCACGCTCTGGGCTGCTTGTGAAGAAGCGGCGGCAGAGGATGCCACGGAAGCGGCTGTGCTGGAAGCAGCGCCGCCGCAGGCAGTAAGGGCAGCGGCTGCACCGGCAATGCCGGCAGCAGCCAGAAAGCTCCGGCGGGAAATGCGATGGTCGTTCATATCTGTTTTTCTCCTTCAAGTAAAAAACATTCTATTTCTACGCCCCGCAAAGGAAAACAGGGCGGGGAAACCTTATTTGCGGGCGCACTCGCCGTCCAGACCGGCGGCAATGCGCACACCGTGTTCCAGACTGGGCAGGATGTACTCCAGATTTTCCTGCACGGCTTTGGGGCTGCCCGGCAGGTTGACGATGAGCGTTTTGCCGCGCAGCACGCTGACGCCGCGGCTGAGCATCCCCCGCGGGGTGATGCTCAGGCTGTGATAGCGCATGGCCTCGGCAATGCCGGGGGCGTTGCGGTCTGCCACTGCACAGGTGGCTTCCGGGGTGATATCCCGGGGCGAGAAGCCGGTGCCGCCGGTGGTGAGGATCAGATTCACCTGACGGCCGTCGGCCAGACGGATGAGCTGAGCCTTCAGGGCCTTTGCTTCGTCCGGCAGGATCATGGTCTCCTCCACCACATAGCCTGCGGCGGTAAGCATCTCCACAATGAGCGGGCCGCTCTTATCCTCCCGCTCGCCGCGGCTGCCCTTGTCCGAAAGAGTAATGACCGCAGCCCGCAGGGGCGGGTTCTCCAGCGGGGGCAGCAGAGTCACTTCGTCCCCCACATGGATCTCGCCGCCGGTGAGCACCCGGGCGAACACGCCCTCCCGGGGCATGATGCACTCGCCGGTCTGCTGCTTGATAACGCAGTCGTTGTGGCACTCCTTGCCGATCTGGGTCATTTCCAGCACCACATCCCCGATGGCGAACCGGCTGGTGACCGGCAGATTGCGGAAATCGAAGCCCTCAATGACCAGATTTTCGCCAAAGGCACCATAGTCCACCCAGATCTTTTTACGGAAAGCCTCGATCTTTTCCGCGCTCAGCAGGCTGACCTGCCGGTGCCAGCTGCCGCCGTGGGCATCGCTCACGATGCCCCACTCCGGGGTCAGCACGGCGCTGGGCACCTCGGTCTTAACGGTGCCGCGCTTGGGGCTTGTGCAGATGGCCAGAATTTTTCCCATAAAAATTTATCCTCCGATGCGATACATGCCGCGGGTAGCGGGCATGGAACTGTCTTCAAAATGGTGTTCCCGGGGTTTGGCCCAGATGGTCTCCCGGATGGCGGCCAGCAGCTGCGTATCGTCCGCGCCGCTGCGCAGCAGGGCACGCAGGTCGCACCCGGCTTCGCTGGCAAGGCAGGGACGCAGAAAGCCCTGACTGGTCAGCCGCACCCGGTTGCAGCTGGCGCAGAACTTGCCGTGCACCGCCGCAATAAAGCCGATGCTGCCCTGCCAGCCGGGCACGGTGTAGTATACCGCCGGGCCGTCCCCGAAGTCTGCTTCTGCCAGCGGCTGCAGCTCCGGCCAGCGGCGGGCAAACCGCTGCCGCAGCTCCGGGCCGGAGATGCAGGGCATGGCCGCGCCGTAGCCAATGGGCATCATTTCAATGAACCGCACCTGCAGCGGGCGGTTCTCGGCAAGGGCCGCAATGTCTTCCAGTTCGCCCTCGTTGACGCCCGCCTGCGGCACGCAGTTCAGCTTGATCGGGATGCCGCTTTCCAGTGCCGCCTGCAAGCCTGCCTGCACGGCCGCAAACTCGTCCCGGGCGGTGATCTGCCGGAACACTTCCGGGCGCAGGGTGTCCAGACTGATGTTCACGCTGTCCAGCCCGGCTGCCAGCAAAGCGGGCAGCTGCTGCGCCAGCAGGATGCCGTTGGTGGTCATGGTAACTTTGCGGATGCCGGGGATGGCCTTGAGCCCGGCCACCAGCTGCGCCACGTTTTTGCGCACCAGCGGCTCGCCGCCGGTCACCCGCACGGTGTCGATGCCGCACTGGGCGAACAGCACCGCCAGACGCAGAAATTCCTCGTAGGTGAGTACAGCTTCGCGCTCCAGCTTTTCCACGCCGTCCGGCATACAGTAGCGGCAGCGCAGGTTGCACAGGTCGGTAACGGAAAGGCGCAGATAGTGGATCTCGCGCCGGGTGGAATCAAACATAGCCGCCCTCCGCCCGGATATAGTGGCCGCTCTTGCCGCCGGTTTTTTCCACAAGATGGATCTCGCCCAGCTCCATGCCCTTGTCCACAGCCTTGCACATATCGTAGATGGTGAGCAGCGCGGTGGAAACGCCGGTCAGCGCCTCCATCTCCACACCGGTGACACCGGCGGTCTTGACGGTGCACAGGGCTTCCACCGCCTGCTGCTTGGGAAGCAGGCGGAACTCGATGCTCACCTTGGTCAGGGGCAGCGGATGGCACAGGGGAATCAGCTCACTGGTTCTTTTTGTGGCCATGATGCCCGCAATGCGGGCCACGCCCAGCACATCGCCCTTTTTCACGGTGCCGCTCTGCACGGCAGCAAAGGCTTCGGCGTTCATGGTGATGATGCCGTGGGCAGTGGCTTCCCGGGTGGTGACGGGCTTTGCGCTCACGTCCACCATCACGGCGTTGCCGGCAGCATCAAAATGGGTCAGATTATTTTCGTTCATATTTTTTCACCTTAGTAAAGCTCCCCCGAAGGGGGAGCTGGCAAAGCCGAAAGGCTTTGCCAGAGAGGGTTTTCAGCAGTGCCCAAAGCCGCAGTTGGGCCAGTGGCACACTTCGCAGTTCAGGCACAGACCGCCCTCGCCCAGACGGGCGATGTCCTCGGCGGTGATGGGGTCGTCCGCCAGCAGGCGGGGCAGCAGCAGGTCAAAGATGGTGCGCTTTGCGTACATCACGCAGCCGGGCAGGCCGCACACCGGCACACCGTCCAGATAGCTCACAAGGAACATGGCACCCGGCAGCACCGGGGCACCGTAGGTGATGATCTCGGCCCCGGTGTTCTTGATGGCCAGCGGGGTGCGGTCGTCAGGGTCCACGCTCATGCCGCCGGTGGTAAAGATCAGCTCACACCCTGCGGCCTTGGCTTCCAGAATGGCGTCCGTGATCCCGGCAGGGTCGTCATCGCAGACCTTGTGGAAGATCACCTCACAGCCGTAGACGGCCAGCTTGCTTTGCAGGATGGGGGTGAATTTATCCTCGATGCGGCCCTTGAACACCTCGCTGCCGGTGGTGATGATGCCCACTTTCTTGGCCTGCATGGGCAGCACGTTCAGGATGGGCTCTGCCCCGGCGGCGGCCTGCATGGCGTCCATTTTTTCCTGCTCGATCACCAGCGGGATGATGCGGGTGCCTGCCAGCTTCTGGCCCTTTTTCACGGGCAGATCACCGTGGATGGTGGCGATCATCATCTGCGGGAGGCTGTTCACCGCTAGCAGCGCCTTGCGGTGGATCTTCAGCAGGCCGTCGCAGTCCGCGATCAGCTCGATCTTGCCCTCCTTCGGCTCGGTGCCGTGGATATTTTTGCCCGCAGCGGCCTTGTACAGCAGGGCGGCGGCTTCATCCTCGTGGAGGATGCCGGGGTGCTTTTCCCAGACGTAGAGGTTCTCCTTGCCGATGGAGAGCAGCACCGGGATATCCTCCGGCTGGATGACGTGCCCCTTGCGGAAGCGGGCACCCTTGAACTCGCCGGGAATGATCTGGGTGATATCGTGGCAGAGCACCTGCCCTGCCGCATCTTCGGTACGAATCAGTTTCATCTTATCTTCTCCTTACAGAGTCGGCATCTGGGCAATGATCCAATCGGCCAGCGGCTGGATATCCTCCAGCCCGAAGTCTGCACCCGGGATGTCGCCCACCACGGCCAGCGGCTGGAACGACACCGGCGCATCCGCGATCTCCCTGCGCACCACTTCGATCTTGGGCCAGCCGCTGGATTTGAAGCCTTCCAGCAGCACAAGATCATAGCCGTGCCGCTCGAACAGGGCCAGCAGATCCTGCTCGGTCAGGCGGAATTCCTCGGTCAGCAGATAGCGGGTGCCGGAGTAGACCGCCACGCCTTCGGCCCCTGCTTCCCGCAGACGGAAGCTGTCGGTGCCGGGCACATCCGGGGTAAAATCATGGCCGTCGTGCTTGATAATACCCACCTTCAGCCCACGGCTGCGCAGGACGGGCAGCAGCTTTTCCAGCAGGGTGGTCTTGCCGCTGTTGTGTACGCCGCTGACGGCCAGCACCGCCGGGCGCTTGAGCTCCAGTTCTTCTGCCAGAGCCTGTTTGGATTCAATATACAAAGTAAAGCACCTCCACTTCTTCGCCCGGAGCCACCGGGCCGCTGCCTGCGGGCAGCTTTACCAGACAATTACAGCCGATCATGGCAGAGAGACTGCCGGACGAATGCGCTTCGGCGCTGCCCTCGCCGGGGATGGTCACGCTGCCGCCTGCCGCTTTCGCCCGCAGGTAGCGGTCGCCCTTGCTGGATTTGGAAAAGCCGGTGGTCAGGGTACAGGTGGTACGGGGAAGAATGCAGCTCCCCTCCCGGCGTCCGGCGGCGCGCAGCAAAGCGGGGATGGCGTACTGTTCCAATGTTGCCGCAGCGGCAAAGGGGTTGCCGGACAGGCAGAACACCAGCTTTCCGGCGATCTCTGCCGCCAGCATGGGGCTGCCGGGCTTCTGTGCCACGCCCGCAAAGAGCATCTGTGCCCCCAGCTGTTCCAGCACGGCGGGCAGATAGTCCTTCTGCCCTACCGAAACGCCGCCGCTGGTAATGACGGCATCGCAGCCGGTCAAAAGTTCCCGCAGCTGGCAGGCGATGACCTCCGGGTCGTCCGAGCAGTGCCGCCGCTGCACGGCAAAGCCCAGCTGCCCCAGCCGGGCGGCGTTCTGGATGCCGTTGGCGTCGTAGATCTTGCCGGGAGCCCACGGTTCGCCCGGAGCCAGCAGCTCACTGCCGGTGGAAAGAATGCCCACGGTCAGGGTGCGGCATACCGGCACCTCGGCATAGCCCTGCCCTGCCAGCACACCCAGATGTGCGGGGGTCAGCGGTGTGCCCTCGGCGGCAATGATGGCTCCGGCGGCGATATCCCCGCCCCGGAGCACCACGTTCTGCTGCGGTTTCAGGCTTGAATAGAGCTGCACCGTTTCTTCGCCGCTGTCGGTCAGCTCCTGCATCAGCACACAGTCCGCGCCCTCCGGCAGGGGTGCACCGGTCATGATGCGGGCCGCGCAGCCCACAGGCAGGGCGGCGGCGGGGGCATCCCCGGCGTAGAGCTTCATGGTCACAGGCAGCGTGACCGGCGTTTCGCGGCTGGCCCCGGCGGTGTCGGCGCTGTGCAGGGCGTAGCCGTCCAGCGGGCTGCGGTCAAAGGGGGGCTGGTCCATCCGGGCGCACAGCGCCTTTGCGGCAATGCGGCCGCAGGCTTTTTCCAGCGGCAGGGCCTCCACCGCCGGGCGCGGCAGTGCCGCCGCTGCATCCAGCACGCGGCGCAGCGCAGCGGCAGGTGCGCAGAAAGGCTGTTTCATAAAAAATCCTCCAAATGCCCGGCTGCACCCGGTCTGCTATGGCTCAGACGGGGCGTGCCGGGGATATTCTTTTTTAACGACAGGTGAAAAAGAAGCGGAGACGTCTTGACCGAAAATCAAAACGCCTCCGCAGAATATCCGCACATACCGGCCAGCAGCAGCTTGCAGTCTGCCCTGCCGACGGCATCCCCGGCCTGTGCCGTCCTTGCAGTGACGGTACGGCCCGGAAAGTGCCCTGTGTGGATGGGAGGAGTTCTTTTTTTCAAATTGCAGCGTTTCTTCTGCGGGAAGGCGGCGGGGTTTCCCCCTCCACCCTTGAATGCCGGCCGATCTATTCTACCTCAGCCCTTAGCATTGCGGCGCGGTGTCCTGCTCTTTGTGGGAGTTTAGACACCTTTGCTCAAAGAAGCTCTTATACCCTGTTCAGTTGTGTGGGAATGCTTTTAGTCGCAGAACTCGTCCACGTCGCTGATGGCTTTTGCATAGCGGCGGGTGAGGTGCTTTGTGGAAAAGAGGAACCGCTCGTTCTGGTTGTTGGTCAGCTCCTCGATATCGGCATACTCCGGGTTCTCCTGCATGGCCTTCCAAGTCTGCTCGATGACCTCCGGTGCAAGGCCGTAGGGAGAGCGCTGGAAGTACTTGAGCGGAGTGGCGCTGGGGTAGATGCGGGCGTTGAACCGCACCATCTCGGCGAACATCACACACAGATCCTTGTCCTCGATGAGCTGCGCGATCATCGCATAGTTGTCGCTCATGTTGGCGGTGGAATAGTAGTAGGTATCCTTTGCGCCCTTGCGGGTAGTGATGTCCTCACACTGGGGGTCTGCAGGCATCTGCGCCAGCAGCTCGTCGGCATTTTCCACCTCGGTCAGCAGCAGGGCGTGGGGGGTCAGCAGCGCAGCCGCAGAGCGGGAGCGAATGTAACCGGCCAGTTCCTGTGCCGGGGTAAGCTCCGGCAGCTCCGGAGCGGTCTTGGTGGGCTGATCCGCAAAGGGATCATTTTCTGCCTCCGGCTCGGCGGCCAGAAAATCCAGCAGCTCCGGCTTTGCTGCCTCGGTCTGCGCGGCTTCAGCGGCTTGGGGCGCAGCTTCGGCGGCCTGCTTTGCAGCAAGCTCGGCGGTCTCCCGCTCCACCACAGCCATCACGTCCTCGCCGGCCTTGGCGGCGCTGCCGTCAAAGGTGCTGCCGGTCTCCTTCAGGCGGCGGGCCGTCTCGCTGGCGGCATCGATGTCGAACACCTCTGCCTTGGGCTTTTTCTTTGCGGCCAGCTCTGCCTTCTGCAGGTCCAGAACGGCCTGCTCCGGGTCTGCGCTGCCGTCTACGGTGGTGGTGTAGCCGGGTTTACGTCTGCCAAACAACATGACGATCGTTCCTCTTTCTATGGGATTTATTCAGCTGCTGCGGTGTTCTGGGCGTAGATGCCGCGCTTTTCCAGATCATCGGCCATATCCGCCAGATCATACTTCTCCAGCGTCTCGCGGGTGGGCACACCGGTGGTACGGTCCCAGCCGAAGGCATCGTAGAACAGATCCTTTGCCTTTTCCATGTCGGCGCGGTCCAGCTTGGTGGTGCCTTCCTCGAATGCCTTGAAGTCGGGGTCCTTATCGAACACCCAATCGCAGATGGCATCGTGCTCCTGACGCAGGTTTGCGCTGCCGCAGTTCTGCTGGAAGCTGATGGCGGTCATCACGCGCAGCATCTGGGTGATGCGGGCGCCGTCCTCCTGCAGACCGGCCTGGGTATAGGTCTCGCCGGTAACAGCGGTCATAAAGTCTGCCTGCAGGTCCAGGTCGCCGTGGTAGTCGCGCTCCTTGGAGGGAGACTGGGTCATGGGCCACATCCAGTTGCACAGGGTGGCGGAGTCGTGGAAGTTCTTGTCGTTGACGCAGTAGGCTGCCAGCTTTGCCTTGTTCTCGTTGATGGGAGTGTAGGCCTTGGCCTTATCGTAGCAGCCCTCGCCGAAGAAGTCCTCCATGACCTTCTTGGTCACCTCGTAGGGTGCGCCGGAACCGGTCTCGCAGACGATCTCGTGGATCATGCAGTCACGGTTGTAAACGAGGTTGTACAGCATACCAACCTGCCATGCCTCAGCAGGGCCGTGGTGGTTGGGGAAGCCGTTGTAGATCAGGTTGGAGTTGGTAGCGCCGTCGTCGCGGTCCAGCCAGCTCTTGGGCAGGCCGAACTTCTCCATCATGGCCAGCGTGCCCTTGGCGATCACGGACAGGTCGCCCTCACCGTAAGCCATGCGGCGGATCAGCTCCACCTCCCAGCGGGGATCGCCAGCCTTCTCCCACTCCCAGGGCAGAGAGTCGTACTCAGCCTCGCTGATGTACTTGGTAGCCTCTTCGCGGGGCATCCGCAGGATCCACAGCAGGTCGCGGTTCAGGTTGCCGTAGTTGTCCCACAGACCCATATCGTCCACAGCATGAGACCATGCCAGATTGATGACCATGGTGCCGTCGCCTTCGTACTTGAAGTCGTGCACGCCGTCCGGGTAGACGCGGGTGCCGTACAGCACGGGCATGCAGGTGTTGGAGTTGTGGGTGGGCAGATCGTAATCTGCCAGCGGGTCCACATCATACTCGGTGTAGCAGCGGATGGGGCAGGAGGAGCAGCCGCCGTTCTTGACGGTGTACTCCGCAGCGGGAGCGCCGAAGTCGAAGTAGCCCTTGAAGCAGCGCAGAGCCACCTTGTTGATATCGTTGTAGGGCTGCTCGCCGGTATCCACGGGGCCGCCGGGAGCCTTTTTCCACATACGGCCGGGAGCGCCGGACCAGCGGTTCTTGCCGGAGGTGGCGCTGTACTCGGCCCAGCTCTGGGGCTGTGCGGGCACGTTGTGGTTGTTGTTGCCGCCGATCAGGTTGCCCATCATGTAGTTGGACAGCTCCAGCACCTTCTTGGGGTCAGCCACCTTGACGCTGCCGGTGCCGCGGATAGCAAGGCCCTTCAGCTTCTTGTTGCCCAGCGCAGCGCCCAGACCGGCACCGCCGGAGTTGCCGAAGCTGGTGTTCAGGGTGGAGTAGTCCACCAGATTCTCACCGGCAGGGCCGATGGAAGCGGTCTCGAACTCACGTCCGTTCTGCTCCACCATCCACTTGTTGGCAGCAAAGGTGCCCTTGCCCCAGATCTCGCTTGCGTCCTCCAGAGAGACCTTGTCGTCCTCGATGCGCAGGTAGACGGGCTTTTCGGAGATGCCGCTGAACACGATGCCGTCGTAACCGGCATACTTCAGCATGGAGCCGATGTGGCCGCCCATGTGTGCGTCGATGATGGAGTGACCCTTAGACCAGGTGGAGCGGAAGGTCACGTTCATACGGCCGGAGCAGGGCACGCCGGCACCGGTCAGAGGGCCAACGCCAAAGATGACCAGAGCCTTCTCGTCATAGGGGTCCAGCTCCATGGGAGCTTCCTCGTACATGATGCGGTAGGCCATGCCCATGCCGCCGATATATTTATGGTACTTTTCATCGTCCTGCGTGGTGATCTCACCGGTGGTCAGGTTGACGCGCAGGATCTTGCCTGCCCAGCCATAGGTTTCAGCCATTGTTGTTCCTCCTTACAGATCCATGTAAGCAGCCTGTGCTGCACTGGTGACGGCATCCCAGTCCACGATGGACAGAGCGCCGGACGGGCAGCCTGCCACGCAGGCACCGCAGGCGATGCACTTGGACGACTTGCCGGTCTCGGGGTTGACAGTGGGCATATGCCACGGGCAGGCATCATGGCAGGCACCGCAGCCGATGCACTTGTCGGTATCCACTACGCGGATACCGCGGTCGTCGGTAGTGATGGCCTTCTGCGGGCAGGCGTTGCCGCAGGCGGGGTCCTCGCACTGGCGGCAGGTGTCCGGGAAGTAGACAAAGCAGTTGTCGGTGCCGGACAGCAGGCCATTGCCGTCGCCGTCCAGATTCAGGCGGCGCTGGATCTTGACACGGCTGATGTAAGAGGAGCACACACCGTCATTGGTCAGCGTGCAGTTGATCTCGCAGCGCTGGCAGCCGGTGCACAGATCCGCATTGACCACCAGCAGGCCCTGCGGCAATGCCCAGGTAGCCACTGCGCCGCTGTCCACCTGCTGCTGGGAGCAGCCGAACAGGGACAGCATGGATGCGGAGAGGGTGAGCCCTGCAAGGCTCCTGCCCGAAATTTTCATGAACTGGCGGCGGGTCATGTCAGCCGTCAGAAAATCGGTTTTTGCCATAGTTTCCATTCCTCCGTTGAGGTCACTCTGCGCAGAGCACCTCGGTCACATAGAAATACGAGTTGTTGACGATGTTCGTTACCGCCGTCGAGGTGATGGTTGCGCCGGAAAGGGCGTCCACCTCGGTCAGATCGGCGCTCACCGCACCGGTCTGGGCCTGCTCCGTGGTCAGGTCGGCCTGTGCCAGACGCGCCTTGGACTGCTCTTCTGCCGAGAGATCCGCAAAGGGGATCGCCATGGGCTCGCCGTCCAGTGCGCTCTTGCTCAGCTCGGCTGCGTACAGCCTGCGGCGTGCCACGGCCTCTGCACTGGAATCCAGCGGCGGGGCCAGCTCATCGCTCAGGGGCTGACCGTTCAGTGCCGAGAGGGTCAGGCCTGCCGCATACATCCTGCGGGTGGCCTCGGCCTCGGGAGAGGTGTCGGACACGTTCCACTGTGTGGGATCGAACTTTTCAGCGGCAGTGGTGTCCTCCGCCACTGCACCGGCAGAGGCGTAGGCTGCGCCGGTGGCCGGATCGGTCACGGTGTAGCTCTTGCCTGCCAGCGTAAAGGGGGCCGCGCCCTGGTACTGGGACGTGAACTCCGGGTTGACACACTGACCGCCAAGGTTGTCAGTCTCCGCCTGCGAAAGGATCTCCACAGCGGAAACATTGCCCTCGGCGTCAAGGGTCACAGCAGCCTGCACATCGCTCTGGAAGCCCTTCTGAGTGCCCTCCACGCGGTAGCTGCCATCGTCGAGCTGGTACACTGCGCTGATGCCGTAGGCGGCTGCATCCGCCTCCGACACCGGCAGCAGGGTACCGGCAACCGTGGTGCGCGCGTGCTGCACAGCGATCAGACCGACCGCCATGGCAACCGTGGCAGCGCCCATGGCTGCATAGCCCGGCAGCCGCTTACGCCACAGCGGAACGGGCGCAAACGGGTTGGTTGCCTGCTTCATGTTATCACCTGCCTGTTTTTGTTTGTGCGGGAAAGTTTCCCGGACATGAAAATAGCCGCTCCTGCTGCTGCAACAGCGAAGCGGTTTCTTCGTTACTATTTTATCATCTGTACCGGAGGTAAGTCAACGCAAACAGCCGTGCTTTCTCTGTTTTGTCACCATCATTTTACACATTCTGCTAAAGTTAGCGGATGCTTCCTGCCGCACACCAGCTGCAGGCCGTATTCCTGCGCCAGTTCCAGCGATTGGATCGTGGGCATGCTCTTGCTCACCAGTGCCGGAACGCCCGCCCGGATAGCCTTGCGCACCATGTCCACGGGCACCCGGCCGCTGGTATAAAGCACGCATTCTGCCAGCGGGACGCCCTGCAGCAGCATCTCCCCCACAGCCTTATCCAGCGCGTTGTGCCGGCCAATGTCCTCGCAGGCAAAAAGGATGGTTCCCTGCCGCAGCACAAAGCAGCTGTGCACGGCGCGGGTGGCGCGGTACAGCGGCAGACCGGCGCTCATGGCGGCGGCAAGCGTGTCCAGCCATTCCGGCTGCAGCTCCATCTGCGGCACCGTGCGCAGCGGCGGCAGCTCCACCGGGCTGCTCAGCGTGACATTATCCGTACAGCAGCTGGACACCGCCTGCGCCGCTGCGCTGCGGGCCGTCAGCCGATGATTCAGGTAGACGTTCACCTTCAGCCCCTCAGCACAGACCGCAGCCTGCTCTACCTCCTGTGCCGAAGTGATCCAGCCTTCGGTCAGCAGCCGCCCCAGTGCCAGCTGCGGCAGCAGCTCCGGCGTGCACACCACCCGGAAGGCCGACTGCTCATTGACATAAAGCGCGGCGGCATGCTCTGCCGGAAGCACCGCTGCGGTGCCGTCCGGCAGACGCGCCGTTTCAAAGGCAGCTGCCCTGCCAAAAAGGTCGTTGATCTGCATAAGTCCATTTCCTTCCCTGTGTGCCGGGTCTCAGAAGCAATTCTTCCCCGCACCAATACCACATAATATAAGTATAGCAGAGGATCCCGCACGAGAAAAGACTGTCCGCTGCATTTCAGGGCAAAAAGGTTATTTCGGGACGCTTTTGGGCAGAGCAGGCGTCCCCTTCTGTTTGCACGAAAAAGCACCCGCCGCCGGGCATTTTCAGACCGGGCAGCGGGTGCTTTCCTTTATATAATGGAGAACGATGCAGATGATTTACTTTGCGGCAACATTCTTGGTGACCATCACGTCACTGTCCAGTCCGCAGACGTTGTGCAGAACGATGGTGCCTGCCTTGACGGGGGCAGTCAGCACCACCTTGCGGATCTCATCCATCACCGGGAAGATCATATCCTTGGGGATGGCCCGGGTCAGGCGGACGCTGGTGACAGGCAGCTCGCCGCCCTTGACCAGCACCGAGCTGGCGATGGTGCGGCGGGGCGCAGTCAGCTCCTGACGGACATACTGTTCGCCGCGGGGGCAGGTGTGGCCGGTGACCGAGATCACCTGACCATTTTCAACTTCGGCTTCGATCTCGCAGCCGTTGGGGCAGACGATACAGGTAAATTGCTTTTTCATTCCACCGACACCTCCAGTGCGCCTTCCTCCTGCAGCTTGGCAGCAGAGACCTTGAACTGGATCATCTCCGCAGGAATGGCTTTCTTCATCTTCTTGGCAGCAACTTCCACACCGTTCTGGCGCACCACGATGCGGCAGTCACGGTAGTGGTTCCGCACGCGCAGCGACAGGCTGAAGTCGTTCTTGCCGCTGACCTTCTGCGGGATGGTGTGGCCCACGCCCTCGCCGCACTTCACGTCCAGCGTGCAGGGGTCGATGCCCTTGCCCTCAACGTAGGCGGCAGCGTGGCGTGCCAGTGCCTCGGACTCCATGGAAACGAAGTCCACCAGATCATGCACATGCAGCACATTGCCGGCAGAGAACACGCCGGGCACGTTGGTCTGCAGGTTCTCGTCCACGAAGGCACCGTTGGTGTGGGGGTCAATGGCGATGCCGGCATCCTCCAGCAGCTTGTTCTCCGGAATCAGACCGACGGAGAGGATCAGCGTATCGCACTTGTACTCCTTCTCGGTGCCGGGGATGGGCCGACGGTTCGCGTCCACCTCGGAGATGGTCACGCCGGTCAGACGATTGCGGCCATGGATCTCGGTGACGGTGTGGCTGAGATAGAGCGGGATATTGTAATCATCCAGACACTGCACGATGTTGCGCGGCAGGCCGGAGGGGTAAGGCATCAGCTCGAACACTGCCTGCACATGAGCGCCTTCCAGCGTCATGCGGCGGGCCATGATCATGCCGATATCGCCGGAACCGAGGATGATGACCTCCTTGCCGGGCATCCGGTTGTAGAGGTTCATGTAAGCCTGCGCGGTGCCTGCGGTGAACACGCCTGCCGGACGCTCGCCGGGAATGCCCAGTGCGCCGCGGCTGCGCTCCTTGCAGCCCATGGCGAGCACCACAGCCTTTGCCTGATACTGGCGCAGGCCGCTGCGGGTGGAGGCGGTGACGACACGATCCGCCGTCAGGCTCAGCACCGTGGCGCTGGTCTCGTAGGGGATCTCACGCTTGTTCACCTCATCAATGAAAGCCTGTGCATACTCGGGGCCGGACAGGCTCTCGCCGAAGCGGCCCAGACCAAAGCCATCATGGATGCACTGGCGCAGGATGCCGCCCAGCATCGCCTCGCGCTCCAGAATGATCATGTTGCGGATACCCTGCTTGTGCAGTTCCACCGCTGCGGCAAGACCTGCGGGGCCGCCGCCGATAATCACAACGTCCTTCTGTTCCATCGCTCAGTTCTCCTCCTTCCGCATGGTTCCGGTCAGGACCCAGGAGCCCTGACGGCTGTAACGAACATCCTCCGGCTCGGTGCCCAGCTCCTGCTCGATGAAGTTCTCGATCTTCATCTGGCAGAAGCCGCCCTGACAGCCGCCCATCATGGCGCGGGTGCGGTACTTGATGCCGGTCATGGTGGAAACGCCCAGCGGGTTATGGATGGCCTGCAGGATCTCCGCCTTGGTCACTTCCTCACAGCTGCAGATCATCTCGCCGTAATCGGGATCCTGCGTAATGAGCTCTGCCTGCTGCTCCGGAGTGCACTCTGCAAACTTGACGATGCCCTTGTGGTGCGGGTCGAAGCCGGGGTTTGCCTCGAACTTCTCATGCTCCAGCATCAGGCCGATGACGTAGCGGGCCAGCGGCACGCTGCCGGTCAGGCCCGGGGACTCGATGCCCACGAGGTTGACGGCATTGGGTGCCACGTCGTCCCGGATCTCCACCTTCCAGTCCTGAATGGCGCCGTTCTCATCCACCCACTTGGGCTGGATGCCGGCGAAGGTGCGGATCTGATCCTTTTTAAAGATGTGGGGCCACAGCTTTGCGCCCTCCACGGCCAGACTGTCCATGTTGGCCTGCGGCACGCTGTAATCGTCCAGCACATCGGTGTTCTCAGCATCCGGGCCCACGGTGACGTTGCCGTCCACGGTGGGGGTGATGTGGATGCCCATATAGGTGTTGCTGGGCACCGGGTACACCGGCATGGGCAGCAGCTTTCCCATGCGCTTGTGCAGGATGATGTAGTTGCTGCGGGAGCCGATGACACGGTAGCCGGTCAGGCCCAGCAGGTCGGAGATCTGCTTTGCGCCCAGACCTGCGGCGTTGACCACCCAGCGGGTGCAGACATCGCCGTGCTCGGTGTGCAGGTAGTACAGCTCGTTTTCGCGGGTAATGGCCGTGACCTTGTGGTCAAAGAAGAAGTCCACGCCGTTGGCGTGTGCGTTCTCGGCCAGAGCCACCGTGTACAGGAACGGGTCCATGATGCCGCTGTTCTTGGACCACATGGCAAACTTGCCCACCACGGCGGGCACCAGCTCATGCAGCTTTGCCTCGTCGATCATCTCCAGACCGGTGCAGCCGTTGACAGCGCCCTGCTTCATGGTGCGCTCCAGCTGCTCCATGTCCTCGGGGGTGTTGCCCACCAGCACCTTGCCGCAGCGCTTGAACGGGAAGTTCAGCTCCTCGGCCAGCTGGTCCATGATCCTGTTGCCTTCCACGCAGCATTTTGCCTTCAGGCTGCCGGTGGGGTTGGCAAAGCCGCCGTGCACCACCGCAGAGTTGCGGCCGCTGGTCTCGTTGCAGACGTCCAGATTCTTCTCCAGCACTGCAATGCTCAGCTTGTAGCGGGACAGCTCGCGCGCAATGGCACTGCCCACGACGCCCGCACCGATGATGACCACATCGTATTGTTTTTTCATGGTATCCACCTTTCTCCTTTTTCTGGTATGGGAAACCGGCGTTGTGTTATATGTTTCATCGCTTCAAATATATAACATCCCGTGACTTCTGTCAAGCACTTTCCGCAAAAAACATAAACAAAAAGAAGCTCTGTCCTTTGGTAAAAACGACAGAGCTTCTGGAAAATTCGGCGGGAACCGCTTGAAATGCCAAGGGAAAAGGGGTTCCCGGATGCAGGCAGGGCCTCCGCATCGTTCCATTCACGGAAGCGGCCCTGTTCGCAAAAACAGCTTCTCAGATGAAGAAATCCGGGAAGCGGTCCAGCAGGCTCTGGAAGTGTTCCCGGTAGGCGCCCAGATGATGCTCGAAGAATGCGTCCACATCCACATCCTTGGGCAGGCCCACCATCAGATATTTATACAGCTGCTCATGCTCCTCGCGGAAGGTCTCCATATCCATCTGGCACAGAGCGGTGTCCAGATAGCGCACACGATCCATGTGAGTAGTAACGTTGTGCATGGCCTGCCAGATGCGGTCATAACCGGCATAGGTATACAGGCGCTTATGGAACTCGTTGTCCAGCGTGATGAAGTAATCGCCCAGCACATCGTGGCTGATGCAGGCGGAGCCATCCTGCTGTTCCAGCAGACCGTGCAGCTCGCTGAGCTGCGCCTGATTCAGGTGGCCGGACAGGCTGCGCAGCAAAGCGGGTTCCAGCATCTTGCGCATGGCATAGCCCTCGTTGATGTACTGGATCGAGATCTTGGAGACGATGCTGCCGCGCTGAGGCAGCACATCCACCAGCCATTCGCCCTTGAGCATCATCAGTGCTTCGTGGATGGGCGTGCGGCTCATGACCAGATGCTCGCTCAGCTCCGCCTCGCTCAGCTGGCAGCCGGGCTGCAGCTGAATGTTCATGATATTCTTGCGCAGGATGCGGTAGGCGTAGGCCCGGTTGTTCTCGTCCGGCTGGCGAGGGTCCATCAGCAGCGGCAGGATGCGGGACTTGTCATCTTTCATTGGTAATTTCCCCTTACAATAGTTTGCTCTCCGGCAGGAAAGCGCTGGGTCAAGGTTTGTTGCTTCTAAAGATATTGTTTTCTCTATTATAAGGCATAACATATCACTTGTCAAAAGCCTTTTTGCTAAAAAGCAACTAAAATCCTGAAATCGCGGACAAAAAACTGTAAAACAAGTTGCATTTCCGCCCCAAAGGCGTTATAATATGCTCAACAAGTAACATATCAGTTGGCTATAGGAGGTCAATCACATGTCTGAAATCAATGCGATCCGCTTTGCAGAACCCTGGCAGGTCTCCTGCGTCAAGATCCCCATGCCGGAACCCAAGCCCGGTGAGGCCCTCATCAAGATCATGGCAGCCGGTATCTGCGGCAGCGACATCGGCGCGTTCCGCGGCACCAATGGTCTGGTGAGCTATCCCCGCGTCATCGGCCACGAGCTGGCCGGTGTGGTCGTCTCCATCCCGGAGAACAACAAGAACGGCATCAAGGTGGGCGACCGCGTGGTCGTGGACCCGTACCTGTACTGCGGTCACTGCTATCCCTGCTCCATCGGCCGCACCAACTGCTGCGACGATCTGCATGTTCTGGGTGTGCACGTTGAGGGCGGCATGGCCGAGTACTTCTGCCATCCGGCTGATATGCTCGTCAAGATCCCCGATGGCATGAGCTGGGTGCAGGCTGCCATGGCCGAGCCCCTGACCATCAGCCTGCACGGCATCCACCGCGGCGGCCTGAAGGCAGGCGAATACTGCGCCATCATCGGTGCAGGCCCCATCGGTCTGGCTGCTGCCATGGTGGCACAGGCCTACGGCGCACACGCCATCCTGCTGGATCTGGTGCAGGAGCGTCTGGACTTTGCAAAGTCTCTGGGCGTAGAGTACACCATCAACTCCGGCAAGGAAGATGCCAACGCCCGTGTCCACGAGATCACCGGCGGCGAGGGCGCACAGCAGGTCATGGAGTGCTCCGGCGCAAACCCCGCCATCCGCAGCACGCTGGACCTTGTGAGCCATGCAGGCCGCATCACCTTCACCGGCTGGCCCAAGAAGGAGACCAGCCTGCCCAC
Organism: Faecalibacterium sp. HTF-F; assembly: GCF_023347535.1. Classification (NCBI taxonomy): domain Bacteria; kingdom Bacillati; phylum Bacillota; class Clostridia; order Eubacteriales; family Oscillospiraceae; genus Faecalibacterium; species Faecalibacterium wellingii. The sequence continues at coordinate 2,320,456 of NZ_CP094473.1, forward strand.
CGACACCATCACCCGCAAGGAGATCGACCTGCGCGGTGCCCGCACCAGCGCCGGCGAGTTCCCCGAGGCTCTGGAGCTGATCGCCACCAAGAAGGTGGATATGCTCAAGCTGCTCACCAAGACCGTCAAGCTGGAAGAGGTGCCTGAGACCATCATCGACATCGAGAAGAACCCCGGCAGCTACATGAAGGTCGTTGTCACGATGGAGTAAACGGCTCCCCACTACATTGAAGTTATAAGGAGAGTACTGTTTTGGACGCATGGAATATTCTTGTTGTGGTCGTTCTGGCCCTGATCCTTCTGCTGATCCTGCCCATGGTGGCTGCGCGCAACGGCACCAAAAGCTTTACGCAGGCCCTGATGGCCCCGCTGCACCGCAAAAAAAAGCGCGGCCCGCTGGGGCTTGAGGTCGAGCCGGAGAAAAAGCCGGAACGGCATGTGAACAACAGTATGCAGGGCGAGCTGACCGCGATCGTCTCGCAGCTCATCACCTTTACCAAGCGCCAGCACTATACGCTGGTGTACCCCGGCACCATTCAGGAAGGCGGCCAGCTGACCACCACGCTGGCGCTGGTGGTCACCCCGGGCGGCGTGGTGGGCCTGAACTGCTTCGGCTTTGCCGGCGAGATCCGTCCCGGCGACCAGCCGAACGACCAGTGGCGTCAGCACATCAACCACACGGACAACCGCATCCCGAACCCTGTCACCACCAGCGAAAAGCAGCAGGTGCTGCTGCGCCGCGCCATGGACAGGGCCGGACTGAGCGGCATCCCGGTGGAGGTGATCGCCGTGTTCACCAGCAAGGAGGCCCGGCTGACCGGCGTTCCCGCCCAGAAGTGCTTTGACCGCGACGGCATGATCGCCTATCTGGAGCAGGAGCGCTTCCATTCCGGCCCGGTGGAGGATACCCACGAGACCGGTGTGAAGCTGAAGAGCCTTGTTACGGTATACAAGTCCGAAAAAAACAAGAAGAAAAAGAAATGATCTGCGTCTGAAATGTTACCTGCAGCCTTCCGGCACAGCGGAACGCTGCAGATGCATTCTCTGGGATTTTTAAACAGACAGCCCGGTATGGTCCTCCTGTACCGGGCTGTCTGTTTTTGTTTTTTCTGGTTTTTATGCTCCATTTCTCCATTTTTTCAGGCTAGTATACAACATAAAGCACAGTTTTCCTTTGGGGAACGGCTGGTAAAGATTCAGATAAGAAGCGCCGTTTTGTATTGTCCCCGTCAAGCTGATATGTTAGTATATCGTCAAGGGAAACATGCCGCAGACGGAACGCGGCGTCCGGCTGCACGAACCGGCGCAGCGGCGTTCCACCCTGACCGCAGGCATGAAAACAAATGAAAAGGAGAGATTTTCTTATGCGTATCCACAAGATCACTCGTCGTAACTTCATGAAGGTTGCAGGTGTCTCTGCACTGGCCATGGGTCTGGCAGCCTGCGGCGGCAGCTCCTCCAGCACTGCCGCTTCCACCTCCACCGCAGGCTCCGCTGCAGGCGGCGAGGTCACCGGTGATAAGGTCGTGATCAACATCGGCCACATCAACGACCAGAGCGACTCCTGGCATCAGGGCGCTCTGAAGTTCAAGGAGTACTGCGAAGCCAACTCCAACGGCACCATCGAAGTGGACGTGTTCCCCAACAGCCAGCTGGGCCCCGAGGTCGATATGATCCAGGGCATCCTGTCCGACAGCGGCACGGTGGACATCACCTTTACCGGCGAGTCCATGCAGACCTACCAGCCCGATCTGGGCATGATCGGCATGCCGTACCTGATCCAGAGCGACGAGCAGATGGAAAAGGTTCTGACCGGTGAAGTCGGTCAGGAGTTCGAGGGCCTGATGGAGGCCTGCGGCATGAAGTGCCTGGGCTACTTCACCCGTGGTCCTCGCTACATCACCTCCACCAAGAAGATCACCAGCGTTGCCGACTGCAACAATCTGGTCATCCGCACCCCCCAGTCCGCTATGACCGTGGCCGCTTTCCAGGCTCTGGGTGCAAAGCCCACCCCCATGGCACTGTCTGAGGTCTTTACCTCTCTGCAGCAGGGCACCATCGAGGCTCAGGAGAACCCGCTGGCCATGATCGAGACCCAGAGCTTCTACGAGGTCTGCCCCTACCTGATCCTGACCGCTCACCTGCGTGCATGGGTCTACATTGCAATGGGTCTGGCTCAGTACGAGCGTCTGTCCGACAGCCAGAAGGCCGTTGTGGATCAGGCCGGTGCCGAGTGCCAGGCATACGAGCACGAGCTGTTCCTGGACAACGAGGAAAAGTACTACAACCAGCTGCAGGAGCAGGGCATGGAGTTCATCGAGGTCGATACCGATGCGTTCGCCAAGGCAATGATCGACGGCGTTCTGCCCATCCTGACCGACAGCCAGAAGAAGATCTACGATTCCATCGCAGCGCTGGCCTGATGCGGCTGTAAATCCTGAAATGAGGTTGAGATCATGAAGAAAGGCTTGGATAAATTCATCAAGGTCTACATGGAGATCTTGTACGCTTTGAGTTCCGTCTTCTACGCAGGCTTCTGCTTCTGCGTTCTGGTGCAGGTCATCAGCCGCAACTTTCTGCCCAATGCCCCCTCCTGGACTGAGGAGCTGGCCCGTTATTCCTTTATTTATATGGTGGCCTTCGGCGTTGGTCTGGCGGCCCTGAAGCACGAGTTCGTCAATGTTGAGTTCCTCGGCGATTTCCTCAAGTCAAAGAATCAGAAGGCACTGGATGTGCTGAACCTTGTCATCGAGGTCATCATCCTCGCCATGTGTCTGGTCATTCTGGTGATGGCCGAGCCGAAGTACTGCTTCCCCACCTTTGCGATGAACTCCACCGCCACCAACATCTCCATGAAGTATATCTACTTCTCCCAGTTCCTCACCTTCATCATCCTGCCCGTCAGCTACCTGCTGGACATCGTCCGCACTCTGGTCGGCTGGACCGAGAAGCCTGCTGCATAAAGGAGGTCGAAACGCAATGGTTGCAGTTCTGTTTATTGTTTTCCTCGTCGCGCTGGCCATCGGCGTGCCCGTGGCGTTCAGTCTGGGCCTCGCATCCGTGGCCTACATGCTGGGTGCTCACATCCAGATGATCAACTTTGCACAGTATTTCTTCAAGGGTCTGGACTCCTTCACCCTGCTGTGCATCCCCGGCTTTACCTTTGCTGGCAACCTGATGAATCAGGGCGGCATCTCGGATAAGCTGCTGGACTTTGCAGATGCACTGGTCGGCCACGTCACCGGCGGTCTGGCTTATGCAAACGTTCTGGCATCCATGGTCTTTGCCGGCATCTCCGGCACGGCTTTGTCCGATACCGTTGCTCTGGGCGGCGTTGAGATTCCCATGATGGTCAATCAGGGCTATGACGTGCCCTTCTCGGTCGCCATCACCGCCGCTTCCTCCTGCCTTGGCCCCATCATTCCCCCGTCTGTTCCCATGATCATGGCTGCTACCATGACCGGCCTGTCCGTCTCCAAAATGTTCATGGCCGGCATCGTCCCCGGCCTGCTGCTGGGCTTCGGCATGTGCGCTACCTGCTACATCCTGTCGGTCAAGCGCCACTACCCCAAGCGTAATACCCCGCCTAAATGGAGCCATATCTGGCATGCGACCAAGGAAGCCATCTGGGCACTGATCATGGTGGCCATCATCCTGTTCGGCATCATGGGCGGCATCGTCACCCCCACCGAGGCTTCCATCATCTGCGTGGTCTACGGCCTGTTCGTGGCAGTGTTCATCTACCGCAAGATGGGTCCCAAGGAGATGTACTCCTGCCTGAAGGATACCGTTTCCTCCGCTTCCGCTATCATGGCTCTGGTGGCCTTTGCAAACGTGTTCGCCTTCATCCTGACCAAGGAGCACATCCCCAGCATGATCGCCGACGCAATGCTGCACCTGACCACCAACAAGTACCTGATCCTGCTGCTCATCAACCTCTTCCTGATCTTCGTCGGCATGTTCATGGAGACCATCGCCGCCATCCTGATCCTGTTCCCGACCCTGCTGGCTGTGGCTGCCGCCGTGGGCGTCGATCCCATCCATTTCGGCATCATCGTGGTCATGAACCTGGTTCTGGGCCTGTGCACTCCTCCCGTCGGTGTCTGCCTGTTCGCTGCTACCAACATCGGTGCCCGCTACGGCAAGTGCACCCTGTCCGACAGCGTGAAGGCTCTGGTCCCGCTGCTGATCGTCAACTTCGGCGTTCTGTTCCTGGTCACCTATGTACCCTTCCTCACCGTTGGCGTGGCCAATCTCGTCATGGGCTGATAAGCTTTCCTTCTTCTCTTTCTTCTTACGGCTCCTTCCGCTTTTGCGGAGGGAGCCATTTTTTTGTTGTTGCGCTTTCCGCACCCGGTTTTGCAGTCCTTTCCATACGCTGGTATTGCCAGAAAATAATGTAACATATCATAAGGTCTTTTCCAACCATTGTCGGTCACCGCGCAGGATCGTTGCGAAAGAAAGGATTTTTATTGTAATTTATTTGTAATTTTCACCTCTGCCGGAGAAAAGTTTAGTCTGTTGTATCCAACAAGCTTCAAATTTTTTACATTTCGCACAAAGATTCGGCTAAGAATTTGGCAAAGAAACTTTGCTTTTTTACTGGACATTCTGTAGCTAATATGTTAGTATATTTGCAGGAAAACCGAACCGCAGAAGCACGAACCTGCCGTTCGGACGTGATAACCGGAAAGGTCATACGAAGTAAAAGGAGAGAATTTTATGCGTATCCACAAGATCACTCGTCGTAACTTCATGAAGGTTGCAGGTGTCTCTGCACTGGCCATGGGTCTGGCAGCCTGCGGCGGCAGCTCCTCCAGCACTGCTGCTTCCACCTCCACCGCTGCATCTGCTTCCACTGCTGCAGGCGGCGAGGTCACCGGTGATAAGGTCGTGATCAACATCGGCCACATCAACGACGAGAGCGACTCCTGGCATCAGGGCGCTCTGAAGTTCAAGGAGTACTGCGAAGCCAACTCCAACGGCACCATCGAAGTGGACGTGTTCCCCAACAGCCAGCTGGGCCCCGAGGTCGATATGATCCAGGGCATCCTGTCCGACAGCGGCACGGTGGACATCACCTTTACCGGCGAGTCCATGCAGACCTATCAGCCCGATCTGGGCATGATCGGCATGCCGTACCTGATCCAGAGCGACGAGCAGATGGAGAAGGTTCTGACCGGTGAAGTCGGTCAGGAGTTCGAGGGCCTGATGGAGGCCTGCGGCATGAAGTGCCTGGGCTACTTCACCCGTGGTCCTCGCTACATCACCTCCACCAAGAAGATCACCAGCGTTGCCGATTGCAACAATCTGGTCATCCGCACTCCCCAGTCCGCTATGACCGTGGCCGCCTTCCAGGCTCTGGGCGCAAAGCCCACCCCCATGGCACTGTCTGAGGTCTTTACCTCTCTGCAGCAGGGCACCATCGAGGCACAGGAGAACCCGCTGGCCATGATCGAGACCCAGAGCTTCTACGAGGTCTGCCCCTACCTGATCCTGACCGCTCACCTGCGTGCATGGGTCTACATTGCAATGGGTCTGGCTCAGTACAATCGCCTGTCCGACAGCCAGAAGGCCGTTGTGGATCAGGCTGGTGCCGAGTGCCAGGCATACGAGCACGAGCTGTTTCTGGACAACGAGGAAAAGTACTACAACCAGCTGCAGGAGCAGGGCATGGAGTTCATCGAGGTCGATACTCAGGAGTTTGCTGATGCAATGGTCAGCGGCGTGCTGCCCATCCTGACCGACAGCCAGAAGAAGATCTACGACGCTATCGAAGCTCTGGCCTGATCGACTGACGATATAAGTTAAGTTGTTCCAACGGGGCAGGCTGACAAAACTTGCAGTCTGCCCCTTCTTTATCGTCCATACCCACCCTCAAGGAAAGAGAGGTCGAATCTTTTATGAAAAAAAGCCTGAATAAGTTCATCAAGGGCTACATGGAAGTGCTGTATGCGCTGAGCTCCGTTTTCTACATCGGTTTCTGCTTCTGCGTTCTGGTGCAGGTCATCAGCCGCAACTTCCTGCCCAATGCCCCCTCCTGGACCGAGGAGCTGGCCCGTTATTCCTTCATCTACATGGTGGCCTTCGGCGTTGGTCTGGCTGCTTTGAAGCATGAGTTCGTCAACGTTGAGTTCATGGGCGACTTTTTGAAAAAGAAGAGCCCCAAGGCGCTGAAGGTGCTGAACCTGATCATCGAGTTCGCCATTCTGGCCATGTGTCTGGTCATTCTGGTGATGGCCGAGCCGAAGTACTGCTTCCCCGCCTTTGCGATGAACTCCACCGCCACCAACATCTCCATGAAGTATATCTACTTCTCCCAGTTCCTCACCTTCATCATCCTGCCTGTCAGCTACCTGCTGGACATCGTCCGCACTGCGCTGAGCTGGAACGATACCGCTGAAAAGGAGGACTAAGCAATGGTTGCAGTTCTGTTTATCGTTTTCCTCGGTGCGCTGGCCATCGGCGTGCCTGTGGCGTTCAGTCTGGGTCTCGCATCCGTGGCCTACATGCTGGGTTCCCACATCCAGATGATCAACTTTGCACAGTATTTCTTCAAGGGTCTGGACTCCTTCACCCTGCTGTGCATCCCCGGCTTCACCTTTGCCGGCAACCTGATGAATCAGGGCGGCATTTCTGAGAAGCTGCTGGACTTTGCAGACGCACTGGTCGGCCACATCACCGGCGGTCTGGCTTATGCAAACGTTCTGGCATCCATGGTCTTTGCCGGCATCTCCGGCACGGCTCTGTCCGATACCGTCGCTCTGGGCGGCGTTGAGATCCCCATGATGGTCAATCAGGGCTATGACGTACCCTTCTCGGTCGCCATCACTGCCGCTTCCTCCTGCCTTGGCCCCATCATTCCCCCGTCTGTTCCCATGATCATGGCTGCCACCATGACCGGCCTGTCCGTCTCCAAGATGTTCATGGCCGGCATCGTCCCCGGCCTGCTGCTGGGCCTCGGCATGTGCGCTACCTGCTACATCCTGTCGGTCAAGCGCCACTACCCCAAGCGCGATAAGCGCGCAAGCTGGTCTCACGTCCTGCATGCGACTAAGGAAGCTATCTGGGCGCTGATCATGGTGGCCATCATCCTGTTCGGCATCATGGGCGGCATCGTCACCCCCACCGAGGCTTCCATCATCTGCGTGGTCTACGGCCTGTTCGTGGCTGTGTTCATCTACCGCAAGATGGGCCCCAAGGAGATGTACTCCTGCCTGAAGGATACCGTTTCCTCCGCTTCCGCTATCATGGCTCTGGTGGCCTTTGCAAACGTGTTCGCTTTCATCCTGACCAAGGAGCACATCCCCAGCATGATCGCTGACGCAATGCTGCGCCTGACCTCCAACAAGTACCTGATCCTGCTGCTCATCAACCTCTTCCTGATCTTCGTCGGCATGTTCATGGAGACCATCGCCGCCATCCTGATCCTGTTCCCGACCCTGCTGGCTGTGGCTACCGCCGTGGGTGTTGACCCCATCCAGTTCGGTATCATCGTGGTCATGAACCTGGTTCTGGGCCTGTGCACTCCTCCCGTCGGTGTCTGCCTGTTCGCTGCTACCAACATCGGCTCCCGCTACGGCAAGTGCACCCTGTCCGACAGCGTGAAGGCTCTGGTTCCGCTGCTGATCGTCAACTTCGGCGTTCTGTTCCTAGTCACCTATGTGCCCTTCCTCACCGTCGGCGTGGCAAATCTGGTCATGGGCTGATCCTTTCCCTAGTCTTTCCAAGAAACTCTTTTACTTCGTCAAAAAAGGGCTGCTGCAAACAGCCCCAAAAAGAGATAGGCGTTCCCGAAAGGGGCCGCCTATCTCTTTTTTGCACCTACAGACTTCGTGCCGCCCCGCTGGGATGGGAACGGCCATTCCGCCCCATGCCGGCCTGTCATAGATCGGCTGTCCCGCTCTGGCCTCTTCTCCGGTCGGCATCCGGAGCGGCAGGAGCTCTTCTGCGCAAAGATCATAGAAGCCTGCCGCGCTCAGGACTGCCGTCTGAATCGGCGGTCTGAGAAAGTCCTGAACATCATGCGGAATGCCCCCACAAAGCCCCTGTGCAAGGAGCCGCGAGCAGTCGTCCTTCCGCTGCATTGGCCTGCCCCGCCGCTCTAACGCACTGTGCCATAAAGTGCATTTTTCGCAATGGCAAGTTCTTTGTCATTCCGCAATGCCCGCCATCTCCGAACAAAAAACGGCCAGACAAAAGCAGGGTGCGCCCCGAAGGACACACCCTGCCAGTTTATTTAATATCTCACAATGTGCGCTGAGACCGGCGCAAAGTGCCCTCAGAGCGCGGAAACGACCCGGTGAAGGGTTCTTACTTCTTGAAGGTCAGAACACCCTTGCGGTAGGAAGGATCGCGGCTGTCCACGAAGTCGAAGGCTGCCTGTGCATCCTCGAAGTTCCAAGTGTGGGAGATGCTGCCGCGCAGATCCACCTTGCCCTCGTTGACCAGATCGATGACATCCTGGAACTTGCGGTTCTGCAGGCGGCTGCCGCGAACGTCCAGCTCCTTGGAAGTAATGACGAACTGGTTGACCTCGGTGGGAGCCACGGAGAAGCCCATGGTGATGACGCGGCCGGCGTTGCCGGTGGCCTGCAGAGCGGTCAGCAGGCTGCCCTTGACGCAGGCGGCATCGATGGTCACGGTGGGGCCGTAGCCCTCGGTCAGCTCGTGAGCCTTGGCGGGAACGTCCTCCTTCAGGCTGTTGATGGTGTAGGTTGCGCCGTTCTTCTTGGCCTCTTCCAGCTTGGCGTCGTCGATATCGGTGACGATGATGGCCTTGGGGTTGTACAGCTTGACAATGCGCAGGATGGAGCTGCCCAGAGCGCCGCTGCCGATGATCATGACGGTGTCCTCGCTCTCCAGCTCAGCACGGCTGCAGCACTGCACAGCAATGGTGGTGGGCTCGATCATGACCGCCTCTTCGTCGCTCAGAATCTCAGGCACCAGATAGCAGTCGCGGTCCGGCACAGCCATGTACTCGCGGTAGCCGCCGTCGATGTGCACACCGCGCACCTTCAGGTTGCCGCAGACGTTGGGACGGCCCTTGCGGCAGGCATAGCAGTGACCGCAGGCGGTGACCTGATCGATGATGACGCGGTCGCCCACCTTCACGCGGGTCACACCCTCGCCGATCTCCTCAACGATGCCCACGTTCTCGTGGCCGATGATGCGGGGATAGGTGGCAGCGGCATTGGTGCCATGGTAGATGCCCACGTCGGAGCCGCAGATGCCGGCAGCGACCATACGGACCAGAACATTGTTTTCCTTGTCGATCTGAGGCTTCTCGAGATCAACGATCTGCAGTTTATTCGGTTCAACGATCTGAACGCCCTTCATAAAATCTTCCTCCTAAAATCTGATAACGGTCTTAAAGATTTTGATGATTTTTCTGCACGGTGGGCGGATGGCTCCGGGCCGTGCTGATACTAACATATTACCACAGACGGAGCAAAAAGTAAATTGCTTTTTGAAAAAAGAAAGTATTTTTCCCTTTTCGCAAAAAAAGACCTGTACAGCGGCTTTATTTCATGTTTTCATGAAGCCACAGCAAAAATATGTAACATATCACAATGGCTAAAATTCAGTAAAAAATGAAACAGGCCATTGCACAGGGGGCAAGCCCCGGAGCAACAGCCCGTTTTTTCATTCTCCACAGCAGAAAGATATTAAAAAGGAGACAGCCAAACCGGATGCGGCAGCCTGTTCCGGTCGTTATGCAAACACGGCCACGACCACCTGCATCGCCACGCCCAGAAAGGCACCTGCACCCCAGGTCAGGCCGGTGATGAAGAGGTTCTGCTTCCAGGAAGGATTGGTGCGCCACAGCACCGCCAAACCCACGCCTGCACCGGTGCACAGGCCCGCCACCAGACTGGAAAAGCGCAGGGCGCCCTCCACATACAGCTGGGTCAGCAGCACGCTGGCGGCGCAGTTGGGGATCAGGCCCACCAGCGCGGCCACCACCGGCTGGAAGAAGCCCATGCTGCCCAGAACGCTGGCAAAGACGTCCTCGCCCACGCCCTCGACGATCAGGCCGAACACCAGACTGAACGCAAAAATGAACACGAAGATCTCCAGCGTGTGGCGCAGGGCTGCCTTCCAGATGGGCTGTGCGTTTCCGGCTTCGTCGCTGTGCTCCTCGTGGCAGTCCACTTCATCCGCGTGGCCGGTGTAGCCACCACGCAGGCTTTTGGGTAGCACACCGCGCAGGACAAAGTCCAGCGCAAAGCCCACCGCAATGGCGTACACCACCTTGATGACCATGAGCACCGCCAGCTTGTCCCAATAAGCCGGCATGGATACCAGCAGCGGGATGGCTTCGTCACTGGTAGCAAGGTAAACAGCCATCAGGGTGCCCAGCGTGATGACGCGGGAGGAATAGAAGTTGGACGCAATGGCTGAAAAGCCGCACTGCGGCACACAGCCCAGCACTGCGCCCGGAATCGCGCCCCAGCGGCCGCCTCCGGCCAGCAGCGCTTCGATGCGCTCACCATGGCGGGTCTCAATATATTCGATCAGAAGATAAGCCAGAAACAGGAAGGGCAGCATCTTGGCGGTATCCACCAGAGATTCACCCAGAACATCCAGAAACAGTTCCATATACACTCCAAACACAGCAGAAAATCGATTTATTATAGCAAATTGCAACCAATTTGCATTTTTGAACAGGGATGATTATACACGATATTCTCTCCAATTGCAATACCAAATTGCAAATTGATTGCAAATTTATATTATAGAACGCTGCAGCGCGTAAAAAACACGATCTTAAATGGTCTCCGCTGATGCTCTGACCATTTTCAGCGGAATTATTATTTTATTTCGCAATTCTGGAAAATCTGCGGATTTTCCAGAATTGCCTTTTCACGGGAGGAGTCATAACCGAAAGCGGAAGCTGCCGCGCTGGTTTCCTGCGGAAACATTCGCGCGGCGGAGTTAACGTTCTGCCCGCAGGCACAAGCCTTTCCTCCACGACCCCCGCCCATGAAAATGGGGTCCAGAAACGCCCGCAGGCGTTTCTGGACCCCAAAATCAAAAATATAATTTCCTTAGCTTATGCGCAAAGCAACGCGGAGCGCATTTCAAATCGTCCCACACAGCAGGAGTCTGCGGTCTGTTTTACCCCTTCATTGGCACAAAGCCCACAAGGTCTTTTACAACCTCGCCGCCGATGATCAGGCCGGCTACCGAGGGCACAAAGGCATTGGAGCCCGGCACCGAGCGGCGCTGGGTGCACTTGCGCTGGGTGCCCGGCGGGCAGATGCAGTGATTCTTGCAGCTGATGGCGTCATCCTCGATGGGGGTCATGGCAGGCTCCTTGGAGTAGACCACCTTCAGGTGCTTGATCCTGCGCTTGCGGCACTCGGTGCGCATCACCTTGGCCAGCGGGCAGACCGAGGTCTTGTAGATATCGGTCACTTCAAAGCGGGTCGGGTCCATCTTGTTGCCTGCGCCCATGGAGCAGATGATGGGGGTGCCCGCCTCCTTGCATTTCATCACCAGGGCCAGCTTGCCGGTGACGGTGTCGATGGCGTCCACCACATAGTCGTACTGGGTAAAGTCGAACTGGTCCTGTGTTTCCGGGCCAAAGAAGCACCGGTGGGTGGTCACCTTGATATCCGGGTCAATGTCGTGGATGCGCTGCGCAGCCACATCTACCTTATATTGCCCTATCGTGCTGCGGGTGGCGATGATCTGGCGGTTGAGGTTGGTCAGGCAGACCTTATCGTCATCGATCAGATCCAGTGCCCCCACACCGCTGCGCGCCAGCGCTTCCACCGTGTAGCCGCCCACGCCGCCGATGCCGAACACCGCCACGCGGGAATTGTGCAGTTTTTCCATGGCTTCCGCGCCCAGCAGCAGCTGCGTGCGGGAATACTGATTTTGCATTTCGTTCTCCTTACTTTTCTACGCGGGTGATGGTGCCGCCGCCCAGCACCGTGTCGCCCTGATACAGCACCACGGCCTGACCGGGCGTAGGGGCGCGCTGGGGCTGGTCAAATTCCAGCCGGAAGCCGCACTCCGCCGGGTAGACGGTGGCGGCCTGCTCCACCTGATGGTACCGGGTGCGGGCTGTGACCCGCAGCGGCCCGGTCAGCTCCGGAATAGCGATCCAGTTCACCTCGTCCGCATACACGATGCGGTCGAACAGCATCTCCTCCGGCCCTACCGTGACGGTGTTTGCCTGCATGTCCTTGCCGCAGACGTACACAGGTGCCCCCATGGCAAGGCCCAGCCCCTTGCGCTGGCCGATGGTGTACCGCACCGCGCCGTTGTGGGTGCCCACCACCCTGCCGTTTTCGTCCAGAAAATCACCTGCCGGGTAGCGTTTGCCGGTGAAGTCCTCCATAAAGCGGGCATAGTCGCCATCCGGCACAAAGCAGATGTCCTGACTGTCGTGCTTGCGGGCATTGACGAATTTGTGCTGCTCCGCGATCTCGCGCACCTCGGTCTTGTGCAGGCCGCCCAGCGGCAGGCGGATATGCGCCAGCTGCTCCTGGGTGAGGTTGTAGAGCACGTAGCTCTGGTCCTTGCCCTCGTCCAGCCCCTTTTTGAGCAGGAAACGGCCGGTGGCCTCGTCCTGCTCCACCCGGGCATAGTGGCCCGTGACCACATACTCCATGCCGTGTGCCCGGGCCCAGTCCAGCAGATGGCGGAACTTCATATATTTATTGCAGTCGATGCAGGGGTTCGGCGTGCCGCCCGCCTCATACACGCGGACGAATTTTTCAATGATCTGCTCCCGGAAGTCGGCCGTGAAATCCAGCACCTCGTACGGGATATCCATGGCATACGCCACCTCTGCCGCGTCCTCGATGTCCTTTTCCGAGCAGCAGGTGTGAAAGCCGGACTGACCCAGCGTTTCGTTGCGGGTGAGCCGCATGGTGATGCCGGTGCAGTCATAGCCTGCCTGCTGCATGAGCCATGCTGCCACCGAGCTGTCCACGCCGCCGCTCATGGCAATGAGGGCACGCGGCTTTGAATCAGGGGTCTGTGTGGTCATAAGTTCTCCTTTGGTGCATTCAACACACTAAAACAGTAGTATAATAGTAACTCTGAAAAAAGCGCTTGTCAAGACGCAGCAAGCTGCTGCACTGCGGCCAGCAGGGCTTGCCGCTCGTTGGGGTATTCTTCCCGGATCACGCCATCCAGCAGTGCTTCCAACACTTTGCGGATGCCCGGCCCCGCCGGGACGCCTGCCGCCATCAGGTCGCGGCCATTCACAGCCAGCTGGCTGACGCGGCAGCACACACCGTCCGCATCCAATCGTTCGGCCAATTCGGAAAGTGCAGCAAAATCAGCCGCGTGTTCCGGCTGCAGGGCTGTGCCCAGTGCGGCCAGACGCTGCACGGTACACAAGTTATATTTGCCCAGTAGTCGGCGGGCGTAGATAGTAAAGTCGGGTGTGACGGTAGCTTTCTCTTCGGACACGATTCGGGCCATTCCATCGCCCGCCCTATTGCCTTCGGCAACAGGGTCCCACCCCAGCGGACGGTCCTCAGAGAAACTACCGTCACGCCCTCTGGCTTCCCGCACCAGCACCGCCGTTTCCTCAATACAGGCATTGGAGCAGCGCAGGCGCCTGAGGGTGCGGCGGGTGCCGTCCTCGCCAAGGCTCAGCAGCAGCGCCGCCAGACGGACGGGCAGGGCCCGCTCCCCCGCCGGGCAGGCATCCACCACCGGCTTTGCCGCCGCCAGTGCCTCCGGTGAAAGCTCGGGCAAAACAACGCCGAGTATTTTTTCGTCAAGATATGCCGCAGGGGCGGGTGCGCTCAGCAGCTTTGCAAGCTCTTCCTCGATGCGCTCCACCGATACACAGTCCAGATGGGCGCACAGCTCCTGTGCCGCCTGCGCCGTGGGCGGGTCGATGGCAAAGCCAAACCGCGCTGCGAACCGGTACAGCCGCAGGATGCGCAGCGCGTCCTCGGTGAACCGCTGGTGCGGCACACCCACAGCCCGCAGGATGCCGCTTTGCAGATCGGCCTGCCCGCCAAAGGGGTCCACAAGGCCCTCTTTTACATTGTAAGCCATGGCGTTAATGGTAAAATCCCGCCGGGCCAGATCCTCCCGCACATCCGGTACAAAATGCACCTCGTCCGGGTGGCGGCCATCGGTATAAGTTCCCTCGGTGCGGAAGGTGGTGATCTCGTACAGCCCACCGCCCTGCTTTACAGTCACGGTGCCGTGCTGCAGGCCGGTGGGAATGCATTTTTCTTCGCCGAACAGCTCCATTCCCTGCTGCGGCAGGGCGCTGGTGCAAAGATCCCAGTCATGGGGGGTAAGACCCAGCAGGCTGTCCCGCACGCAGCCGCCCACCACGTAGGCCGCATAGCCCGCCCTGTGCAGGGTGTCCAGCAGCTCGGCCGCGCCCTCGTCCATCCGGATGGTCATGGCTGCACCTCCTCGTACTGCAGGGTGATGCTTTTGCCGTCAAAGCCGCATTCTGCCGCCGGAAAGATGCCCTGTGCCTGTTCGGCATACTCCTCCGGGTCGGTGATCATGGGGGAGTAATGGGTCAGCCACAGCCGTTTTGCGCCCGCCTGTGCAGCAAGGGCCGCGCTCTGCCCGAAGGTGCTGTGGCCCCACTGCCGGGCCTGCGCTTCCTGCTCCGGCAGCGCATAGGTGGCGTCGCAAAGCAGCAGGTCTGCATCCTGTGCCGCCTGCAAAAGGCCCGGGCAGGGGGCGGTGTCGCCGGAGAACACCACGCTCAGCCCCCTGCGCGGTGCGCCCAGCACCTGTACAGGCTGCACCGTTCTGCCCTCCACGGCAACGCTCTGCCCTTTCTGCAGCAGCTTCCATTGCTGCACCGGCACCCCCAGCGCCCGGGCCTGCTCCGGCGAAAATTTGCCCGCACGGGGCAGCTCCAGCCGGTAGCCAAGGCTTTTTACCCGGTGCTTTGTGGCAAACGGCACCAGCCGCGCACCGGCAGGCCAGCCCTCGCTCAGCGCATCCAGCGCCAGCGGCTGGCCCGGCATAAGCACCTGCGGCTTTACCGGATAGGGCAGCGGGCCGGTCAGTGCCCGCACAGCCGCCCAGATATCCGACAGGCCCTCCGGACCCAGCAGGGCAAGCGGCCTTGTGCGGCCCTGCGCCCCCAGCGTCTGCAAAAGGCCCGGCAGGCCAAAGATGTGGTCGCCATGGTAGTGGGTCAGGCAGATGGCATCCGCCCGCATCAGGTTCACGCCTGCCCGGTGTGCCGCTGCCTGCGTTCCCTCGCCGCAGTCCCAGAGCAGACCGTGCCCGCCGCAGGCTGCAAACGCAGCCGAAAGCGCCCGGTCCGGCAGCGGCATGGTAGCAGCGGTGCCCAGCAGTGTGATGGTAAGCATAAAGATCGTTCTCCCTGTACAATGTATCTCTTAAGGTTTTATTGTACCACAGCCGGGCCGGTTGCACAATCGGTGCCTGCGGCGCATAGGATGGCCCAGCACAGCAAAAAGGGGGCAGCGGGATGAGACGCAAAAAAGGGGAGCCTTTTTCCGGCAGGCCGCACAGCGGCCTTGGATGGGTGCTGCTGCTCGCCGCACTGGCCCTGTTTCTGCTGGCCGGTGCGCCCGGCTGCATGGCCCAGCGGATGGCGTGGTCTGCCCGGGGAACGATGATCTTTCTGCCCTGCGGAGCCTGAAAAAAGGGAGCGTCCTGCCGCACAGAACGCTCCCCTTTTCATTTTCCATCCGAATACGGCAGCTGCCCGGAGACGGTCAGCACCTCGGCCAGCTCCTCCTCGGAGCGGTAGCGCCACGCCGCCGTTCCCACCGCCACGTAGCAGGCATCGGCACGGCCCTCCGGCGAGACTGCAAGGATCACGGTCTCACCATCGCCCACAGCGGTCACTGTGCCGTCTGTGCTCACCTGTGCCACATCCGGGTTGCTGCTGAGCCATGTCATTGCCGTGTTTTTGCCGCCTGCAGCCTGTGCGGTCAGCTTCTGGCTGGCCCCCACTGCCTGCAGCAGCATGGCGTTTTTGCTGATCCGCACACGGCCTATTTCAGAGGTGACTGTCACCGTGCAGCGCAGCACCTGCCCGGCTGTCGTCAGTGCGCTGATGACGGCTCTGCCGGAGCTTTGGCCCGTCACGGTTCCGCTGCTGCTCACCTGTGCCACGGAAGGGCTGCTGCTCACCCACTGCCGCACATAGATGAACCCTCTGTCGTTCTGTTCCAGCTTCAGCTGAGCCGAAGGCGCAGGCTCCTGCTCCGTAATGGTCAGCGCCAGCTCGGTGGTGTTCAGCACCGGGCGGGCCACTGTGCTTTTGCGCACGGTCACAAGGCAGGCCGTTTTTTCGCCCCGCTCGTTGCAGGCTGTGATGGAAGCCGTGCCCTCGGAATGGCCGGTCACCTTGCCGGTGCCGTCCACCGACGCCACTGAAGGCGCACTGGACGTCCAGATCAGGAAAAAGTAATCGTTGGGTGCCTGCACCGTCAGATAGGCCACCGGGGCAGGGTCCTCACTGGTCAGCTCCAGCAGCAGCTCCGAGGTGTCCAGCGTCATACCGCTGTCCGGGACCGGGTGGCCCTTGACCGCACAGACCGGCAGAGCCCCTGCCAAAAGCAGCACCACACACAGTACGAATGCGCCAACGCCGGTCTTGAATCTTTGCTTCATGGGCTTTGCCCTCCCTGCCTGTTTCCGGAAATGTTCAAATACTCTTATCTTCGTATTATTTTACACGCAGAGCAAAACATGGTCAAGTTTTTGGGCCCTTCTGCCGCACCGCAGGGCCGCATTTTGTGGGGAGTGCTAAAATCCGGTTTTCAATTTTGTACAAAACGCCGCCGTACCCGGGACCGGATACGGCGGCGTCTGCCTGTTTTTATCAGTAGTTGATCTTTTTCAGCTCAAAATAGCTCTGGGGATGTGCGCACACCGGGCACTTGAGCGGTGCGGACTTGCCGATATAGGTATATCCGCAGTTCCGGCACTGCCACACCTGCTGTTCCTCGCGGGCAAACACTCTGCTGTTCTTCAGGTTGTCGGCCAACGCGCGGTAGCGCTCCTCGTGCTCCTTCTCGATCTGTGCCACCATGGTGAACAGGGCTGCGATCTGGGGGAAACCCTCTTCTTTGGCCTCTCTGGCCATACGGGGGTACATTTCCGTCCACTCGTCGTGCTCGCCGCCTGCGGCCATGTCCAGACAGGTCAGGGTATCGGGGATCGCGCCGCCGCACAGCAGCTTGAACCAGATCTTTGCGTGTTCCTTCTCGTTGCCGGCAGTCTCTTCAAAGATCGCGGCCAGCTGCTCGTAGCCTTCCTTTTTGGCCATGCTGGCAAAAAAGGTGTACTTATTGCGTGCCTGGCTCTCACCGGCAAATGCTTCCATCAGGTTTTTCTCGGTTTTGGTGCCCTTCAGTTCCATGGTGCTCTCCTTTCAAAAACGGATCTTCTGTCAGGATCGACCGATCCCGGCTCTATCATTCAGCCCGGCGGAAATTTTTCCGCCTGCGGCTCAGGTTCTGAACAGAGTATACCATATTCCCAATGCGAAATCAAGAATAATTCCTATTTATTTTAAGAATAGTTCTCACTTTCAATTGTGCTGCTTCAGGGCGCAGACTGCAATGCTCAGTGCACTCCATGCGGCCTGATACATCAGCACCGTCGCCACCGACAGCTCCCAGATGCTGCCCGCGCTGGTCAGCAGAGCCGCAATGACGATGGAGAACAGCACCGAGACCATCTGCACCGTGGTGGCACTGTTCTCAGCATTCTGGGCCTGATCTGCCGCCTGCAGGCCGCCGGTCAGGCTGGCAAAGCCCTTGAGATGGATCATGCAGCAGACGTCCGCCGGGTCGGCAGGTGCGGCCTTGATGGCATCGCACTGCTCCTGATCCAGCACCGTGACCATGCCCTCCGGCAGGCGGTACACCTCGGTGATATGCTTTGCGGTCAGGCTGGGGTCCTGACAGGTGACCATCAGCCGGATATTTTCCTTCTGCAGCACGGCAAGGCCCCGGGCCACATTGCGCCCGCCCACATACTTCAGTATGAACATTGCGTGCAGATTGCCGGAGACTGCCAGATACAGGATCTGCAGTTCCCCGTTTTTGGAGTGCTGCGCCTCATACTCTTCATCCGGCAGCGAGACGCCCTCCTTCTCCAGATAGCGGCGGGTGCCGATGAGGATGCGGTTATTATCGCACCAGCCCGAGAAGCCCAGTCCCCGATGCTGTTCCAGATCCTTGACCGGGAACAGGATGTCGGTACGGTCCTCGATGATCTGGCGGAACAGGCCCCGCAGGGCACCGTGGGTCTCGTTGAGCACACTGGCCGCATACAGGATCGCGCGGTCGATGCGGCCGCCCTTGAAGATGCGGATGTCCTCCAGCTGTGCGCTGTCGGTTGTGAACAGGTCGTCGGCGTCGATCTGCAGCGTATCGATACCGCCCAGCTGCTCAATGGCCTGCCAGCCGGGCACCACTGCACCCACAGCCGCAGCGGCGCGCTGCAGCCGCAGCGATGCAATGCCCGCGATGAGGGTGGAAGACAGCGGTGCACCCATGCACAGCACTGCGACCATGGCTGCAACGGCCTTGTTCCACCCGGCTCCTGCCAGCAGGAACAGCACACCGCTGAGCAGGGCAACGCCCAGCAGAATGTACGAGACCTTGCGGGCACGGCGCTCGCTGGCACGCTCGCACAGGCTCTGCTCCACAAAGCCTTCGGCATCCTGCATCGGGCGGCTCAGCAGCACCCATGGATCCTTCTGTTCCAGATCCCGTGCCAGCGCACGCAGCAGGTCCTTATCTCTGGCGCGGAAAGCACCCTGATGCTCCACGCCATTGGTCACCAGCTCATACCCGCCCTTGACCGCTGCCAGCATCACCCGGCTGCCCAGCAGAGCAAGGAACAGGCCCAGCGCCGCCATGCCGCTGAGCAGAGAAATGCCCGTGGTGCCGCGGTAGACATTGGCGTTCAGCATTGCCGTCACGGCCTGCAGCAGCGCCGCCGCTGCAGCCAGAGCCGGCATCGTATCGGCCGAGGGACGCCCGCGCAGGCCGGTCAGGCCATCCCGCAGGACCGGGAAGCCCACGCACAGGCTTGCCGCCAGCAGCAGCAGGTTTGCGCCGTAGAATGCCGCCGGAGCTGCATCCGGGTCCAGCGCGGCCATCGCGGGCAGCAGCCCGTCCGACACCAGACCAAAGTGCAGCAGCACCACGGCCAGAATGCCGCCCAGTACGCAGCGCAGCGTCAGCTCGGCGCTCATGCGGTGCAGCTTTTCCGCTGTCGCCTCCGGGCCCTGCAGCTCGCTCTCCGGATCCTCAGCCAGCGCCGCAGACTCCCCGGCTTCCGGCTTCTGTTCCGGCTGAGGCGCTGCCTCTGCCTTTGCCTGCGGCTCTGCTGCCGGGGCTTCGCCGTCCAGCGGCAGCAGTGGCAGGCTCATAGTGTCCTCTTTTGCAGCGGGCGCATCTGCCGGGGCCGAGGGGGCCTGCGGCTTTTCTTCGTCCTCTGCATGGCCAAAGAAATCGATCACCGGCTTTTTGCGTTCCGGTCTCGTTTTTTCCTTCGGCTGCAGGTCGGCATCCGCTTCCTTCACCGACGCAAACACCGCAGCGGGCAGCGGCGTGCCGCTTTCTTCTTTTTTACGTTCAGGAGCAGTTTCCGGCTGCGCTGCCGGGGCGGTTTCCTCTGCCTGTGCCGTCCGGGTCGGCGCGGCTGCGCCGGGAGCGGGCTTTTTCTCGCTCAGGCCATTGATCATGGCCTTGAGCTGAGCCATTTCCTGCTGCTCCTGTTCCTCCTGCGGCAGAAGCACCTCCGGTGCATTCTTGGGATTGCGGGAGGTTTTTGCCTCACTGCGCTGCCCGGCAGGCTCTGCCACCGGGGCTGTGCTCTGTCTGGGCGGCTCCGGCTCCTTTGCAGGAGCAGGGGCCGGGAGATCCACCCTGAGCGGTTCTGCATCCTCCGCTTCCGTCTCCAGAAGGGGCCACGGGGCCAGCTCCCGCTCCGGGTCTGCCGCAGGCTTCAGCATCAGTTCCAGATCTGCTTCCTGCTCCGGCTGGGCATCCCCGCCCAGCGCCACCTCACCGGTGGGCATTTCCTGCGGCTCTGCTGCCTGGGCTTCCTCCTGATCTGCCTTGCCGCGGGCAAACAGGCCAAACCGCTTCTGCGGCTTTTCCTCCGGCAGTTCCTCATCCCGCCGGATCATTTCTTCCGGGATGTTCACCGCCGTGGTGCTGAAAAAAGAGCGGAACTTTTCATCCTTGGTCATTGCCTGATTGTTATTTTTATCCTTCGGCATTCTTGTCCCTCCTGTAAATATCGTTGAGGTTCCGGCCTTTGTACCGGTTTATGCCTGCTGTGCTGCGCGCTGGGACTGGATCTCGTACAGGATGATGCCCGCAGCCACCGACACATTGTAGCTGTCCACACCGGTGCCGGATGCCGCCATATCCAGACGCACCACACCGTCGCACAGCTTCTTGACCAGCTGGGAAACGCCGCTGCCTTCACTGCCCAGCACCAGTGCGATGGGGCCGGTGAGGTTGTTCCTGCGCAGGGACACGCCGTCCATATCCGCGCAATAGACGAACACGCCCTGATCCTTCAGGCGGCGGATGGTCTCGCCGATGTTGGCCACACGGGCCACCGGCAGACGCTCCGCTGCGCCCGCGCTGGACTTGATAACGGTGGGCGTCACCGATGCGCCGCCGCGCTTGGGGATCACGATTCCGTGGGCACCGCACAGCAGAGCGCTACGCATCACTGCGCCCAGATTATGCGGATCCTCGATGCCATCGCTCAGCACCAGAAAAGGTGCCTCGCCCTTGGCCTTGGCTGCTGCCATCAGGTCATCCACCGTCACATACTCGATCTCGCTGGCAAATGCAGCCACACCCTGATGGCTCTCAGTGCCGGTCATCAGGCGCAGCTTGTTGGGATGCACCCGCTTGACCGTGGCACCCGCCTCCTTGGCCAGCGCCGTATAGTAAGCCGCCACCGCCGGAGCCAGACCCTCGGCAATGAGCACGGTATCCACGCCGGAGCCACTCTTGAGCAGCTCGGTCACAGGATTTTTGCCGTAAACAAGGCTCTCGTTTTTCTGCGTGTTCTCCTCCGGGCTGCGGCGCGGACGGCGCGGCTGATTCTTTTCTTCCATTGTATTTTCTCCCTTTCTTTGTATTACCGGAACGTGCTGCGTGCACCCTCCAAAAGGTGCGCGGCATCCTGCACTGCGCACCCATCGCGTTTCCATATGATAACTCATTTTGAAGTATAACATATGCCGCCTTTGTTTGCCAGTAAATCACCATTTTTTGTCCCTGTCCGGCAAAAGTTTTCACACCCTGTTCACGGTCTGCCGCATTTTCCACTTTGGCAGGCCGCGCTCCTTTTTGCAGAAATGTTTTGCCGCACAGGTGCATCTTCACTCTGTTGTTGCACAAGCGTCCTCTGTTTTGCCGATGAGAAAAGTTTTCCACAAAAATGTGGTATACAATCCGTAAAGGACCGATCACTTTTTCCACATGTTGAAAACCCGGTGGAGAAAGTTCAAAAGTCCTGTTTTAAAGCCTGTTTTACGGGTGGAATTCCACACTTTCCACCGTGTTTTCAACATTCCGGTTCGACCTGTTTGTTTTTCTTGCGTACAGTTTGTAAAATACAAGTCGGAAATATGACAATTTTTTGAACTGCATTCTGTCCGGTTTTGCCAGATCTTCCAATATCATTTTGACGAATGTGGATCTATGTTGAAAATTCGTTCTTTTGCTGCTTTCCCGCCGCGCGGCTTCATGTTGCAGACTTTATGGAATATTGTTGTTTTTTGTTCTGTGCTGACCCTTTCTGACGGAAAGTTTCCTTCCCCGCAGGGATCGATTTTCCGCATTGTTGCAGGAAAAAAGCCCGTTTGGATTGATTTTAGGCGCTGTTTGGGGTATACTAACTCTGTAAGTTCGTTAAGACGTGCACAAAGCAGGCACGAAACGAGCAAGGCCCCAATGATTTTGTGGAGGTAATGAATAATGTTGGTAAATGCAACCGAAATGCTGATCAAAGCACGTGATGGCCACTATGGTGTGCCTCAGTTCAACATCAACAATCTGGAGTGGACCAAGTCTGTCCTGACCGCCTGCGAGGAAATGAAGAGCCCCGTGATCCTGGGCGTTTCCGAGGGTGCTGGTAAGTACATGACCGGTTTCAAGACCGTCGCTGCCATGGTCAGCGCTATGGTCGATTCCATGGGCATCACCGTTCCCGTTGCCCTGCATCTGGATCACGGCACCTATGAGGGCTGCAAGGCCTGCATCGAGGCCGGCTTCTCTTCCATCATGTTCGATGGCAGCCACTACTCCATCGAAGAGAATGTGGAAAAGACCAAGGAGCTGGTGGCTCTGGCACACGCTAAGGGCCTGAGCATCGAGGCAGAGGTCGGTTCCATCGGCGGCGTCGAAGACGGCGTTGTGGGTGCCGGCGAGATCGCAGACCCCGAGGAGTGCGCAAAGATCACTGCTCTGGGCATCGACTTCCTGGCTGCCGGCATCGGCAACATCCACGGTGTCTACCCGGCAAACTGGAAGGGTCTGGACTTCGAGGCTCTGGACCGCATCCACAAGGCCACCAATAACATCCCTCTGGTCCTGCACGGCGGCACCGGCATCCCCGACGAGATGATCGCTAAGGCCATCAGCCTGGGCGTTTCCAAGATCAACATCAACACCGAGTGCCAGCTGGTGTTTGCTGAGGCCACCCGCAAGTACATCGAAGAGGGCAAGGATCAGCAGGGCAAGGGCTTCGACCCCCGCAAGCTGCTGGCTCCCGGCGCAAAGGCCATCGAGGCCAAGTGCAAGGAGAAGATCGAGCTGTTCGGCTGCGCAGGCAAGGGCTAAGCAGAAGCTCGTATCGTAACCGGTACACCACCCAATAAAGTATGCGGCCCCGTCGCGTTGAATGCTCAACGCGGCGGGGCCGCTTTTATGTTTTATTAAGTTGATTCAATGTGTTTCCATCACGGCCAGAGCTTGACGTCCCACAGGATCACTTCACCGCCGATGTACTTTGCTCCAACCTCAACCTTCAAATATTCAACATCCGTGATGTCCACTTCAAATTCCACGGTTTCCTTCGTTTTCTGAACAATCGTCGGCGAGGTTTTTATCAGCTTACCATCTCCGTAAATATTCACCCACGCAGAAGCATCCTCCTCCATTCCCTCATGCGGATTCAGCTTCATCGTCAGCTTTTTATACTTTTTATCGATAGAATATTCTGCTGAATGAAAAAAGATCAAACTTTCAAGACGTTCTCCTCCGGTTATTCCATAGCCCGTAGAACACACAACGTAGTTAACACCGTTTGCATACGTATTCCCAAACGGGTCTTTCGGTTCTTTATTGCTCCAATCCACTTTACCGTTCAAGGGCTTCAAATAGGAAAGCGGCGTCGAGCCGTCCGGAGCCGGAGCGCTTCCACCGGCTCCGCCGCCTCCGCAGCCAGTGAGCGCAGTCATGGCGCATGCCACACCTGCAGCGCCCATCACTTTCAAAAATTTGCGGCGATCAATCTTTTTCATCATGATTTGTCTCCTTTTGTTGCTTTTACCCCTGCGCACAAAATGTGAAACCCGTGCGCTCTTTCTGTCTCATTGTACCCCCCCCCCGCATATTCCTGTCAACTAAAACGCAAAAATTTGTCGTTTTTAACAAATAATCCGCAAATTATTTTCAAATCACATTCCATGGATTTTATGCAAAATTTCGGCAAAACAAAAACGCCTTGAGATTTCTCTCAAAGCGTTTTCTGTTCAAGTCGGCGACTACCTATTTTCACGCGCCGTTTCCAGCGAACTATCTTCGGCACAAGTGAGCTTAACTTCTGTGTTCGGAATGGGAACAGGTGGAACCTCACCGTCATCGACACCGACCGATCTGACTGGCCTAGTATAACACATTTCTATGTACCTGTCCAGTGTTTGTAGAAGGACGTGCCTTCAAAACTGAATAATCACTGCTAGCATTTTTTCGTTGACTCTCAGAGTCTCAAGCGAATTGTGGTCAAGCCCTCGACCTATTAGTACACGCTTGCTGAATGGATCGCTCCACTTACACATCGTGCCTATCAACCTTGTAGTCTTCAAGGGGTCTTACTTGTTTGAAACAATGGGATATCTTATCTTTGGGTCGGCTTCACGCTTAGATGCTTTCAGCGTTTATCCGATCCGTACATAGTTGCCCAGCTATGCTCTTGGCAGAACAACTGGTGCGCCAGAGGTACGTCCGCTCCGGTCCTCTCGTACTAGGAACAGCTCCCATCAAATATCCTGCGCCCACGACAGATAGGGACCGAACTGTCTCACGACGTTCTGAACCCAGCTCGCGTACCGCTTTAATTGGCGAACAGCCAAACCCTTGGGACCGAATACAGCCCCAGGATGCGATGAGCCGACATCGAGGTGCCAAACCTCCCCGTCGATGTGGACTCTTGGGGGAGATCAGCCTGTTATCCCCAGGGTAACTTTTATCCGTTGAGCGATGGCATTTCCACTCACATACCACCGGATCACTAACTCCAACTTTCGTTACTGCTCGACCCGTCAGTCTCGCAGTTAGGCTCGCTTCTGCGTTTGCACTCTTTTGCTTGATTTCCGTTCAAGCTGAGCGAACCTTTGAACGCCTCCGTTACTCTTTAGGAGGCGACCGCCCCAGTCAAACTGCCCACCTAACAATGTCCCCCGCCTTGATTCAAAGGCGCAGGTTAGAATTCCAATATCGCAAGGATGGTATCCCAACGGCCACTCCACAAGCGCCAAAGCACCTGCTTCCCAGTGTCCCATCTATCCTGTGCATGCAACATCGAAACCCAATATTAGGCTACAGTAAAGCTCCATGGGGTCTTTCCGTCTTGTCGCGGGTAACCGGCATCTTCACCGGTACTACAATTTCGCCGGGCGGGCTGTTGAGACAGTGCCCAAATCATTACGCCTTTCATGCGGGTCAGAACTTACCTGACAAGGAATTTCGCTACCTTAGGACCGTTATAGTTACGGCCGCCGTTCACTGGGGCTTCGATTCAATGCTTGCACATCTCCTCTTAACCTTCCAGCACCGGGCAGGCGTCAGCTCGTATACGTCATCTTTCGATTTAGCACAAACCTGTGTTTTTGGTAAACAGTTGCTTGGGCCGATTCTCTGCGGCTGCATTGCTGCAGCACCCCTTCTCCCGAAGTTACGGGGTCAATTTGCCGAGTTCCTTAACAACCCTTCTCCCGTTGGCCTTAGAATCTTCTTCCTACCTACCTGTGTCGGTTTGCGGTACGGGCACCGCAGAAATACACACAGCTTTTCTCGCCATCTTCCATCCCGGACTTCGGTACTAACTTCCCTCGATCGCTACCGGAACCAACACCCGGCTCCGAGACTTCATATGTGTCCCTGTGCTTAACTCTTTTGGTGGTGACGGAATCTCTACCGTCTGTGCATCGGCTACGCCGTTAGGCCTCACCTTAGCTCCCGACTAACCTGGAGCGGACGAACCTTCCTCCAGAAACCTGAGGCTTTCGGCCATGCAGATTCTCACTGCATTCGCGCTACTCATTCCGGCATTCTCACTTCTATACACTCCACAGCCGCTTACGCTACTGTTTCACCGCGTATACAACGCTCCCCTACCCAATACATTGCTGTATTGCCTAAGCTTCGGTGTCAGGTTTAGCCCCGTTAAATTCTCCGCGCAAAGACGCTCGACCAGTGAGCTATTACGCACTCTTTGAATGAGTGGCTGCTTCTGAGCCAACATCCTGGTTGTCTGCGTATCTTCACATCGTTTTCCACTTAACCTGACTTTGGGACCTTAGCTGTAGATCTGGGCTGTTTCCCTTTTGACAATGACATTTATCTGACACTGTCTGACTCCCAAGCATCAATACTCTGGCATTCTGAGTTTGATAAGCTTCGCTAACCTCTCGGCCGCTAGGCTATTCAGTGCTTTACCTCCAGGTATCTAACTTGAGGCTAGTCCTAAAACTATTTCGGGGAGAACCAGCTATCTCCGGGTTCGATTGGAATTTCTCCGCTACCCACAGTTCATCCGCCGCCTTTTCAACGGAGGTCGGTTCGGTCCTCCATGGAATTTTACTTCCACTTCAACCTGACCATGGGTAGGTCACCCGGTTTCGGGCCCATTATATGCAACTTAACGCCCTTTTCAAACTCGCTTTCGCTTCGGCTCCAGACCTTAAGTCCTTAACCTTGCTGCATACAATCGCTCGCCGGACCGTTCTACAAAAAGTACCCTATCACGCTTTGACGCGCTCTAGGTGCTTGTAGGCACAGGGTTTCAGGTTCTTTTTCACTCCCCTCCCGGGGTGCTTTTCACCTTTCCTTCACAGTACTATACGCTATCGGTCACTGGGTAGTATTTAGGGTTGGAGGGTGGTCCCCCCGTATTCCGACCAGGTTTCACGTGT
Organism: Faecalibacterium sp. HTF-F; assembly: GCF_023347535.1. NCBI lineage: Bacteria > Bacillati > Bacillota > Clostridia > Eubacteriales > Oscillospiraceae > Faecalibacterium > Faecalibacterium wellingii. The sequence continues at coordinate 2,346,854 of NZ_CP094473.1, forward strand.
CTGGCCGTACTCTGGAATTCGCTCGGCTCTTGTCGTTTTCACCTACGTGGTTTTCACACTCTCTGACCGGCCTTCCCATGCCGTTCGGTTAACAACTTAAGTCCTAAATGCGCTCCGTACCCCGAAAGTATTTCTACTCTCGGTTTGCCCTCTTCCGCGTTCGCTCGCCACTACTTACGGAATCTCGTTTGATGTCTCTTCCTCGCCCTACTTAGATGTTTCAGTTCAGGCGGTTCCCTCGATATACCTATTTTGAAGTTCAGTATAACGTACCTGAGTATGAACCCAGGTGAGTTTCCTCATTCAGAAATCTCCGGATCAATGCTTATTTGCAGCTCCCCGAAGCTTATCGCAGCTTATCACGTCTTTCATCGGCTCCCAGTGCCAAGGCATTCGCCCTGCGCCCTTGTTCGCTTGACCTTTCAAACGTTCTCTTGGAACATTTGGTATCCTCTTGATTCTCTCTTGCCAACGAAGATTATTGTTACCCTTCCTTTTGAAATTGTAATATTTCTTAAAAAGAACTTACTATAATCTTTGTTTCGCAGTTATTATTCAGTTTTCAAGGTACGTCTTTGAAGGTTCTTTCAAGCTTTCGCTCTTCAGGGCCCTCAAAATCGAACAATATCTACTCTGCTTGTTTGTTACCTGTCCGAAAGATCGTCATCTTTGATGTCGCTCTTTCGCCTGACTCCTTAGAAAGGAGGTGATCCAGCCGCAGGTTCTCCTACGGCTACCTTGTTACGACTTCACCCCAATCACCAGTTTTACCTTCGGCGGCGTCCTCCTTGCGGTTAGACTACCGACTTCGGGTCCCCCCGGCTCTCATGGTGTGACGGGCGGTGTGTACAAGGCCCGGGAACGTATTCACCGTGGCATGCTGATCCACGATTACTAGCAATTCCGACTTCGTGCAGGCGAGTTGCAGCCTGCAGTCCGAACTGGGACGTTGTTTCTGAGTTTTGCTCCACCTCGCGGTCTTGCTTCTCTTTGTTTAACGCCATTGTAGTACGTGTGTAGCCCAAGTCATAAAGGGCATGATGATTTGACGTCATCCCCACCTTCCTCCGTTTTGTCAACGGCAGTCTGGCCAGAGTCCTCTTGCGTAGTAACTGACCATAAGGGTTGCGCTCGTTGCGGGACTTAACCCAACATCTCACGACACGAGCTGACGACAACCATGCACCACCTGTCTCCTTGCTCCGAAGAGAAATACTGTTTCCAGCATCGTCAAGGGATGTCAAGACTTGGTAAGGTTCTTCGCGTTGCGTCGAATTAAACCACATACTCCACTGCTTGTGCGGGCCCCCGTCAATTCCTTTGAGTTTCAACCTTGCGGTCGTACTCCCCAGGTGGATTACTTATTGTGTTAACTGCGGCACTGAAGGGGTCAATCCTCCAACACCTAGTAATCATCGTTTACGGTGTGGACTACCAGGGTATCTAATCCTGTTTGCTACCCACACTTTCGAGCCTCAGCGTCAGTTGGTGCCCAGTAGGCCGCCTTCGCCACTGGTGTTCCTCCCGATATCTACGCATTCCACCGCTACACCGGGAATTCCGCCTACCTCTGCACTACTCAAGAAAAACAGTTTTGAAAGCAGTTTATGGGTTGAGCCCATAGATTTCACTTCCAACTTGTCTTCCCGCCTGCGCTCCCTTTACACCCAGTAATTCCGGACAACGCTTGTGACCTACGTTTTACCGCGGCTGCTGGCACGTAGTTAGCCGTCACTTCCTTGTTGGGTACCGTCATTATCTTCCCCAACAACAGGAGTTTACAATCCGAAGACCTTCTTCCTCCACGCGGCGTCGCTGCATCAGGGTTTCCCCCATTGTGCAATATTCCCCACTGCTGCCTCCCGTAGGAGTCTGGGCCGTGTCTCAGTCCCAATGTGGCCGTTCAACCTCTCAGTCCGGCTACCGATCGTCGCCTTGGTGGGCCGTTACCTCACCAACTAGCTAATCGGACGCGAGGCCATCTCAAAGCGGATTACTCCTTTTCCCTCTGCTCGATGCCGAGCCGTGGGCTTATGCGGTATTAGCAGTCGTTTCCAACTGTTGTCCCCCTCTTTGAGGCAGGTTCCTCACGCGTTACTCACCCGTTCGCCACTCGCTCGAGAAAGCAAGCTCTCTCTCGCTCGTTCGACTTGCATGTGTTAGGCGCGCCGCCAGCGTTCGTCCTGAGCCAGGATCAAACTCTTTATAAATGATATTTATCACTTAAAAGTGTTAAATCTTGTTCGCTCAGCACGCAATCGCTTGCGTCCTGTGTGAATTACTTTTGGAATTGTTTTAAGTGTTTTTCCAAACACATAAAGGTTCCTTACAAGTTTTTCGATATTGTTCAATTTTCAAGGTCCTGTGCGCCTCAGCCTTGCGGCTGACGACCTGCTTATTGTACCACCGAAGTGGTTTTTTGTCAAGCCTTATTTTTTAGAAGCTTTTGAACTTTCTGAACTTGGACACTCAAGAAGTTTCTCAGAACAAACCGGAACTTTTTCAGCGTCTATTGGTTCTTTTCAAGGGCTTCCTGCTGTGGCTTCGGAAGTCATTCTTTTGCCTCAGCGCTTGGCGCTCAAGTATAATACCACACCCCCGCCTCCTTGTCAACACTTTTTGACAGATTTTTTTCATTCTTTTTTGCGTTCACCCCAAAACAGCAGCAAACCGCAGGAAAAACTGCGCCGCAGCTGCAATGCAGCTGCGGCGGCAAAAGCGGAAGAGTCCTCTCCCGGAATATTCAGGTTTTCAGGATCTTCGCAGGGTCAGCCAGACTGCAGCAGCCAGCATGGGCAGCATTCCGATCAGGCCAATGGGTGCCGGGCCCAATACATTATAGTAACTGTCTGCCGGGTTCGTCAAAACCACAAACAGCGCTGCCACCGCATTGAACGCGCCGTGCGCAATGGACGGCACCCAGATGCACCCAGTCTTTTCATAGAGCCAGTCCAACAGGGTATTGAGCGCAAAGCAGACTATGCACCACACGAAAAGGCCCAGTACCGGCGCACCCAAGTAGTTGGTGCCGTATTCGTAGCCCACCAGCAGCATCAGCGGCCAGTGCCAGACACCCCAGATCACGCCGCCCAGCAGGCGGCCGTTGAGCAGGCCGAGCTGCTCCTTCAGGTGAGGCATCATATACCCGCGCCAGCCGGCTTCCTCACCCAAAGCTGCGAACATATTGATGAGCGGAGCCAGTGTGACCGCGAACAGACCTGTTTCCAGCATGTAGCTGAGGTTGGATACACCCAGCTCCCTGCGCAGGGTCTGCGCGTCCATCTCGCCGCCGTAGGCCGCTGTCAGCCAGCTGCCGGAGAGGTCCAGCCGATGCGGGAACACCGCAAAATAGAGCACTGCAGCCAGCACCGTGAACACCGCCGGGCCAAACCACGCCGCCAGCCAGTAGCGGCGCTTGCCCTGCACCTTCCAGCCGATGCCGGTGGGCTGGCGCAGAAAGACCTTTTGCACCAGCAGCACCGCCAGAAGCGGGCAGAGCATGGTGGCGACCAGCGCCAGCTGATACAGCACGGCATTCTGCTTTTGCAGCAGTGCCATGCAGCCACCGACCTGACACAGCCATGCCAGACCAAACGCTAACAGGAAATAAAGGCCGAAGCCCTGCTTTTCTTTTGTGGTCATACGAACTTCACCGCCGTTCCATAAGCAATGACCTCTGCCGCGCCCTGCATGACGCTGGCGGAAGCGTAGCGCATCCCTACAACTGCATCCGCTCCAAGGGCCTCTGCATCCTTGACCATGCGTCCTGTGGCGATCTGCCGGGCTTCGGTGAGCATATCCGCGTAGTCGGTCACTTCACCGCCCACCAGCGTGCGGAACCCCGCCATCAGATCGTGGCCCAGATTGCGGCTCTGCACCGTGCTGCCGCGCACCACGCCCAGCGCTTCCAGCTTTTTGCCGGGCACCTCGTTAATAGTTACGATAAGCATCTTCTTCTCCCTTTCCGATCTCTTCAATGCGTTCCAGCAGCACCTTCAGCGTGCCCACGATGCACCCCACCGGGATGCCGAACAATACGATGAGCAGCGGCAGCGGCGGCGCTTCCTGCGGGTCGCTGTAAAAGGCCCACGCCATCGTTGCGATCACAAAAGCCATCAGCGCCACAAAAAGGGCCGCGCCGACACAGGCACCGCGGATGCGCTCGCCTTTTCGGTCTGTGCGTTCGATGTTCACAAAGGTCACCCCCTGTTCTTCCCGTGCAGCAAGGCGCGCAAGCGTCTGCCTGCGAGTAGCTGCGGTAGCCGTTGCCCGGTTCGCGGCCGGGGGTAATGAGCCCCTCCTCCTCGTAAAAGCGGATGTTCTTTTTGGTCACGCCCACGGCGGCTTCCACTTCGTTGATCTTCATGGCTCCGGTGCCTCCTTACGTGCCTATATTACACCTTCCAGAAAGGGGAAGGTCAAGTCTTTTTACAAAAAGAACTCCCTTCGTCTCGCATTCGCTCGACACCTCCTTCAGAGAGGGAGGCTTACCGTACGGGCAGGCTCCCTCCTTGAGGGGGCTGTCTGCGGAGCAGACTGGGGGAGTTTCTTCCTTTAAAAATAACACTTGATCTGGAACCGATCGGCGTTGTCCTTTTTTTCCTCCACCACGATGTGCTCATGGTTGAAGTCAAAATGCACCGGGGTGCACAGGTCGGTATTGCGGGTCAGGCGCAGCAGCTCCTGCACCCGCTTTTTCTCCTCCGGCACATAGAACAGGTAGCTCACGCCCTCCTTTTTGGCACGACCGGTGCGGCCGATCCGGTGGGTGTAATGTTCGTTCTCGCTGGGGACATCGTAGTTGATGACGGCGTCCACGTCCGAAACATCGATGCCGCGGGCGGCAACGTCGGTGGCTACCAGAATGGCCAGCTTGCCGTCCCGGAAGTTTTGCATGATCTGGTTGCGCTCCTTCTGGGAGAGGTCGCCGTGCAGACAATCCACCGAGAAGCCCAGCCGTGCCAGCTGGTTGGCCAGAGTGGCCGTGTTGAACTTGGTATCGCAGAACACCATCACCCGCTTGTAGCTCTCACCAATGATGATCTGTGCAAGGTCGGAAAGCTTGTTGCGGCCGGAGGTCTCCAGCATATACTGGGTGATCTTGGGCTGGCTCTCCTCCCGGGGCTGGACGGTGATCTCCTCAGCGTTGTGCTGGTACAGCCAGCCAATGTCCATCACCTCGCGGCTGATGGTGGCCGAGAACATGGAAAGGGACTTGCGGGCCTTCATCATTTCAATGATATGCCGCACATCCTTATAGAAGCCCATGTTCAGCATCTCGTCGGCCTCGTCCAGCACGATCTGGGTCACATGGGAGATGTCGATGGTGCGGTGCTTGTAGTGGTCCATCAGACGGCCCGGCGTGGCTACCACGATCTGGCAGCCCTCGGCAAGGCGCTTTGCCTGCTTTTCCATATTGGCACCGCCATACACGCAGGCCACCTGTACCTCTGGCATAAAATAGGTGAGCTGGGTCAGCTCTTCTGCGATCTGCTGGGCCAGCTCCCGGGTGGGAGCCATGATGACAGCCTGCGGGTACTTGTTTTCCGGGAGGATATGCTCCGCCACCGGGATGCCGAAGGCACAGGTCTTGCCGGTGCCGGTGGGGGCTTTTGCGATCACGTCATGACCCGCCATCATGACGGGGATGGTCTTTTCCTGGATCTCGGTCATTTCGGCAAAGCCCATGCGTTCCACTGCCTGATGGATGGCCGGGCTGCACTGCAGTTCACTGTAAAGCATCTGAATCTCCGTTCCTTTGTCCTTTTATATTCTGCACTCAGTATAGCATGAAATGCCGCACTTGTCAGCAGAGAAACAAAAAGATGCCGTGCGCCGGGCACAGAGCGGGACGATTTAGAATGCCCTCCGCTTTGCTCTGGGCATTCCAAATCGTTCTCTCGCCCGCATATATCCAGCAAACAAAAAGGACCGCACCCGGGGTCACGGGTACGGTCCTCAATGCACATCGATCAGGCGGTCTCTTCCACGTTCTTCTTGCCTGCTTCCAGCTTCTGCTTGAAGCGGCCGCTGGCCTTGAAGCCGGGGATGGAGGTGGACTCCAGACGGCTGGAAACCTTGGTCTTGGGGTTGGTGTAGGCCTTGGGCTTGCGGGGACGCATCTCAAAACGGCCAAAGCCTGCGATGGTCACCTTCTCGTCTGCGCGCAGGCAGTCGGCGATCTGGTCAAACATCGCATCCATTGTGGTCTCGACCTGAGCTTCGGTAAAGCCGGTCTTGCGTGCAACAGTCTCGATCATCTGGGAACGGGTCATGTATCTATATCCTCCTGGAATGTCCAAAAGTAACGGTCTTTTGGCAAATTTTGCGTTGTTGAGTATAACATAATTTGCGCACTGTTTGCGACAGCTTGCGCACAAAACGTCATTTATTGCGCACGAACTTTTATATTCTCTGTCTGCCTTTCACAAATACAGCGCCCGCCGTTTTGGCGGGCGCTGTATAAAGTCTGTCTTTATCCGTTTCCGGGGGTAATTACAGCGGTAATTACTTGCGGTGATACAGGGTGGCAATATCCACCAGCGGAATATTTTCCAGACTGTGGTCGCTGCGCAGGCAGTTCACCAGAGCGTTGGCGGTATCCACGGCGGTGATGCAGGGAATGCTCAGCTCCACGGCCTTGCGGCGCAGGCGGACGGAATCGCGCTTGGGGTCACGGCCCTTGGCGCTGGTGGAGAACACGTAGTCCACCAGACCGCTCTGCAGCAGGTCCACGATGTTGGGCGACTCGCCGGACATATTGCGCACCTCGTTGCAGGGCACCATGTGCTTGTTGAGCCATGCGCAGGTGCCGGAGGTGCCGTACAGCTTGTAGCCCATGCTCTTGAGCTTCCATGCAATATCCACGAACTCCGGCTTGTCGCTGTCCTTCACGGTGAAGATGCAGCAGCTTGCAGGGCCGGGGGTCTTGAAGGTGTAGCCCGCGCCGATGAGGCCCTTGAGCAGGGCGTCGTGGTAGTTGGGGGCAATGCCCAGCACTTCGCCGGTAGACTTCATCTCGGGGCCGAACTGGGTATCCACACCGTGCAGCTTTTCAAAGCTGAACACAGGCACCTTGACGGCCACATAGGGTGCGTTGGGGTGCAGGCCGGTGCCATAGCCCATATCTGCCAGCTTCTCGCCCAGACAGCAGCGCACTGCCAGATCCACCATAGGCACGCCGGTGACCTTGGAGATATACGGCACAGTACGGGAGGAACGGGGGTTCACCTCAATGACGTACACTCTGCCGTTGGAGACAGCGTACTGCACATTCACCAGACCGGTGACATGCAACTCGCGGGCAAAGCGGCCGGTGTAGTCCACAATGGTATCGATCTCGGCCTGGGTCAGGTGCTGTGCCGGGTAGACGCAGATGGAGTCGCCGGAGTGCACACCGGTGCGCTCCACCTGCTCCATGATGCCGGGGATCAGGAAGTTCTCGCCGTCGCAGATGGCGTCCACTTCGCACTCGGTGCCCAGAATGTACTTATCCAGCAGCACAGGGTGATCCATGTCCACATGCTCGGTGATGACGCCCATGTACTCAATGACGTCTGCCTTGGTGTAGGCCACGATCATGTTCTGACCGCCCAGCACGTAGGAGGGGCGCATCAGCACCGGCAGGCCGATCTCATCGGCGGCGGCCAGCGCCTCGTCCAGATTGAACACGGTGCGGCCCGGTGCGCGGGGGATCTTGCAGCGCTCCAGCAGCTCGTCGAAGCGCTCACGGTCCTCGGCTTCATCGATGGCATCTGCCGGGGTGCCCAGAATGGGCAGGCCGATCTCGTCCATGTGCTTTGCCAACTTGATGGCGGTCTGGCCGCCGAACTGCACCACGCAGGCGTCCGGCTTCTCGGTGGCAATGATGTTGTCCACGCTCTCCGGGTTCAGCGGGTCAAAGTACAGACGGTCGCCGGTGTCAAAGTCGGTGGAGACGGTCTCAGGGTTGTTGTTGACCAGAATGGCTTCGCAGCCGTGCTTCTTCAGGGTCCACACACAGTGCACCGAGCAGTAGTCGAACTCGATGCCCTGACCGATGCGGATGGGGCCGGAACCAAAGACCAGCACCTTCTTTTTCTCGGGTTCGCCCTTGGCGGATGCTTCGGCTTCCTTCTCGGCAATGAACTCAGCGGCTTCGTTGTCGCCGTCGTAGGTGGAGTAGAAGTAAGGGGTGTTGGCCGAGAACTCGGCCGCACAGGTATCCACCATCTTGAAACCGGCGCGGTAGTTCTCCACAGGCAGGGTATCCACCTGTGCCAGACGCTTGATGGTCTTATCCTGGAAGCCGTACTTCTTGGCAGTCTTATACTGCTCTTCGGTCAGCACGCCGTTGCACTTGGCAAGACCGTTTTCCAGATTTGCCAGATGCTGCATCTTGTCCAGGAACCACCAGTCGATCTTGGTGATCTTGTAAATGGTCTCGTGGTCGATTCCGCGCTTGAGAGCCTCGTACACGCAGAACACGCGCTCGGCGTCCTGAACATGCATGTGAGCCACGATCTCGTCATCGGTCAGCTCCTCAAAGGGCTTGTGGGTCAGGGTATCCATGCCCAGCTCGATGGAGGAAACTGCCTTCATCATGGCAGCCTCGAAGCTGTTGCCAATGCTCATCACCTCGCCGGTGGCCATCATCTGGGTGCCCAGAGACTTGTCGGCGTAGACGAACTTATCAAAGGGCCACTTCGGGTACTTGACCACGATATAGTCCAGCGCAGGCTCAAAGCAGGCGCAGGTCTTGCCGGTGACGTCGTTGGTGATCTCGTCCAGCGTGTAGCCGATGGCGATCTTGGTGGCCACCTTGGCAATGGGATAGCCGGTAGCCTTGGAAGCCAGTGCGGAAGAGCGGGACACACGGGGGTTGACCTCGATGACCGCATAATCAAAGCTGTCCGGCTTCAGAGCAAACTGGCAGTTGCAGCCGCCCTCGATGCCCAGCTCGGTGATGATGTCCAGCGCAGCGGTGCGCAGCATCTGGTACTCGTGGTCGGTCAGGGTCTGGGAGGGAGCCACGACCACCGAGTCACCGGTGTGGATGCCCACGGGGTCGAGGTTCTCCATGTTACACACGGTGATGACGTTGCCCTTGTGGTCGCGCATGACCTCGTACTCGATCTCTTTCCAGCCGGCGATGCACTTTTCCACAAGGATCTGATGGATGGGGGAAAGGCGCAGGCCGTTGGTGCCGATCTCAATGAGCTTTGCCTTGTTCTCGCAGATGCCGCCGCCGGTGCCGCCCATGGTGAAGGCCGGGCGCACGATGACCGGGTAGCCGATGCGGTCGGCGCAGGCCAGAGCGTCTTCCAGCGTCTCCACGACCTCGGAGGGAATGATGGGCTGGTGCAGCTTTTCCATGGTCTCCTTGAACAGCTCGCGGTCCTCGGCACGGTCGATGGTCTCGGGCTTGCAGGCCAGCAGACGGATGCCGGTGCGGTCCAGATAACCGGAGCGGGCCAGCTCCATGGACAGGTTCAGGCCCATCTGGCCGCCGAGGTTCGGCAGCACAGAGTCCGGCTTTTCAATGTCCAAAATGCGCTCCACGACTTCCAGCGTCATGGGCTCGATGTAAACATGGTCGGCCACATCCGGGTCGGTCATGATGGTTGCAGGGTTGGAGTTCAGCAGAACGGTCTCGATGCCCTCTGCCTTCAGGGCGCGGCAGGCCTGCGTGCCGGAGTAGTCGAACTCCGCAGCCTGACCAATGATGATGGGGCCGGAGCCAATGACCAGCACCTTCTTGATTCTAGGGTCCTTCGGCATTTCAGCGTGCCTCCTTTTTTGCTGCTTTGACGTTGTTCAGGAAGCGGTCGAACAGAAACTCGGTATCCTTGGGGCCGCCGTTTGCTTCCGGGTGGAACTGCACGGTGAAGCAGTTCCACTTCTTATACTTGATGCCCTCACAGGTGCCGTCGTTGGCGTTCACCTGTGCCACCTCGCCCATCTCGGCGGGCAGCTCGTCGCCCACCACAGCGTAGCCGTGGTTCTGGCTGGTGATGAAGGTGCGGCCGGACTCAAAGTCAGTCACAGGCTGGTTGGCACCGCGGTGGCCGTACTTCAGCTTCATGGTCTTGGCACCGGCTGCCAGCGCGGACAGCTGGTGGCCCAGACAGATGCCGAAGGTGGGGATGTTCAGTGCAAAGATCTGCTTGAGGTTCTCGATGATCTCCACCGGCTCGGCGGGGTCGCCGGGGCCGTTGGACAGCATGATGCCGTCCGGGTTCAGAGCTTTGATCTGGTCTGCCGTTGCAAAGGCGGGCATGACCGTCACCTTGCAGCCGCGCTTGACAAGGCAGCGCACGATGTTGCGCTTGCAGCCGTAGTGCATCAGCACGATATGGGTCTCGCCCTGCGGATTGAACACCTCGGGGGCAGCGCAGGTCACGTTCTTCACCGCATCGGTGACGGCATAGGCGCGGATCTGGGCCAGCAGGGCCTCGGTCTCGGCCTTGTTGGCCGGGTCGGCGGGATCAAAGGTGGTCAGGATGGCACCGTTCATCACGCCGCTTTCCCGGATGATGCGGGTCAGGTGGCGGGTATCGATGCCCTCGATGCCGATGGTGTTGTTCTTTTTCAAAAAGCTGTCCAGCGTTTCCTCGCAGCGCCAGTTGGAGGGGGTGGTGCAGGCCTCACGCACGATGTAGCCCTTTGCCCAGATGCGGTCGGACTCCATGTCGTCCTTATTCATGCCGTAGTTGCCGATAAGGGGGTAGGTCTGGGTGATGATCTGGCCGTAGTAGCTGGGGTCGGTCAGAGTCTCCTGAAAGCCCACCATACCGGTGGCAAAGACCACCTCGCCCACGGTGACGCCCTCGGCACCCACCGACTGGCCGGCAAAGACCATGCCATTTGCCAAAAGAAGATATGCGTTCATAGTTTTCCTCGTTTCAACACATTACAGGGTCTGCTTTGCTTCCTGCTTCATCTTGCGGCTGCCCAGATGCACCAGCGGCAGCTTGCCCTCCTTGCAGATGGGGCACTCTTCCGGTGCGTAGTTGGGCAGGTCCAGCTTGAGGGCGCTTGCCACGATGGGAATGGGAGACGGAGCCTCGGGCTTAGTGCGGTCCACCACGCAGGTAATGCCCACACAGATGCCGCCGTTCTCCTCAATGACCCGCTTGGTCTCCAGAGAGGAGATGCCAGTGGTGACCACATCCTCAGCGATGAGGCACTTCTCACCCGGATGGATGGCGAAGCGCTTCAGGGTCATCACATTGTCCACGCGCTCGGTAAAGATGGCGCGCTTGCCGGTCTGGCGGGCCAGCTCGTAGGCATAGACGATGCCGCCCATGGCAGGTCCCACGATCACATCCACGTCCATTTCCTTGACCTTATCTGCCACGCTCTTCATGACCTCGGCGCAGCGGTCGGGGTACTGCTGCAGATAAGCCATCTGGCAGTATGCGCTGGAATGGCGGCCGGAGGACAGCAGGAAGTGACCTTCCAGGAACGCGTCACAGCTCTTCAGGATTTCAAGTGCTTCACTCATTGTACTTCTCCCTCTCTTTTATAAAAATGTCTTTTGAACGGTATTGTACCACGCTTTTGCGTGATTTGCAAATTTATGCAGCGACTTTGTTTTTATGCGTATAAATCAGCGTTTTTGCTGGTATATCAATTGGATTATTCAGCATTCCGGGCACATCCGCGGATCTCGTCCAGTGTTTTCACGCCGTTCTTGTCCATCCATGCGGCCATCTCGTCCGCAATGGTCTCCATGGCGCGGGGGTTGGCAAAGTTTGCGGCACCCACCTGCACCGCCGCAGCACCGGCCATGATGAACTCCAGTGCGTCACGGCCCGTGGCGATGCCGCCCAGACCCACCACCGGGATGTTCACAGCGCCCACGGCCTGCCAGACCATGCGCAGAGCGATGGGCCGCACCGCCGGGCCGGACAGGCCCGCAAAGATGTTGTTGAACACCGGGCGGCGCTTTTCCAGATCGATGGCGCAGGCCTGGAAGGTGTTGGTCAGGCTGATGGCGTCCGCACCGGCGGCTTCCACAGCCTTGCACATCTCGGGGATGTTCTCGGCCTGCGGGCTCAGCTTGACCATCAGGGGCTTTTTGCAGGCAGCGCGCACCATGTGCACCACCTCACCGGCAGCCTCGGACTTGACGCCGTAGGCCATGCCGCCCACCTTGACGTTGGGGCAGGAGATGTTCAGCTCCACGATGTCCACTGCGCTGTCGCTCAGCATCGCGGCACCTTCCACGTACTCTTCCTCGCTGTGGCCGCCAAGGTTGGCAATGGCCACCGTGCCGTACTTCTGCTTCAGCTCCAGCATCTCGGGCAGCTCCACGTCAATGAAGTGCTGCACGCCGGGGTTCTGCAGGCCGATGCTGTTGATGAGGCCGGAGGGGGTCTCCCACAGGCGCTCGCCCTTGTTGCCGTACTGGCCGTGCAGGGTCAGACCCTTGCCGGAGATGCCGCCGATCTTGGCAAAGTCTGCCAGCTCTTCGTACTCCACGCCGTAGCCCACGGTGCCGGATGCGCCGATGACCGGGCTGTTCATCACAAAGCCCAGCAGGTTGGTTTTCAGGTCAGCCATCAGAAGAACACCTCCGTTGCATCAAATACCGGGCCGTTCTTGCACACGCTCTTGCCCTCGCCGCCCTTGGTCTCGCAGGTGCAGCCAAGGCAGGCACCGATGCCGCAGGCCATCTTCTTTTCCATGCTCACAAAGCAGGGGGTGCCCTTTTCGGCACACAGGCGGGCGGCGTTCTTCATCATGACCGTGGGGCCGCACACCAGCACCACATCGTAGTCGGCGGGGTCGTACAGCTGGGTGACAAAGCCGTGGAAGCCCACCGCGCCGGTGTCGGTGGACACCTTGACGAGGTTTGCGATCTCGCGGTACTCCTCCATGCAGTAGGGGGCATCCCGGAAGCCGAAGAACACATCCGGCTTCACGCCTGCCGCTGCCAGCTCGCGGGTGAGCTGGAACATGGGCGCAGTGCCGATGCCGCCGCCCACCACAGCGATTTTTTTGTACTTGCTCAGGATGTCCGGCACATCAAAGCCGTTGCCCATAGGGCCGGTGAGCTGGAAGGTATCCTTCATTTTGAGCTGCGCGATCTTTTCCGTGCCCTCGCCCACCACCTGATACAGAAACTCGATGGTGCTGCTGTCCGGGTTCCAGCGGTGCACGCTGATGGGCCGGGACAGGAAGGGGGCTTCGTCTGCGCCCCATGCACGCAGGGTAAAGAACTGGCCTGCGTGTGGTGCGTGGTCGCGGTCCGGCCAGACCACCGTCAGCAGACGGATGTCCGAGGCAATGACCTCATTGCGCAGAACAGTGGCTTCACAGCAGGCTGCACGCATGAGCAATGGCCTCCTTCATATTCACACATTCGTTGTAAGCGGCTTCGTCAAAGGCAGTGCCCGGCTGCTTTTTGTAGGCCAGCAGGATGCCGCGGCTGGAGTTGACCACGCCGCCGTTGCCCTTGGTAAGATACTGGGCAATGTCCTCGGCCTTGCCGCCCTGTGCGCCGTAGCCGGGGATCAGGAAGAAGCTGTCCTGATACTTTGCGCGGATCTCGGTGGCCTCCTCGATGTGGGTGCCGCCGATGACCAGACCGATGGAGGAGTAGCCGTGCTCGCCCATGTAGTCCTTGCCCAGAGCGTTCAGCTTGTCGCCCACCAGATCGTAGACGTGACGGCCATCGGCCAGCTTCTCGTACTCAAAGTCCTTGGCACCGCCGTTGGAGGTGCGGCAGAGCACGAACATGCCCTTGCCCTGCTTTTCGGCGTAGGGCAGGTAGGGGCTGATGGAGTCCAGACCCATGTAGGGTGCCAGCGTGACGAAATCACTCTCGAAATCACCGGTAAAGTGACCCATGGCGTACATCTCGGCGGTCTTGGCAATGTCGCCGCGCTTGATGTCGGCGATCACCGGCACACCTGCCTCGCGCACCGCCTTCAGGGTGTCGGCGTAGGCCTTCATGCCCTCAAGACCCAGAGACTCGTAGTAAGCGATCTGCACCTTGTAGCAGCCTGCCACGGCCTTGGTGGCGTCAATGAGCTTCTTGTTGAAGCGCACGATGTTCTCGCCGCGGGACAGGGTGCTGTCCACAAAATCGGCGGGCAGGTAGCTGAAGTCGGTGTCCAGACCCACGCACACCGGGCCGCGGGCTTCCACAGCTTCGTACAGTTTGTCCATGTTCGTCATTTGGGTGTACCTCCTGTTTGCTTTCTTATCTATTTTATATCATATTATTTTGTGAAACATTTTCTCAGTTCTCTGCCTGATAGGTCAGCTTGCCGCCCTTGATAGTGGCGCAGACCTTACCAAACAGCTGGGCACCATCGAACGGGGTGTTGTGAGATTTGGAGTGCAGCTTGTCCTTGTCCACGGTGTAGGGGGTATCCAGATCCACCAGCACAAAGTCCGCGTCGTAGCCCGGCTCCAGCTGACCCTTGGCAAGGCCCAGGATCTCGGCGGGGCGGGTGCTCATCAGATGCACCAGCACTTCCAGCGGCAGGCCTTCCTGCTTGCAGAGCTTGGTGTAGCAGACGCCGAAAGCGGTCTCGCTGCCCACCATACCGGCCATGCCCTTCAGTTTGTCCTCTTCGGAGTGGGGCGCGTGGTCGGTGGCAATGGCGTCCACGATGCCGGTGCGGATGCCGTCCACCAGCGCCTGCACATCGTCGGCGGTGCGGATGGGCGGGTTCACACGGTAATCGCAGGTGTCATTGGTGAACCACAGGTGGTGCGGGGTCACCTCGCAGGTGACGGGTGCACCCCGCAGCTTTGCCATCTGGATGGCATCCAGCGCACCGCGGGTGGACACATGGCACATGTGCAGCTTGGTCTGGTAGTATTCGCTCAGCCAGCAGTTGCGCACCGTCTCGATGTCCTCAGCCAGACGGTAGTCCCACGGGCTGATCTCCATATCCTCAGCGTGGCTCATCACGGTGATATCCTTCTGGGTGCAGATGGCAAACGCCTTTGCCATGGTGGCATTGTCCTGCACGCCGTGGCCATCCTCGGTGATGAACTTCACACCGGCAGGCAGGGTCTTGAGGTGGTCGATGCTTACGCCGTCAAAGTTCTCGGTGATGGAGACGGTCTGGTTCACATCGCACAGGCCCAGCTCGGCGGCTTTCTGTTCCACCATCATGGCCTGTGCCGCAGAAGAGCAGACCGGCTTTGTGTTGGGCATCAGGTTCACGAAGGTGTAACCGCCGGCGGCTGCGGCGCGGCTGCCGGTCTCGATGTCCTCCTTGTACTCAAAGCCCGGGGTGCGCCAGTGGCAGTGCAGATCCACAAAGGCGGGCAGCACGGTCAGCCCTCCGGCATCAATGACCGTTTCGTTCTCCCCGGCCAGTGCCTCCAGCTCCTGACCCACAGCAGCGATCCTGCCGTCCTTTACAAAAATCTCAAGCGGTCTTCCTTCGGTGTTCACAGCATTTACAAGCAGCATCGCAGTTCCCTCCTGATTTGCGTTTGTCTGGTTCGGCTTTCCGGCTTACGGGCAAAAAAAAACTTTTCCCCGCAAAGGGAAAAGCTCATTCTACAAAAAAAGGAAACAACGAACCCACGGCAAAACCGGATGCGAACTGCTTGTTCAGTTTGGTACACATCGCGCTTTTCTGCATGGTGCTGTCTCCTTTTATAAGTCTGGAATCTTTTCATAATATTTTAGCATAGAAGCGCGAAATGTGTCAATGCTTCCGCATATATTTTGTTGCAAAAAGGTTTGCCGCTTCCCTCCCGGAATTTTAGCTACTCTACCCAAAAGCAGTTTTTCCCCGCCAGATTCCGGGTTAGTTATGTCAATTCCTAGCATATTGCTGTACATTCCCGTCCGGGTGTGCTATTATAAATATGGTCAAAAGAGTCAGAGGCTGTTTTCATGGCAGAGACGTGATTTTTATTCAGAGCAGCTTCATCGGAATCAGGAAAGAGAGGGTTTTCCCATGGGTTTGTTGGAGGACGCGCGGAACATCCAGCGCAAGGATCCCGCTGCACGCAACGTGCTGGAGGTCATTTTGCTGTATCCGGGCTTTCACATTCTGGTGTATCACCGCATTGCGCACTGGCTGTACCAGCATAAGCGCTTTTTCCTTGCCCGCTGGGTCAGCCAGCACGGACGCCGCCGCACCGGCATCGAGATCCACCCCGGTGCCACCATCGGCAGATGCCTGTTCATCGATCACGGCATGGGCATCGTGTTCGGTGAGACCTGTGAGATCGGGGACAATTGCACCATCTACCACGGTGTCACTCTGGGCGGCACTGGCAAGGACACCGGCAAGCGCCACCCCACTCTGGGCAACAACGTGCTGATCGGTGCAGGCACCAAGGTCCTTGGCCCGGTGTATATCGGGGACAACTCCCGCATCGGCGCAGGCAGCGTGGTGCTGCGCAATCTGCCCGCCAACTGCACCGCCGTGGGCGTGCCCGCCGAGGTGGTGCGCATCAACAACAAGGCCGTGAACCCGGCGGACGATCTGGACCAGCAGGATCTGCCGGATATCGTAGCCCAGCGCCTGACCGATCTGGACCGCCGCCTCGGCGCACTGGAAAACGCTGCGCAGGGCGACACCCCGCCCACGGCAGCGCAGATCGCCGCACGGCAGAAGTCATAACGATTCAGAATGCCCTCCGCTTGCGCTCTGGGCATCTTCAGCGGAAGAATATTTTTATAATAGAGCAACAGCGGACAGCCTGCGGGCTGTCCGCTGTTGCATTTTCACGGAAAGGGTCCAAGAGGGAAACTTGATCTGTCTGTGCTCGTTTCCTGCGGAAACAGCCGCACAGCCGGGAAACAGGCCACTTCTTCATTGCGCCCGCTCCGGTGAAAAAGCAAGTCGGAAAATCCCGCAGGATTTTCCGACTTGCAACTAAAAAATATAAATTCCTTGAATCATGCCCAGAGCGAGAGCGGAGGGCATTTTCAATAAACCCTTTTTCCGCAGCCTTCCCCGGCGCAGAGGGCTTTCACCTTCTGCACCGCAGCGGCCACCAGATCGCTGATGGGCTGCTCCGGCACACCCACGATATAGTTTTCGCAGTGGTTCACCGGGATGAGCACCCGCGTCGCATGGCTCTGGCACACGGCCGTGGCCATGGCGGGCGTGATCTCGCCCAGCAGTGCATCCGCAATAACGATGCCGATGGGCCCCACGATGATATCCGCGCTGCGGCAGTTCACCGCCACTGCATTCTCACCGGTGGCGACACGCGGGGCACCGGCCTTGCGCATGGCGTTTGCCGCCAGACTGTTGGTGCCCACCGCAGTGAGCCGGATCTCCGGGCACTGCGTGCTCAGGGCTGTCACCAGCTGTTTGCCAAGGCCCCCGCCCTGCCCGTCGATGACGAGCACATTCATCGGCTGCATCAGAAGTCGATTTCCTCAAGGCGCAGCAGCGCGATGATATAGATCTTTACGGCTTCCAGCAGCTTGTCGATGGGTGCAGCTTCGTTTGCACCGTGCATCGGGCCGCCGAACTCCGGCAGCGGCAGGTCCACATGCTCGGGGCCGAAGCTGACAGCATAGGGGAAGTGGCGGGCATAGGTGCCGCCGCCCATGGTGAAGGGCTTGGCGTTCTCGCCGGTGACCTCATTGTAGGTGTTGATGCAGGCCTGAATGGCGGGGCTGTCGGCTTCAATATAGAAGGGCTCGGCAGCGGTCACATCGCGCAGCTCAGCGCCGTCGCCCAGTGCGGCACGGATCTGCTCGGTCATCTTTTTGCCATTGGTGCAGGTGGGGAAGCGGCTGTCCATGGTCTGGAAAATGCGGCCATCTTCCATGTAGATGCGGCCGCCGATCACGGTCAGCGGGCCAAAGGGGCCATCGGCGCAGTTGATGCCCAGACCCTCACCGGCAGTAGAAGCGTGCAGCTTGCGCACAGCCTCCAGATAGGTGCGCTCGGTCTCATTGCACAGGCCGTTGTCCAGCAGGTAGTTCACCACCAGACCAATGGCGTTCACGGTGCCCTGCGGCATGGCTGCGTGGCCGGACTTGCCCCAACCGCGGATGCGCACGCCGTCGCCTTCCGGTTCCAGCGTGATGTTGGGGGCATTCTTCAGCTTGGAGATGTCAGTCCTGACCAGTGCACTTGCACGGTCGGGCACGGCATTGTTTGCCACGCCGCCCTCGATCTCCACGATGACGCCGTTGCACACCGGGCTGACGATCTTGGCACCGAACAGGCCCTTCTCGCCGTTGCACACCGGGAACTCGGCATCCGGGGTGAAGCAGAAGGCCGGAGCCGGGTAGTTTTTGAGGTAGTAGTCCACATCCTGCATGTGGGTCTCCTCGTTGGTACCCGCCAGTGCGCGGATGGGGTAGCGCAGCTCATAGCCCTGCTCCTTGAGGAACTTCAGGGCATACAGGGTAGCCACCATGGGACCCTTATCGTCAGCCACGCCGCGGCCCAGCAGCCAGCCGTCCTGAACGCGCATGGTGAAGGGGTCTGCCGTCCAGCCGTTGCCCACGGGCACCACATCCACATGGCAGATGGTTGCCAGATACTTCTCGGGATCCTTGCCGGCCAGCTCTGCATAGCCGATGTAGTTCTCGCAGTTGCGGGTGGCAAGACCCATGCCTGCAGCCAGCTCCAGCGTCTTGTCCAGTGCGGCACGGGGGCCTGCGCCATAGGGTGCACCCTCTTCCGGGGTGCCCTCCACGCTGTTGACAGCCACCAGTGCGGCGATATCCTTCAGCAGCTGTTCCTTGTTTTGCGCAATATATGCGTCGATTTTCTGATTCAGTGCCTGATCCATGATCTTATCGTTCCTTTCCGTCCGGCAGCTTTGCGCCGCCGGTTCCAAAACACTTTTTTATTTTAGCATACTCGGCGGCAAAATGCCATTGTCAATTGTTGTTCTTTGCCGGAACACAGTCTTTTTTCTCAGCCCACCGAGAACAGGGTGCTCAGCGCACCCAGCAGGCCCGCGCTGGCCAGACCCATGATGATGCCCGCCAGCAGCACGCCGCCCATGCAGGCCTTGACCACGTCCTTGAACTTCATATCCAGGATCGAGCCTGCCAGCGTCCCGGTCCACGCGCCGGTGCCCGGCAGCGGGATGCCCACGAACAGCAGCAGCGCCACCTCAAGGCCGCGGCCCGCCTTGGCTTCCAGTGCGCGGCCGCCTTTTTCGCCTTTGACGATGCAGAACTTGCAGATGGGCCCGATGAGGGGCTTATGGTAGCCCCAGATCAGAAATTTGCGTGCAAACAGATAGATGAACGGCACCGGGATCATGTTGCCCACCACGCACACCAGATAGGTGGGCAGGATGGGCAGGCCCATGCCAAGCCCGATGGGGATGGCACCGCGCAGTTCAATGAGCGGCACCATGGAAACGAAAAATACCAGCAGATAGCTTTTGAGCATAGAGTCTCCTTTTCCCTGCTCTTTTCGGGAGAGCAGGCGTTTTTTTTTACAGGTTACAGGTCAATGTCCAGCTCCACCGGGCAGTGGTCCGAGCCGAAGATCTCGTTGTGGATCTCTGCCGCCCGGATCCTGTCGGCGATGCGGCGGGATACGATAAAGTAGTCGATGCGCCAGCCCGCGTTCTTTTCCCGGGCATGGAAGCGGTAGCTCCACCAGCTGTACTTCACCTCGTCCGGGTGCAGCACACGGAAGCTGTCGGCAAAACCGGCATCCAGCAGCTCGGTCATTTTTCCGCGTTCCTGATCGGTGAAACCTGCGCTCATGCGGTTGGTCTTTGCATTTTTGATGTCGATCTCCGTATGGGCCACGTTCAGGTCCCCGCACAGGATCACCGGCTTTTTCGCATCCAGCGCCAGCAGGTAGGCGCGGAAGGCGTTCTCCCATTCCATGCGGTAGTCCAGACGCTTCAGCCCGTCCTGACTGTTGGGGGTGTAGCAGTTCACCAGCCAGAACGCCGGGTATTCCAGCGTCAGCACCCGGCCCTCGTGGTCGTGCTCCTCGATGCCGATGCCGGTGGTCACGGCCAGCGGCTGCTCACGGCACCAGCAGGCCGTGCCGGAGTAGCCCTTTTTCTCTGCGGAATAGGTGTACTCCGTGTAGCCCTCCGGGGCAAAATCTGCCTGTCCCGGCTGCATCTTGGTCTCCTGCACCGAAAAGATATCGGCGTCCAGCTGCGCAAAGCTCTCGGCAAAGCCGTGGGTCAGGCAGGCGCGCAGACCGTTGACATTCCAGCTGATCAGTTTCATGCTGTACTCCTTTATGTTATGCGTGATATTTGTTCTTCCATACACCGCTGCGGAAGCGGATGACAAAGCAGGTGACACGGCACATCCAGTCGATGACCATGGCGATCCATACGCCCACGGCACCCCAGCCCATCCGCACGCAGAGCAGATAGCTGAAGCCAAGCCGCCACACGGCATGCTCAGAATGGACACGAGCATGGTGAATTTCACATCATTGGCGGCGCGCAGTGCGTTGGGCAGCACAAAGGACAGGGTCCACAGCAGGATGGCAAAGCCCGCGTGGATGCGCACCAGTGTCTCAGAAAGCACCATCGTCTCACCGGACAGCGCATAGATGCCGATGAGCTTATGCAAAAACAGCAGGATGGCACCGTTGGAAAGGCCCATTGCAATGTAGGACCACAGGGAGAGCTTGCGGGTGTAGTAGACTGCCTGCTCGCTGTCTCCCGCGCCCACACAGCGGCCCACCACCGTGATCATGGCAAGGCTGAGGGCCTTGCCGGGGATGACGCCCATGCCGTCCAGATTGTTTGCCACCGCGTTGGCCGCGATCTGCACCGTGCCGAAGGTGGAGATCATGCTCACCACCAGAATGCGTCCGGCCTCGAACAGGCTGTTCTCGAATGCAGAGGGGATGCCGATGCCCAGAATGCGCCGGGTCATCCTTGCGTCCAGACGGGTGGTCTTTGGCACCGTGAGGGCGTTGCCCTTCTGGTAGCATCTGCGCAGGATGAGGAACGCCGCCACCACGCGGGACACCACGCTGGGCCATGCAACGCCGTCCACGCCCATTTTCAGGCCGAAGATGCACACTGCATTGCCCACGATATTGATGACATTCATCAAAAAGCTGATCTGCATGGAGATTTTAGAATTGCCCATGCTGCGGAACAGTGCCGCGCCGCCGTTATACAGTGCCAGAAACGGATAGCTGATGGCGATGATGCGCAGGTACAGCACGCTGGCGTCCAGCACATCGGCATCAATGGCACCGTAAAACAGCCGGATCATGGGCCGGGCCAGAACAAAGCAGAATGCGCCCACCAGCAGCCCGAACAGACCGCTGAGCAGGATCAGCTGGCCAGAGCTCTCGTTGGCGCCCTTCTGCTCCCGTGCGCCCAGAAACTGGCTCACCACCACCGCGCCGCCAGTGGCCAGCGCCGCAAACAGCACGATGATAAGGTTGTTGATCATGTCCACAAGGCTGACGCCCGAAATAGCCGCCTCGCCGCAGCGGGACACCATCATGGTATCGGCCATGCCGACGGTCACTTCCAGCAGCTGCTCCACCAGCAGCGGGCCGGTCAGCAGCAGCAGTTCCTTTTGTGTGAACAGCGGCCTCCGCCCTCCGAAGAGCGGCTTTTTTGTTCCGCTCACCGTCTGATTTTCCATTGATATGCTCCTTTCCCCCGTGCCGGGCCTCTTTTCCCCCGCACGCCGTCTGCCGCACACAGGGCAGACTCCCCATTGAATGTATCCATCATAACACACAGGCCGACGCTTGTAAAGAACTGTCGTATCCTGTGTGTTTTTTGCGTGGCGTCCGGGGTGTTTCTGCTGCTTTTTGGGCTTGTTCGTCAGTTTGCCGGGAACTCTTCGTCAAATTTGTGCGTTCCTCCAAAAATGAGTTTTTTCGGACGTCTTTTGGTGAAAAATCAAAAAAAGGGCTTGTAATTTTATTTGAAAAGTGGTATGTTGTATCCAACAAAGCTGCAATGTTGGATACATGAACTTCTCAGAGCGGTTTTTCGCTCATTATCGCGCTTTGTTCTTTATTTTTGCTATTTTCTTCATTTACCTTCTTATCATTTACCCTGCCTGCCCCGCAAGGGGCAAGAAAAGCGATGACTCAACCTGCACGAGTCACCGCTTTTTCTTTTTGTCTGTGCTATCGCAGGCCTAACCATTTAAATGCCCTCCGTTTCACTCTGGGCATTTTCAGCGGAAAATTATTTTTTTATTGCAAACAAGCCAGCCCTGCGGAGCTGGCTTGTTTGCTTTTTCACAGAAAAAGTTGCTTCTTGTGCAGAGAGCGGTCGCGTGGACAGGTTTCATAGCTTTTATAAAAATCATCGCCGCCGGTGACGCTCCGCTGGGCCAGAGGCAGGGAGGGGTGTTTCGAGTCCCCCCTCCCTACCTCTGAACTCCACCCACCCCGCAACGAGAAAGGGGCTGCTCGCCCCTTTCAGACCCCAAAGCTGTTGGGCTCCATACAAAAAATCCAAGTCGCTCCGCTAAAGGATTTTTTGTGTTCCGCCAATTTTGAGTCGCTTGCGCGACGAAACGTAAGGGCAACAGCATATTTTCATGCTGACGCGAATGCTCCCGCAGGGAGCCAGCGTCAGCAAATACCGTTTGCCGTTACGACCTTTCCCGTGAAAAAGCAAATCAGGAAGATCCGCAGATCTTCCTGATTTGCAAATATTAAAAATAATTTTTCCGCTGATGATGGCGCAGCGCACGCGGAGCCATTTTAAATCTTCAGCCCTTCACAAGTTCCGCAAACGCCTTCCGCACATCGCCAGAGAAATACAGCGTGCCCAGCGCGCACACCGGGCCTTCACCGCCCAGCTCCACCGCCCGGGCCACGCCCGCTTCGATGGAGTCGGCCGCTTCTGCCCTGCAGCCATAGGCCCGGATGTGTTCTGCCAGCACCTCGGCGGGCATTGCCCGGGGCGTGTGTGCCGTCACCGTGACGAACCGCACGGCCAGCGGAGCCAGCAGGCTCAGCATCTGATCCACATCCTTGTCTGCCATGATGCTGACCAGAAAAACAAACTTCTGCCCCGGGAAACGATCTTTCAGGCTCTGCACCGTGGCCCGCATTCCATGGGCATTGTGGCTGCCGTCCAGCAGGAAGGCGGGCGCGTGCCGCAGCAACTCGAACCGGCCCGGCCAGCTGACCGTTTCCAGACCTGTGCGGATGGCGCTTTCCGGAATGTTCCAGCCATGGGCACGCATCACCCGCAGAGCCGTGACCGCCAGCGCCGCATTCCGGGGCTGGTAGCTACCGATCAGGGGCAGGTGCACATCGGTCAGGCCGTCAAAGTCGAACTCCACGGCGTCAAGGCTGCCGCCCTCGTATTTCAGCCTGCTGAAATCTACCTCGGTCAGCTCGGCGTGCTTTTCCGCTGCCACGCGGCGGATCACGGCGTCCGCTTCCGGCACACCGCCATAGCTCACCACCGGACAGCCTTCCTTGATGATCCCCGCCTTGGCGGCAGCAATGTCCCCAAGGGTGGGGCCAAGCTCCTTCACATGATCCATGCCCAGCGCCGTGATAACTGCGCACTCCGGGGCATCAATGACGTTGGTGGAATCCAGCGTGCCGCCAAGGCCCACCTCCAGCACCACGATCTCACATTTCTGCTGGGCAAAATAGAGCATTCCCAGCGCCGTGATGATCTCAAACTCGGTGGGTACATCCTCCATGGTGTCGGCGGCAGGCTTTACCTGCTCCACCAGTCTCACCAGCTCTTCATCCGGGATCTGCACCCCGTTGACCTGGATGCGCTCGTTGAAGCGGTTGATGAAGGGCGAGGTGTACAGGCCCACCCGATAGCCTGCGGCCTGCAGGCAGGACGCCATCATGGCGGCGGTGCTGCCCTTGCCGTTGGTGCCTGCAACATGCACGAATCTGAGCTGTTTGTGCGGGTCACCCAGTGCGGCCAGCAGGGTGCGGGTACGTGTCAGGCCGGGCTTGTGGCCGGCCCACTGGACGGCGTGGATGTATTCCATTGCCTGTTCGTAGTTCATTGTAATGCCTCTTTTCGAGATCACTATTTTAGACGAATTTTTATTTTTGCGGATACGGAAAACTTTTATTTCTTCACCATCTTCATCAGGGCACGGTTTTCCAGCAGGATGCGCAGCAGCACGGTGTTCACTGCAGCCAGGATCAATGCATTGGGGATGCGCACGGCCAGCGTTGCCCACGGGTAGCCGTAGAAGATGCGCAGTGCCAGCGAGGTGATGACCACGGAACCCACAAAGTGTCCCAGCAGCACACTGATCTGCAGCCGCAGGCCGGTGCGCAGCTGGGGCAGCTTCTGCCATGCAAGCCCCGCCACCAGACCAATGGCACCTGCGCCCAGCGTGATGAGCGGGTTGATGGCGTAGCCTGCCAGCACGCCGCCGATCATATCGGCCACAGCGCCCACGGCAAAGCCTGCTCCCGGGCCGAACAGCAGCGCTGCCAGCAGCACCGGCAGGCTGCCCAGATTGAACCGCACAAAGCCGGTGGAGATGCTCAGCACCCGGCTGAACACGATGCTCATTGCCACCAGCAGGGCCAGCATGGTGAGCGTACGGACGGAATTTTTCGAGTTGTTCATATCAACTGTCCTCCTTGCAAAAGGAATACCGGGTGGGCAGTCTGCACAAACAAAAACGCCCTCCCTGTGACAAACCGCACAAAGGAGGGCGTGAATCCAACAACTTTCACTTCCGGGCGGGACGCAAGCCGTCTCGCCTGCACCCAAGTCCATGCAGCAGCGGGATGCAGACCATGCACCGCGGGTACACCTTCGTCCACAGCACAACTCCCCGTTGATGCGGCACTTAACGCACATGGTCTTACTCTGTTGATGGCTTTATTATAGTCTTTTTTCTGCGGCCTTGCAACCATATCAATGGATAACTTTGCTAAAACGCAGCACCAATTTTTAGCAGTTGTGCATAGCATCTGCCGGGTTTTGGCCTGTATCCTCTTTTCATTTGCCGCATAACGTGGTAAGATGAGTTTAACCTTAAATATGGAGTTTTCTCCCGGAAAGGAATGTTTCCCGATGAAATTCAACGAAATGACCTATACCCGCCCGGACATCGATGCCCTGCTGGCCCGGTGCAGGGAGCTGGCCGCAAAGGCCGCTGCCGCACCGGACGGCGATGCCCTTGTCCGGCTCTACTATGAGCAGAGCGAAGCCTTTGCGGAGTACAACACCGCCGCAAACCTTGCCAACATCCACTACACCTGCGACACCCGCGACGCTTACTGGAAGGCCGAGCAGGACTTCTTTGATGCCAACGGCCCCGCCGTGACCAACGCCAGCGTGGAGATCAGCCGGGCATTTCTGGCAAATCCCCATGTGGATGCCCTGACCGAAAAATTCGGCACCACCTGCGTGGCCGGCATGAAGAACGCCGTCCTCAGCATGGACGACCGCACCGTGGAGCTGCAGCAGCAGTTCAATGCTCTGGTGAGCCGCTACCAGCAGATCTACGGCGGCGCACTGGTGGAGCTGGACGGCAAACAGCTCACCATCCCCCAGCTGGGCCCCTACAAAGAAGATCTGGACCCCGCTGTGCGCCGTGCCGCCTATGAAGCCGAGGCCGGTTACTTTGACGCCCACCGCACCGAGCTGGACGAGCTGTACGGTCAGATCGTCCAGAACCTGAATGCACAGGCCCGGGTGATGGGCTATCACGACTACAGCGAGCTCTCCTACGTCCGCATGAACCGCATCGGCTACGGCCCGGAGGAGATCCGGAAATTCCGCGATCAGGTCGCAAACGATGTGGTGCCTCAGCTGCAGAAGGTGATGGCCCTGCGCGCAAAGCGCACCGGCATCGCCCATCCCGCCTTTACCGACCTACCCATTCTGTTCCGGGACGGCAACCCCAAGCCCATTCCCGGCTACAAAGCCCGTATGGATGCCGCCCGCACCATGTACCATGAGCTGAGCCCGGAAACCGCCGAGTTCATCGACTTTATGCAGGACAACGAGCTGTTCGATGTGGAGAGCCGCCCCGGCAAGATGTCCGGCGGCTATATGACCAGCCTGCCCAGCTACAAGGCCCCCTTCATCTTTGCCAACTGGAACGATACCTCCGGCGATGTGGACGTGCTGACCCACGAATGCGGCCATGCCTTTGAGGGCTATGTAGCCGAGCGTGACCCCGCCATCCCCGCCGATCTGGAATGCCCCGGCATGGAGAGTGCCGAGATCCACTCCATGGCCATGGAGTTCCTCACTGCGCCGTGGCATCATCTGCTGTTTGGCAAGGATACCGACAAATACGCCCTGCTGCACGCCGAGGACAGCTTCGTGTTCCTTGCCTATGGCTGTGAGGTGGACGAGTTCCAGCACATCATGTACCAGAATCCGGACCTGACCCCCGATGAACGCAATGCCGAGTGGCTCAAGCTGGAAAAGAAATACCGCCCGTGGATCGATTTTGACAATCTGCCCTTCTATGGCCGGGGCGCAGGCTGGCAGCGCCAGCTGCACATTTATGAGTGTCCCTTCTATTATATCGACTACTGCCTGTCCACCATGGCCGCGCTGCAGTTCTTCCTGCTGAGCCTGACCGACCACAAGGATGCATGGGAGCGCTATCTGCGCCTTGTGCGCCGCGCCGGTACGGCCAGCTACACCGAGCTGCTGGAGACCGCCGGGCTGAAAGTTCCCTTTGAGGAGGGCAGCATCAAGGGCATTGCCCAGCAGATGACCGACTGGCTGGAAAACCATCAGGTATAAGAAGCCGTTTTCATCCGCACTGTACACCATCTGAACGGTCGTTTTGATGCATCTGAGGGTCGATTCATGCCGTTTTGCTGTCAGGAGCCGTAAAATCTGGTATGCTCTGGACAGAGAAAAAGCGTTTCTGTGAAGCGAAAGGAGATCCTTATGAAACTGACCGGACTGTTCAAGCGCGGTGCCGCCTGCCTGTGCACCGCCGCCATCCTGATGGGCGGCGTCTCCGCCTTTGCCCTGAGCCCCGCTCTTCCGGACGAGCCTGCCACGGCAGAGCTTTCTGTGACCAACGCGGTGTCGGAGGCACAGCTGCGCTCTGCCCTGTCCAAGTTCACTGTCACCTATGACAGCGAGGCCGAGGGCTGGCAGATCGATTCTCCCTACGAGGATGCCAGCATGGAAAAGACCTCCTGCGGCCTGTACCCCTACCTGTTCGTTACCAACGACGACCCCACCGTGTATCTCAGTCTGGGCATGACCTACTTCGGCAATAAAAAGCTGGACATGAAATCTGTTCGGGTAGAGACCGAGGATAACTACTACGACTTCACCTGCGACGACCAGTTCGGCGGCAGCTACGATAACGACCTCAAGGCATGGTTCGACTATGAGCTGTTCGATATGGACGACGAGACCGGCTGGCTGAACGAGTGGCTTGCCGCCAAGAGCGTCACCGCCACCTTTACCGGCAGGGACGGCTCCACCAAGACCTACACCCTGACCAAGGACAACCTGCAGGCCATCCGGGACGTCCTGAACGTCTACGACACCCTGCTCGGTTCCGATGTTTCCACTGCGCGTGTCGTGCTGCGCAGCCTTGTAAAGTAAAGCTCTTCTGTTTACGCAAAAGCCCCCGGAACGGATCACCGTTCCGGGGGCTTTCTATTGCCTTATTCAGGTTCAGGCACTTCTCTTACAGGTTGAAGTAGCGCTTTGCGTTGTCGAAGCAGATGCCCTTGACGATCTTCTCCAGAGACTTCTCGTCGTTGGGATACTCGCCATCCTCGACCCACTGGCCGATGATGTTGCACAGGATGCGGCGGAAGTAGTCATGACGGGTGTAGCTCAGGAAGCTGCGGCTGTCGGTCAGCATGCCAATGAAGTTGCCCAGCAGGCCCAGGCTTGCCAGACGGGTCATCTGCTCTTCCATGCCGATCTTGTGGTCGTTGAACCACCATGCGGAGCCGTGCTGGATCTTGCCCGGCACCTCGGTGCTCTGGAAGCAGCCCAGAATGGTACCGATCTGTGCGTCGTCGGCAGGGTTCAGGCTGTAGATGATGGTCTTGGGGCACTCGTTGGTCTCATCCAGAGCGCTCAGCAGGCTTGCGATCTCGCCGCCGCAGGTAGCGGTGTTGATCATATCAAAGCCGGTATCGGGGCCGAACTTTGCATACTGGCGGCGGTTGACATTGCGCAGGCAGTTGTAGTGGATCTGCATGGCAATGCCCAGACGGTGATACTGCTTGCCCAGATGGATCAGGATGTAGGTCTGGTACTTCTCAGCCTCTTCGGTGGTGCAGCTCTCGCCCTTCATCACCTTCTGGTAAATGGCGTTGACCTCTTCCTTAGTAGCCTCACGGTAGGGGATGTAATCCAGGCCGTGGTCCGAAGCGCGGCAGCCCATCTCGGCAAAGAACTCGATGCGCTTGGTCAGGGCATCGGTCACGCAGTCGATGCAGGCCAGCTTCTCCTTGCCCACAACAGCGGCCAGCTTGCCCATGTACTCTGCAAAGCCGGGCTTGTTGATGTTGATGGCCTTATCGGGACGGAAGGAAGGAGCCACGGTGAACTTGATGGTGGGATCTTCCTTGATCTTCTTGTGCCAGTACAGATCATCGATGGGGTCATCGGTGGTGCCGATGAAGGCAACGTTGGACTGCTCGATCAGGCCGCGGACGGTCAGCTTGGGGTCATGCTGCAGCTTGTCGTTGCACAGGTTCCAGACTTCCTCAGCGGTATCGCCGTTCAGCACGCCCTCGTAGCCGAAGAACACATGCAGCTCCAGATTGGTCCAGTGGTACATCGGGTTGCCGATGGCCATGGGCAGAGCCTCTGCAAACTTCTGGAAGCGCTCGCGGTCAGGCTTATCACCGGTGATGTACTCTTCGGGCACACCGTTGGAACGCATCACGCGCCACTTATAATGATCGCCGAAGTAGCTGCCGTCCGGGTTGCGGCCACCCAGCCACACCTGAGCGATGTTCTCAAAGCGGCGGTTCTCGTAGATCTCACGGGGAGGGATGTGGCAGTGGTAGTCGCAGATAGGCATATCCGCCGCGTAGTCGTGGTACAGATGCTGCGCAGTGGCAGACTGGAGCATGAAGTCCTTATCCATAAATGCTTTCATGGGTCGATAACTCCTTTTTTCTGATCGATGTTTGTTAGAAAATAGTCAAACGTTGTGTACAACGGGACACCCGCCTGCACGGGAAAACTCGTCTTACTTTTAGTATAGCGGAAAATGCGCATGTATACAACTGAAAAAGTGACAAATTTTCTAGCACACAATTGTGCTTTTCGCTGGAAATGCCCCAAAACGGCACCTTTGGGCTAAAAATATTGCACAAAGCCCTTGACTTATTTGTATACAACAGCATAAAATAGGGTAAGGAGCAGAGGGCAGACAAAGAGGCTCTCTGATAAGCAAAGCAAGTTTATAAAGGAGATCAACAAGATGGAAACTTTGAACTACAAGGTTCTGGAAGGCACCGGCTACAACGGCTACATCCTGAAGGATGCACCCGTCAAGGTCATGCAGTTTGGCGAGGGCAACTTCCTGCGTGCCTTCGTGGATTACTTCTATGACATCGCAAACGAGAAGGCCGGCTACAACGGCAAGGTCAAGCTGGTGCAGCCCATCGGCAACTTCCCCCAGATGGCAGACTGGATCAACGAGCAGGAGGGCCTGTACACCCTGTACCTGCGCGGCAGCGAGAAGGGCCAGAAGGTCGATGCAAAGCGCGTGATCTCCTGCGTGTCCGACTGTGTGTGCCCCTACATCGACGGCAAGTGGGACGAAGTGCTGGCTCTGGCACGCTCTGCCGATCTGGAGACCATCGTTTCCAACACCACTGAGGCCGGCATCGCCTACACGCAGGGCGACAGTGAGTTCGATCAGGTTCCTCCCAACAGCTTCCCCGCAAAGCTGACCCGCGTGCTGTTCGAGCGCTACAAGGCATTCAACGGCGCTGCTGACAAGGGTCTGGCCATCCTGTCCTGCGAGCTGATCGACAACAACGGCAAGGAGCTGCAGAAGTGCTGCAACAACTACGCTAAGGATTGGAATCTGGAGCCTGCCTTCATCGACTGGATGAACAACGCAAACACCTTCTGCTCCACTCTGGTGGACCGCATCGTTCCGGGCCGCATCCGCGATCCCAAGGAACTGGCTGCTATGGAAGAGGCCAACGGCTACCATGATGCCGCTCTGGACGTGGGCGAAGTGTTCGGCGTGTGGGTCATCGAGGGCCCCGCAGAGCTGGAGGACAAGCTGCCGTTCAAGAAGGCCGGCGTCAACGTCATGGTCGTGCCTGACGTCACCCCCTACAAGAAGCGCAAGGTCCGCATCCTGAACGGTGCACACACCGGCTTCGTTCTGGGCGCATATCTGGCCGGCTTCGACATTGTGCGTGACTGCATGCACAACGACACCATCCGCGGCTTCATGAACAAGATGCTGCACGAGGAGATCATCCCCACCCTGCCGCTGGACAAGAAGGATCTGGAAGAGTTTGCCTCCGCTGTTGAGGACCGCTTCAACAACCCCTTCGTCAACCATGAGCTGATGAGCATCTCCCTGAACTCCACCTCCAAGTGGAAGGCCCGCAACATGCCTTCCTTCCTGGCTTACATCGAGGAGCAGAAGCAGCTGCCCAAGTGCCTGACCATGTCTCTGGCCGCCTACATTGCCTTCTATTCCAACGACATTCAGGAGCGTACCGCGGACGGCCTGATCTGCAAGCGCCCCGCCGGCAACACCTACAAGATCCAGGATGACGCATGGGCTCTGGACTTCTACTATGCACACAAGGACGACACCGCAGCCCAGCTGGTGCACGCTGTGCTGACCAACACCCAGATGTGGGATCAGGATCTGACCAAGATCGAGGGTCTGGAGGCCGCTGTTCTGGCAGACCTCGAGAAGATCCGCACCGAGGGTGCCGAGGCTGCCTACAAGAGCTGCCTGTAAGCCTGATCGTTTAAAAGAAACATTGCTTTGAGGTGTGAACCCTCTCAGTCCGCTTCGCGTCCAGCTCCCCCGAGGGGGGGAGCTTTTGCGGAAACGTAAAGTTTTCATCGCAAAGACCTCGCCCTTCGGGAGAGGTGGCATCGCATGGCGATGACGGAGAGGGTTCATTCCCTTTTGTGCTTTTAATTGTCAACAAGGAGAACAACTATGCCGCAGGCAATTCATATCAGCCCCATCGACAACGTGGTCGTTGCTCTGCACCCCATTGCCAAGGGCACGCTGGTGGAAGTGGACGGTCTTTCCGTGACTGCTTTGGAGGACATCCCGCAGGGCCACAAGATGGCGGTCAAGCCCATCAAGAACGGCGAGAACGTCATCAAGTACGGCTTCCCCATCGGCCACGCCACCGCTGACGCCGCTCCCGGCAGCTGGATGCACACCCATAACGTGCACACCAACCTGTCCGGCGAGGTGGAGTACAGCTACAACCCCGCCCCGGATCTGGCTCCCCTGCCTAGGGTCGAGCCGGAGACCTTTATGGGCTTCCGCCGCAAGGATGGCCGCGCTGCCATCCGCAATGAGATCTGGATCATCCCCACCGTGGGCTGCGTCAACGACATCGCCAAGAAGATCGTTGCCGACAATCAGGATCTGGTCACCGGCTCCATCGAGGGCCTGTACACCTTCACTCATCCCTTCGGCTGCAGCCAGACCGGCCACGACCATGCACAGACCCGCAAACTGCTGGCTGCGCTGGTGCGCCACCCCAATGCTGCCGCCGTTCTGGTGCTGCATCTGGGCTGCGAGAACCTGCAGCACGATCAGTTCGTGGAAGAGCTGGGCGAGTACGACCATGACCGTGTGAAGTTCCTCACCTGTCAGGAAGTGGACGACGAGTTCACCGCTGCCCGCGATATCCTCAAGGAACTGGCCGCTTACGCTGGTCAGTTCAAGCGTGAGCCCATCCCCGTGTCCGATCTGGTGGTGGGCATGAAGTGCGGCGGCTCGGACGGCCTGTCCGGCATCACCGCCAACCCCACCATCGGCCGCTTCTCCGACATGATGGGCCAGCGCGGCGGTTCCACCGTGCTGACCGAGGTGCCCGAGATGTTCGGTGCCGAGGGCTTCCTGATGGATCGCTGCATCAACCATGACGTCTTTGTCAAGGCTGAGCACATGATCAACGGCTTCAAGGATTACTTCATCAGCCACAACGAGGTGGTCTACGATAACCCCTCTCCGGGCAACAAGCAGGGCGGCATCACCACTCTGGAGGACAAGAGCTGCGGCTGCGTGCAGAAGGGCGGCACTGCTCCCATCATGGATGTCATCGGCTACGGTGATCCTGTTGTCACCAAGGGCCTGAACATGCTGTACGGCCCCGGCAACGATCTGGTCTCCGCCACGGCCATGACCGCCGCAGGCGCACACCTGATCCTGTTCTCCACCGGCCGCGGCACTCCGTTCTCGGCCCCGGCTCCCACCCTGAAGATCTCCACCAACACTCCGCTGGCCCAGAAGAAATCCGGCTGGATCGACTTCAACACCGGCGTGATCGCAGATGGCGAAAAGACCATCGACGAGGCCGCAAAGGACCTGCTGGATCTGGTCATCCGCGTTGCAAGCGGTGAGCAGACCAAGGCCGAGAAGCACGGCTTCCGCGAGATCTCCATCTTCAAGGACGGCGTCGTTCTGTAAAAATCAAAGGCTGCTGAGCGGTTCGCGCCGCCCGGCGGCCTTTTTGTGCATCTGTGAGCCACAAAAAGGATGTGTTTTTATGGCTATGACCACCCGTATGATGATCTATGCGTTCCTGCTTTATGGCGGCATTTTTGCCGCTATCGTGGCCGTTATTGCAAGGGTCATAAAATATCTCATCCGCTATGGCATTGATTATTATTTTGAAAAACTAAAAGAACATCAGAAGGACTGAACCCTCTCCGGCATCGCCTTGAGATAAAGCGCAAAAAGCTCCCCCTTGGGGAAGCTGGCTGTGAGCTTGCGAACAGACTGAGAGTGTTAAAACAGGAGGTATATTTTATGAATCAAATCACCACCCGTTACGTCACCGAAAACGGTGCCTGCTACGAGCAGTATGTCATCACCGACGCCGAGGCAAAGACCGAGCTGGTCATCACCCCGGAGCGCGGCGGCATGATCACCGGCTTCTCGCTGAACGGCGAGGAGTACATCTGGACCCGCCACCCCAATTTTGCCGAGTGCAACCGTCCCCGCTTCGGCGTGCCGGTGCTGTTCCCCAACTGCGGCCTGCCCGATAACGGCGTGCATATCTTCGACGGCAAGGCATACCCCATGGAGAACCACGGCTTTGCCGACCTGTGCGCATGGGATGTGGAAAGCGTCGGCCCGGACGGCGTGACCCTGATTCTGGAGTCCACCCCGCTGACCAAATTCCTCTATCCCTTTGATTTCACCGTGCTGATGAACTACAACCTCGAAGGCAATACTGCCGCCATCAACATGACCGTGATCAACGAGGGCGATACCAACATGCCCTTCAGTTTCGGCTTCCACCCCTACTTCAAGGCTTCCAAGCTGGAAAACGTGGACTTCGACATCCATTGTGCCACCTGCTCCGAGAGCGCCAAGGGCGATCAGCCCGCTGCCCCGGAAAAGATCACCCTCACCCGCAAGGAAGGCGCCGACAACAGCGTGCGCCTGCTGACCGGCGTACAGTTCCCCATGACCCTCACCGACAGCGGCAACGGCCACAAGGTGACTGTGGATGCAGATGACAGCTTCGACCACGCCGTGCTGTGGCAGCAGGATGCCGAGAGCTTTGTGTGCATGGAGCCCTGGAACGGCTGGGCCAACAGCGTCAACGAGGAAGGCCGGCACGAGGTGCTGGAGCCGGACGAGGCCATGACCGCCGATTGGAGCATCACCATCGAGAAGGTCTGAGCTTCGTATCGTATAACAAAAAGGACACACCTACCATGGTGTGTCCTTTTTGTTATAGTTCAGTTCTTTGCCGGAATCATAAAGCTCTTATTTTCCGCCGGGTCCCAGTAGAGCAGTTCCACCCTGCCGCCCTGTGCCAGCAGTTTTTCCTTCGGTTCCTGCTTTTGCCAGCAGCGTTCCAGCAGCTTTTCCATGTCGGCATCGGCAGACACCTTCTCCGGGCAGAGAGTGCTGCCCTGCCACTTGCCGTCTGTGTACAGGCTCAGCACACCGGCATTGCCCGCCAGAATCGCGGCAATGTCCTTCTTCATGCGGTCGTAGTCATACTCCACCGCCTTGTACTGCCCGTGCCACAGGCCGAAGAACACCGAGAACTCTCCGCCCAGTTCAATGAGCAGATTCTCTTCGTTGTGCGGATTCTTGACCACAAAGGCCACATCTTCGTTTTCCATGTAGTCGAAGTCCGGCTCTTCATTCGTGTGCACGGTAACATGCTGGCTGCTCAGCGCCGCAAGCAGGTCCTCCTGCACGGCACTGGTATCCGGGATCTCATCATAATTGATATTTGCGTTCATTGGGCTACCTTCTTTCTTATCTCATCCAATTTAATTAGCGTATCTCCATTTTTTAATGTTTTTTTATTTGAATTTTCCATATATTAACCATCAGTATCCAATAACCTTAGACTCCACCTCCGAAATCACCTCTTCAGAAATCAAGTTTACATCAAGTCGATATACCACATTCATCCGCGGATTGTATACGCCGAGATACTTTACGTTTTTATATTCCGGATGAATCGAGTGAATTCCCATACGCCAATACATAAGTAATTGAAGAGTATGCTTGTTCTGGAGTTTTCGTTTTGACACTTTAAAGTCCCAGAGAGTATCGTCTGTCAAGAAATCGCCATCACCAGTAGCAACATAACCAGTATATCCACCTTCAAAAGTCAAGCCATCCAATACTTTCGGGCCGTAAATCTCAAAAAAGCGTTGAGAACGTTCAACCATCGTGCGAATATTTTCAATTGTATGTGCATCAGGCTTTATATCCTCCACCGGACGATACGCCATAATCCCCGCCCTACACACAGAATCAAACCCAGATAATTTTACAGCCGCATCAATAGAATTGTCATCCAGTCCATTTATATTAAGTAGCAATTGTTGGAACTGCTCTAACCGGCGAATGCCCATTGCACCCATTCTTGAAATGCAAAATGTCTCCTCTGCCGGGGTTCCAGTCATAAAACGCGTAAGGTAATCCACCGCCAGACCAACCAATCCAGGCGATATATTTTCCTCCGAATTTAAGTCGTCAATGTCACCACCGTCAAGTACTGTTTGTGTAAACTCGTTCGGCCTTATATAGCCACCCCATGGTTGCTTTATTTTACTGATACGCCGTGTTACAGAACACATCCATCCGTTCGCAGCGACATCTTGCAGCGTCAACTCACCGGTTAGAATTTTGTCCAACACATCTTCCCTTGTCAACATGGTTCTCATCTCCCCCCGATGTTGTCATGAATAGGTTTTGGTGTTCCGAGTTTGCTCATAAGTAAACCGATTATTTTCTCATCATGTGTTTTCCTTGGAGTTTGGACAATGCACATACCACCTCGACACGATCCTGATTGTCCAAACTCAATTCAAGGTCATGGTCGATGATGGGCAGCTTGAACCGGACGGACTTCAGCCACTGTCCGTTAGGCTGGCGTTCCGGGTAGATCTGCACCTCATCGATCAAAATCTCCACCAGTCTGCGGCGTTCCGCCTCGGTCATGGTGGCATAAAGCTTGTCAAAGCAAATCAGGATCTTATAGATGTTGTCGCCTGTGATTTTGTCGGCTTCAATGGCCTGCTTCTTTGCCCGGGCATCCATCAGTCCATTTTCCACCTCTTCGATTTTATCGTACATCTTATAAAGGCGGTCGTCAAGGTCGGATTTCCGGGCGATAAAGTGCCGGTCGTCCGGGTCAAGGCTGTCGATCTCCTCCATAAGCCGGGATTTTGTGGAGTAGTGCTGCCGCAGCTGCTTCTCATAGGCGGCAATCTCCTGCTCAATGGCAGTGGTATCCACCTTCATATTGATCTTCTCTTGCATCATAGCGGCAAAACGGGGATTGCTGACCAGCTTGGACACCACTTCAGCAACTGCCGCATCCAGCACTTCCTCTTGAATTTGCTTGCGGTAATCGCACTTGTAGCCCCGCTGCATATTGCGGTGCTTGCAGCCGTAATAATAGAAGTCCTTGTACTTTGTCCCGTCCGGTCGCTTCTTGATAGACTTATTGCCATACATTCCCGCACCGCAAACCGGGCATTTCACAATGTTGGACAGCAGGTGCACCCGATCTGTTTTGGGACGAGCTACCAATTCATACTTCTGTGCATTGGCTTTCATCTTGACCTGCGCGGCCTGCCAGACTTCTTCTGACACCAGACCTTCATGCAGACCATGCCCATCCGCGCATCCTTCTGCCGCAGAACAGGTGCTTGCCGGAGCCTCTCGCAGCCCCTTTTTCGCATCAGCCGAAACTAAGGTGTAACACACACGACTTTGCAAGCAAAGTCGTGTGCCAAAGTGCGCTGCTCTCGCCTGTCGGCTCGGTCAAGCGCTTCAAAATGCAACGCATTTTGAGGTCGCCACTGGCGACCCGCGCCCCTTTGGATTCTCCGTTCACATTGTCCTACGGACGATGTGATTTTATTGTTGTAGCGATTCGCTTCATCCCGGTTTCGTCCCGGTTTGCAGAATGCCCTTGCAATCCGAAAGGAGCCGTGCTATAATGCCGCTGTAATTAAATCAGAAATCTTCAGGGCAGGGTGCGATTCCCTACCGGTGGTACAGCCCACGAGCCGTAAGGCATGATTCGGTGAAACTCCGAAGCCGACAGTACAGTCTGGATGAAAGAAGATACCAAGCGCAGAGCCCGCACGGTTCTGCGCTTGTGGAGGCTGCTCTGGGATGCGTTTGCATTCTGGAGCTTTCTTTTTTGCACAAGGGTCCCTTGTGTCTTTTCGGCTTGCCCTGAACGTTTTTGTTCAGGGCTTTTTCTTTTGGAGGCGACACGATGAACGACAAAGACTATATGCGTCTGGCTTTGCAGCTTGCAAAAAAGGGTTGCGGATGGACATCTCCCAACCCGATGGTGGGTGCCGTGGTCGTAAAAGAGGGCAGGATCATCGGACAGGGCTGGCACCAGAGATACGGTCAGGCTCATGCGGAGCGCAATGCGCTGGCATCCTGCACCGAAGGTCCGCAGGGAGCGACCCTGTATGTGACATTGGAGCCGTGCTGCCATTACGGAAAGCAGCCGCCCTGCGTGGATGCGATTCTGGACGCGGGCATTCACCGGGTGGTCGTGGGTTCTGCTGACCCGAATCCGCTGGTGGCTGGAAAAGGAATTGCAATCCTGCGCGCACACGGCATAGATGTGACCGAAAATGTTCTGCAAGAGGAATGCGATGCGCTGAACAAGGTGTTCTTCCACTATATCACCACAAAACGCCCCTTCGTTTCCATGAAATACGCCATGACGATGGACGGAAAAATCGCCACATACACAGGCGCTTCCAAATGGATCACCGGGGAAATTGCCCGGAATCATGTTCAACGGCAGCGACACCGATTCCGCGGCATTATGGTGGGAGTCGGAACCATCCTAGCAGATGACCCGCTGCTGACCTGCCGGATAGAGGGTGGCCGTGATCCCGTCCGGATCATCTGTGATACACATTTGCGGACACCGCTGCAATCACAGGTGGTCATGACCGCCAAACAGGTTCCGACCATTCTTGCGACCTGCTGCGGCGACCCGGAGAAGCAGGCGGCATATCAACAGGCCGGGTGCCGGGTCCTTTGTCTGGAAGCGCATTGCGGTCATGTGAATCTTCTGCAACTGATGGAACAGCTGGGGCAGGAGCAGATCGACAGCATTCTGCTGGAAGGCGGCGGAACCTTGAACTGGTCTGCACTGGAAAGCGGCATCGTGCAGCAGGTACAGGCTTACATTGCCCCGAAGCTGTTCGGAGGAAGGGATGCCAAAGCACCCATTGAGGGTGCAGGTGTCCCGCTTCCGGATGCTGCATTCCGCCTGAAGAACAGCCGATTGGAACAGCTTGGCAAAGATTTCCTGATCGAAAGTGAGGTAGAGTACCCGTGTTTACCGGAATCGTGGAAGAAGTCGGAACAATAAAATCCATCAATCGGGGACAGCATTCCGCCGTACTGACTGTTCGTGCAAAAACGGTTCTGGAAGGAACCAGGATCGGCGACAGCATCGCCGTCAACGGCATCTGTCTGACCGTCAGGCAGCTCTTCCCGGATAGCTTTGCTGCGGATGTCATGCACGAGACCTTGAACCGCTCTGCACTTGCACAGCTCACCATTGGAAGTGCTGTCAATCTGGAACGTGCCATGCCGGCCAACGGACGTTTTGGCGGACACATCGTAGCAGGCCATGTGGATGGCGTCGGACGCATTGCTAATATCCGAAAAGACGATACGGCTATCTGGTACACCATTCATGCAGATTCTGCGATCCTTCGCTATGTCGTCGAAAAAGGCTCTATCACAATAGACGGTATCAGCCTGACCGTGGCTGCGGTGGAACCTACGGGCTTTTCCGTGTCCACGATACCGCACACCGTCCGTCAGACGAACCTGAACCAACGGCACAAAGGGGATTTTGTCAATTTGGAAACCGATGTTGTTGGAAAATATATCGAGAGGCTGCTTTCATCAGAAACACCGAAGCAAAACACGCTCACAAAAGAAATGCTGCTGCGCTGCGGCTTTTAAGGAGAGTTTAGGATGAACTTCAATACCATTCCCGAAGCTTTGCAAGACCTGAAACAAGGAAAAATCATTCTGGTAACGGATGACCCCGACCGTGAAAACGAGGGGGACTTCATCTGTGCTGCCGAATTTGCCACCACCGAAAACATCAACTTTATGGCGACCCACGGCAAAGGTCTGATCTGTATGCCGATGTCCGAGGCTTTCGTCCAGAAGCTGCAATTTCCGCAGATGGTGCAGCATAACACCGACAACCATGAAACGGCATTTACGGTGTCCATCGACCACGTTTCTACTTCTACGGGCATTTCTGCCGCAGAGCGTTCCATTACGGCGATGGCTTGTGTGGACGATCACGCAAAAGCAGAAGATTTCCGCAGACCGGGCCATATGTTCCCCCTTCTGGCAAAAAAGAACGGTGTATTGGAGCGCAACGGTCACACGGAAGCAACCGTTGACCTGTGCCGTCTGGCAGGGCTGAAAGAATGCGGCCTGTGCTGCGAGATCATGCGGGAGGATGGCACGATGATGCGCACCGCTGAACTGGCAAAGCTGGCAGAGCGTTTCCAGATCAAATTCATCACCATCCGTGATTTACAGGAGTACCGCAAGTGTCACGATAAACTGGTCGATCAGGTGACGGCGGTGAACCTGCCCACCAAGTATGGCACCTTCAGAGCTTATGGTTTTGTGAGCCGCCTGAACGGAGAGCATCACATTGCACTGGTAAAAGGTGACATTGGCGATGGAAAGGATATTCTGTGCCGCGTCCACTCGGAATGCCTGACAGGAGATACATTTGGCTCTTTGCGTTGTGACTGCGGCCAACAGCTGGCCGCTGCCATGACGCAGATCGAAAAAGAAGACCGGGGTATCCTGCTCTATATGCGGCAGGAAGGCCGGGGCATCGGTCTGATCAACAAGCTGCGTGCCTATGAACTTCAGGAGCAGGGCATGGATACGCTGGAAGCCAATCTCGCTCTGGGGTTCCATGGAGATGAACGGGAGTATTATCTCGGCGCACAGATCCTCCGGGAACTTGGCGTAAAAAGCCTGCGCCTGCTTACCAATAACCCGGACAAAGTATATCAGCTCTCCGAGTTTGGGCTGGAGATCTCCGAGCGCGTACCCATTCAGATGACGGCGACCCCGTATGACCTGTTTTACCTGAAAACGAAGCAGGCACGGATGGGGCATCTTCTGGAATATTAACAACGAAAGAGGTATTTAAAAATGAAAACATTTGAAGGCAAGCTGGTTTCTCAGAATATCAAGGTCGGTATCGTAGCTGCCCGATTCAACGAATTTATCACGTCCAAACTTCTGAGCGGAGCAATGGATGGTCTGCTCCGGCACGATGTGCAGGACGCTGATATTCATGTTGCATGGGTTCCGGGTGCTTTTGAGATCCCACTGGTTGCCTCTAAAATGGCAAAAAGCGGAAAGTATGATGCTGTGATCTGCCTTGGTGCCGTGATTCGCGGTTCTACCAGCCATTACGACTATGTGTGCAATGAGGTTTCCAAAGGCATTGCCACGGTCTCGCTGGAAAGCGGGGTTCCCGTCCTCTTTGGTGTTCTGACCACCGAAAACATCGAACAGGCCATCGAGCGGGCAGGCACCAAAGCAGGTAATAAAGGCTATGACTGTGCAGTCAGTGCCATCGAGATGGTAAACCTGCTCCGGGAAATGGATACCGCCGCAGAGTAAAATACACGCAGGAGTTTGCCATGATCGTTATAAAGACCCGACAGCCTGACCCGGAATTGGAGCAGAAGATCCGGATGCTTCTGGAACGAGAGCACATCGAGGCAGAGCAAATATCCATTGATTCATGGGAGAAGTTGATTCTTCCGGGGCTTACACTGGATGGAATGACCCACGAAGTGTCGTGCAACGGCAGAAAAGTCTCCCTTACACGACTGGAGTTCGATTTGCTGCTGATGCTTGCCTCCCACGAAGGACAAATCTTCTCAAAAGAAGAGCTTTTCCGTGCTGTGTGGGGACAAAACTGTGACGACACCTTAAAGGTCGTGGCAAATACCGTTTCCAATCTGCGAAAGAAGCTGGCCGGCTGCGGTAGCTTTATCCGCACTACCCACGGCGGCTATGCTTTTGTAAGCCAAAAGGAGAACGACCCGGCATGACCAGGATCTTATTTATTTGTCTCGGAAATATCTGCCGAAGCCCGATGGCGGAGTATGTGATGAAAGACCTTACGTCCAAGGCAGGACTATCCGAGCAATTTGAAATCGCATCAGCCGCCACCAGTGCATGGGAAATCGGAAATCCGGTCTATCCTCCTGCACGGCAGAAGCTGGCAGAACATGGCATCGACTGCAACGGCAAGACCGCCCGGCAGATGACCCGGCTGGATTATACACGGTATGATCATCTGATTGGCATGGACGAAAGTAATCTGTGCGACATCCTGCGGCTTGTCGGCGGAGACCCACAGCATAAAGTCTCGCTGCTGATGGCGCATACGGATCATCCCCGTGAAGTGGCAGACCCATGGTTCACGGGAGATTTTGAAGCCACATGGCAGGATATACTGGAAGGATGCACGGCATTGCTTGAGGAACTGCGATCATAACAGATTATCATAAAAACGGACGGATGTCTGCCAGTTGACAGACATCCGTCTATTTTTTTATTTCAAATCATCTTAAAATACTTCAGCGCCTCCCGGATGGCTCTTTCCTTCTCCGCCGGGCACTTGAGCCGCTTGGGGTTCTCAGCCTTAGGCTTGTTGTAGTTCTGCCGCTCCTTGATGCCGCATTTCTGCTTGACCTGTGCAATATAGAGGTCGCTCACGTTCAGACCGGTGTGTTCCTTGACGTGCTCCCGGATCTCTTCATAGGTAGCCTTGGTCTCTGCAGCAGTCACATCCAGTTCATCCATTTTCAGATTCACCGTGATCTTCTGGTAGATATCTAGTTTGGACAATGCACATACCGTCTCGATATGCTCACTGTGGGGGAACATATCCACCGGCGTACTGCTCTCCACTTTGTATCCCTTTCGGGTCAGCAGCTCAAGATCCCGGGCCAGCGTGACCGGGTTGCAGCTGACGTACACCACACGCTTCGGGGCCATGCGGGCCACGCTTTCGATAAACTGCGGCGTAGAGCCCTCCCGCGGCGGGTCCATAAAGATCACGTCTGCCCGCTCGCCTGCGGCGGCAGCCTCGCCGATCCACTGGGTGGCATCGGCGGCAAAGAAGCGGGCGTTCTTCACGCCGTTGTGCTTTGCATTGCCAATGGCGTCATGCACTGCGTCGCGGTTCAGCTCCACACCCACCACCTGCTTTGCATGGTCGGCGGCGGTCAGGCCGATGGTTCCGATGCCGCAGTAGGCATCCAGCACTACCTCTTTTCCGGTCAGCTTTGCGGCGTCCACCGCAAGGCCGTACAGCACTTCGGTCTGGGCGTGGTTGATCTGGTAAAAGCTGCGTGGGCTGATGGCATAGGTCTTGCCGCAGAGGGTATCCAGAATGAAGCCCTTGCCGTACAGCACCTTTTCCGCTTCATCCAGCACTACGCTGGTCCTGCGGCTGTTCACATTCTGCACGATGGTGGTGATGGTCACGCCCTGCCTTCCGGCTTCAGTCAGCAGTGCTTTGACAAAGTTTTTGGCTCCCGGCAGCACCGGCTGGGCCGTTACCAGCACCACCATCACCTGCCCGGTCATGACGCCACGCCGCAGCAGGCAGTGACGCAGAAGGCCGGTGCCCTTATCCTCATTGAAAGGCTGGTAATGGCAGGCGCCCGCCGCTGCGCGCACAGCCAGCATGGTCTTGTCCAGCACTTCGTCCTGCAAAAGGCAGCTTTCCACCGGCAGCACCTTATGGCTGTTTGCCGCGTAAATGCCGGAGGTAAGTTTTCCACCCCAGCCGGTGGTAAATGTGGATATCACCTTGTTCCGATAGTGGTACGGCGTTTCCATGCCCCGGATATGTTCCACCGGGCCGAATCTGCCCAGCAGCTTTTT
Organism: Faecalibacterium sp. HTF-F; assembly: GCF_023347535.1. Lineage (NCBI taxonomy): Bacteria > Bacillati > Bacillota > Clostridia > Eubacteriales > Oscillospiraceae > Faecalibacterium > Faecalibacterium wellingii. The sequence continues at coordinate 2,389,389 of NZ_CP094473.1, forward strand.
CACGGTCTCTTCTTTCTGCTTCAGCTGTGCGGCGTAGTCCATGCCCAGCATCGGGCAGCCGCCGCAGTTCTTGGCACGCAGTTTGCAATCCATCTTCCGCTCTCCTTTTTATCCATAAGGGTCATACAGATCATATTCTTCCGTTTCCAGATGCTTTTCCTCCAGCACCTTCATGGCCTGTTCCAGCTCGCTCTGGCCGCAACCGCTCTCACTCACCAGCGCGTGCACCGCCGCCGCAAGGTCGCCGCCAAAGAGGGTGTCCAGCCGTTCGCGCATGCTCCACACATTATAGGCGCGCCGGGTGATGGCCGGGGTATAGGTGTTGTGGTTGCCGTCCTTGCCGCTTTTCACCCAGCCTTTCTCCTCCAGCCGGTAAAGAAAGTTGAGCACGGTCGCCGGGGCCCAGCCCTTTGCACGCAGCTTTTCGTCGATGTCCCGCCGGGTCGCGGGCGCACGGCAGGCCCACACCGCCAGCATCACCTGCTCCTCTGTCGCCGAAAGCGGCTTTACACTGTCCGGGATGCCATACATCCTGCTGTTCTCCCTCCTTTCCGCATCTTTTTTGCTTTTACATTTGTCTTTGTTTCTTCATTATACCTGTTTTCCCGTAAAAGTGCAAGAGCCGGAAATGCCGATGGAATCAGGCTTTTTCGGCTATATTTTACATTTGTCTTAATTTTTGTTTTTCCGTCAAGGACATTTGTGTGCTTTGTGCCTGCACAGGGGCTTTTGCGCCGTATCTTTGTGCAAAGATGCTCTTGTTTTCGCCCCCGCAAAACCGGTATACTACGGCTACAGCAATCAAACAGAACGCACCGCAGAAAACCGCGGTGCTGTGCGATACAGGAAAGGGAGAGTTCATTATGGCACGAGTTTACAACTTCAGCGCAGGCCCCAGCATGCTGCCCGAGAAGGTGCTCAAGCAGGCACAGACAGAGCTGCTCGAGTACGGCGACAGCGGTCAGAGCGTGATGGAAATGAGCCACCGCAGCAAGTGGTTCGATGCCATCATCAAGGACACCGAGGCCACCCTGCGCCGGGTAATGAACATTCCCGACAACTACAAGGTCGGTTTCTTTCAGGGCGGTGCTACCCAGCAGTTCGCCATGGTCCCGCTGAATTTCATGACCACCGGCAAGGCAGATTACCTTGTCACCGGCAACTTCTCGAACCTTGCCGCCAAGGAAGCCGCCAAGTTCGGCGAGGTGAACATCGTTGCTTCCAGCAAGGACAAGAACTTCACCTACATCCCGGACGTGAACGCCATCAACTATGATAAGGATGCCAGCTACATCCACATCTGCCAGAACAACACCATCTTCGGCACCCAGTTCGTGGAGGTGCCGCAGGTGGAGGGTGTGCCTCTGGTGGCAGACATGAGCTCCATGATCCTCTCCAAGCCGGTGGACGTGACCAAGTACGGCTGCATCTACTTCGGCGTGCAGAAGAATGTGGCCCCCGCCGGTATGGCCATTGCCATCGTCCGCGATGACCTGCTGGGCCATGCCGCCGACAATGTGCCCACCATGATGAACTACACCACCCTGCTGGGCAAGGACAGCATGTACAACACGCCCCCCTGCTGGTGCATCTATATGACCGGTCTGGTGCTCAAGTATCTGGAAAACGACATCGGCGGTCTTGCCAACATGCAGAAGATCAACGAAGCCAAGGCCAAGGTGCTGTACGACTATCTGGACGGTCAGGACTTCTTCACGAATCCTGTGGAGCACCGCTACCGCAGCACCATGAACGTCACCTTCACCAGCCCCAATGCAGATCTGGACAAGAAGTTCTGCGCCGAAGCTGCAGAAGCAGGCTTCGTGAACCTGAAGGGCCACCGTCTGGTGGGCGGCATGCGCGCTTCTATCTACAACGCCATGCCTGCCGAGGGCGTGGATAAGCTGGTGGACTTCATGGAGAAGTTCCGCAAGGAAAATGCATAAAACCCTCTCAGCCTCACTTCGTTCGGCAGCTCCCCCGAGGGGGGAGCTTTTTATCAGAAGGACAACTTGATCGAACCCGCTTTCTAAGCTCGCCCTTCGGGAGAGCTGGCACGGTGCAAGCCGTGACTGAGAGGGTTCTCGTATAATAGAAGGGAAATCTGGACTATGTACACCATCAAAACTTTGAACGCCATCAGCCCGGTGGGTCTGGCAAAGCTGAACAACAAGCAGTTTGACGTAGCTGTGGACACCGATGCCCCGGACGGCATCCTCGTCCGCAGCGCCGACATGCTGAATACCGCCTTCAACGACAATCTTCTGGCCATCGCCCGCGCCGGTGCCGGCGTGAACAACATCCCGCTGGAGCGCTGCAGCGAGCAGGGCATCGTGGTGTTCAACACCCCCGGTGCCAACGCCAACGCTGTGGCCGAGCTGGTGATCGGTATGCTGATCGCCGGCAGCCGCAATGTGGCTGCTGCTGCCCAGTGGTGTCAGGGCCTGACCGGCGACCCCGCCATGGCAAAGACCGTGGAAAAGGGCAAGAAGCAGTTCGTGGGCAACGAGATCAAGGGCAAGACGCTGGGTGTCATCGGTCTGGGTGCCATCGGCTCCCGCGTGGCCAACTGCGCCATTGAGCTGGGCATGGAGGTCTACGGCTACGACCCCTACATCTCCATTGACGCCGCATGGAACCTGAGCAGTCAGGTGCACCACTGCGTGAACCTGAACGACATGTTGCCGCTGTGCGACTACATCACCATCCATGTGCCCTACCTGCCCACCACCAAGGACACCATCAACACACAGACCCTTGCCCTGTGCAAGGATGGCGTGAAGATCCTGAACTACGCCCGCGGCGAACTGGTCAACACCGAAGCCCTGCTGGAAGCCATGGAGACCGGCAAGGTGTCCGGCTACATGACCGACTTCCCGTCTGAGGCCATTCTGGGCAAGCCCGGCATCGTGTGCACCCCGCATCTGGGCGCTTCCACCCCGGAAGCCGAGGACAACTGCGCTGTCATGGCTGCAAAGGAGCTGAGCGACTACCTGAAGAACGGCAACATCATCCACTCGGTGAACATGCCGGAGGTCAACCAGCCCCGCGCAGGCGGCAAGCGCATCTGCATCATCCACAAAAACGAGCCCGGCATGATCAGCCAGATCACCGCCCTGACCACCGAAGCCGGTCTGAACATCGAAAACATGGTGAACAAGAGCAAGAAGAACATGGCCTACACCATGCTGGATGCTACCGGTGCTGTGGACAAGAAGCTGGCCGAAAAGCTGGCTGCCATCCCCGCCGTGATCCGGGTGCGCATCCTGTAAAGCAAAACGATTTAAAATGCCCGCCGCTTCGCTCTGGGCATCTTCAGCGGAAAACGATTTTTATTTTAGCAACCCGGAAAAATCTGCGGATTTTTCCGGGTTGCTTTTTCACCGAGAAGGGCCGTGGCGGCAAACTGCATTTCCAAACCAGGACTTTTTACAAGCTGGAAATTCTTTCTCGTCCCATCTGCCGGTTAGTTTCCATTTACAAACTGTAGTTTGTCTCAAAAAACGCGTTAGAGATAGCTTTTTCTAACTACACATCGTAAAAAGTTTACATGTATTAACATTCAAGAAAAAGCTTGAAAATGGTAAATTCTGTGCTACAATAGGCTCGACAGAAGGGAAATGTCCACCCTGTTCTCCGGCTTTTGGGCCGGTATATTCATCTTACAGGTCCTGCGGTGCAGGGCCTCTGACAGGAAATAGAAAAGGTAGGGAAGTTACTATGGATATCAAGAAGATCGCACTGTTCGCCGCCGGTACGCTGTTCGGTTCTGCCGGTTTTAAGCTGCTGTCCAGCAATGACGCCAAGAAGGTCTACACCCAGACCACCGCTGCCGTGCTGCGCATGAAGGACTCCACCATGGAGACCGTCAGCAAGGTCCAGGAGCAGGCCGGTGACATTCTGGCCGATGCAAAGGCCATCAACGAGGCTCGTGCTGTTGAAGCCGAGGCTGCTGTGATCGAGGATGCCGCCGAGGAGACCACCGAAGAGACCGCTGAGTAATTTTCGGTTCGTAAAGCACTGAAAGCCCCAACGTGGCTTTCGAGCCGCCTTCGGGCGGCTCTTTTTTGTGAACGATAGAGAAATGTCACTGCAAGTGACAAAGTGGGGAATAAGGCGGCAAGCCTGTAGACCAGATGCAGGCGCACCCCGCCGTTTTACTGCATAAGAAAGGTCTTTGCGCAATATGAAATGTACCATTCTGCATGAAGGCAAGGGCCGGATGCGCGTGCATGTGGAAAAAGTCCGCATGACCCTGCACCGTGCCGATGTGCTGGAAGCTTATCTAAACCACCATGATGCCATTGTCCATGCCGCCGTTTACGAGCGCACCGGCGATGTGGTCATCACCTATACCGGCAGACGTTCCGCTGCCATCGCTGTTCTGGCGGGCTATAAGTTCGATGTGGCCGAGTATGACGCTCTGGTCACCTCCGCCGACAGCCGCAGGCTGAACCGGGAATATCAGGATAAAATGTTCGATCTGGTGGCAGGCCGCTGCCTGCGCAAGCTGTTCCTGCCCGCACCCCTTGACGCTGCCTACACCGCCTTCCGCTCCATCCACTTTCTCTGGAAGGGTGTGCGCTGCGTGCTGAGCCGCAGGCTGGAAGTGGAGGTGCTGGACGCTTTGTCCATCGGCGTCTCGCTGCTGCGCGGCGACTTTGGCACCGCAGGTTCTGTCATGTTCCTGCTGAATCTGGGCTCTCTGCTGGAAGAGTGGACCCGCAAGAAGAGTCTGGACGATCTGGCCCGCAGCATGGCCCTGAACGTAGACAAGGTATGGGTGCGCAGTCAGGGCACCGAAGTGCTGGTGCCTCTGACCAAAGTACGCTCCGGCGATGAGGTGGTCGTGCGCAGCGGCAACATGATCCCGCTGGACGGCACCGTGCTGGAAGGCGAAGCCATGGTGAATCAGGCCGCTCTGACCGGCGAAGCCATGCCGGTGCGCAAGGCAGAGGGCTCCACCCTCTATGCCGGCACCGTTGTGGAGGAGGGCGAGTGCGTCTTTATCGCCAAGGCCGAGGGCGGTTCCAACCGCTACGACAAGATCGTGGCCATGATCGAGGAATCCGAAAAGCTCAAGTCCAGCACCGAGAACCGTGCGCTGGTGCTGGCCGACAAGCTGGTGCCATGGTGTCTGGGCGCAACGGTGGTCACCTATCTGCTCACCCGCAACGCCACCCGCGCCATCTCCTGCCTGATGGTGGACTTCTCCTGTGCGCTCAAGCTCTCCATGCCGCTGGCCGTGCTTTCTGCCATGCGTGAGTGCGGCAGCTACCACATCACCGTCAAGGGCGGCAAGTATCTGGAAGCCCTGTCCAAGGCAGACACCATCGTGTTCGACAAGACCGGCACCCTCACCCGTGCCACCCCGCAGGTGGTGGAGGTCGTGCCCTTCTCCGGCTGTAACGAGCGCGAAGTTCTGCAGCTGGCCGCCTGTCTGGAAGAGCACTTCCCCCATTCCATGGCCAACGCCGTGGTGCGTGCCGCCAAGGAGCACGGCATTTCCCATGAGGAGATGCACTCTGAGGTGGAGTACATCGTGGCCCACGGCATTGCAAGCCGCGTAGGCGGCGAACGAGTGGTCATCGGCAGCCACCACTTCGTCTTTGAGGATGAAAAGTGCACCATTCCCGCAGCCGAGCAGCAGAAGTTCGATGCCCTCAAGCCCGCGTATTCGCACCTGTACATGGCTGCCAGCGGGCAGCTGGTGGGCGTCATCTGCATCTCCGACCCGCTGCGCCCGGAAGCCGCCGCTGTGCTGAACGGCCTGCGTGCGCTGGGCATCCAAAACACCGTCATGATGACCGGCGACAGCGAACGCACCGCTGCCGCCATTGCAAAGCAGGTGGGCGTGGACCGCTTCTTTGCCGAGGTGCTGCCCGAGGATAAGGCAAACTTTGTCCAGCAGGCCAAGGCCGAGGGCCACACCGTGGTGATGATCGGTGACGGCATCAACGACTCGCCTGCCCTGTCCGCTGCCGATATCGGCATCGCCATCAACTCCGGCGCTGCCATCGCCCGCGAGATCGCCGATGTGACCATCAAGGCCGACAGTCTGGAGGAGCTGGTAGCGCTCAAGGCCATCGCCAACTCCCTGCAGAAGCGCGTGCACGCAAACTACCGCTTCGTGCTCACCTTCAACTCCGCTCTCATCGCGCTGGGTGCTCTGGGCATCCTGCAGCCGGCATCCTCTGCCATGCTGCATAACCTGTCCACCATTGGCATCAGCCTGAAGAGCATGACCAACCTCCTGCCGGAGAACAGGGCCCCGCAGCTGAAAGCCTGAACCATTGCATAAAAACAACGCCGTGTCGAGTGTTCAGACACGGCGTTGTTTTTTGCGCTCTTATTCCAGCCCGATCTGCTGTGCGTACTCTTCCAGCAGCTCCCGCTCCAGGAACGGCGTCTTGACGCCCTCGCGGTCACGGTAGGTCTCATGGCCCTTGCCGATGACAGCGATCAGGTCGCCCTCCTGCGCGTGATCCACTGCGTAGTGCAGCGCATCCAGACGGTCGGGGATCTCCACGAACTTTGCGTCCGGGTTGCCCTTGTTCATACCCACGCGGATATCGGCAAGGATGTCCTCCACCTTTTCAAAGCGGTTGTTGTCCTCGGTAAGGATGGAGAAATCGGCCATTTTGGCGCAGATCTCGCCCATGCCGTAGCGGCGCAGCTTGGAGCGATTGCCGCCGCAGCCGAACACCACCACCAGACGGTGGGGCTTGTAGGCCCGCAGAGTGGTGAGCAGGCTTTCTGTGGACACCTCGTTGTGGGCGTAATCCAGCAGGATGGTGAACTTTTTGCTGATGGGCACCAGCTCCACCCGGCCCTTGACCACGCATTTGCCAAGGCCGTCGTGGATCGCCTGATCCGGCAGGCCCAGCACCTTGCCCACCGCCAGAGCTGCCAGCGCGTTGTACACGCTGAACTCACCGGGCATGTTCACCTTGACGTCCATCTCATCCTTGCCGGTCACATGGAATTTAACGCCCAGAAAATCATGGGTGCGCAGCAGCTCATAGCCGGTCTCGCGGTAGTCGGCCTTTTCATCACGGCCATAGGTGACCAGTTTGCAGGTATGGCCTTCCAGCAGGGCTTCGGTGTTCTCATCGTCAATGTTCACCACGCCCACGTCGCAGCGCTTGAACAGCTGGCCCTTCCAGCTGCGGTACTCCTCAAAGGTCTTGTGCTCACCGGGGCCGATGTGATCCGGCGAAAGGTTGGTGAACACACCCACATCGTAGTGCACGCCCGCCACGCGATCCATCATCAGGCCCTGACTGGACACCTCCATCAGCGCAGTATCACAGCCTGCATCCAGAAATTCCCTAAAGGTCTTCTGCAGCTCGTAGCTTTCGGGGGTGGTGTTGGCGGTCTCCTTGTGGCAGCCCATGTAGTAGATGCCATTGGTGCCGATCATGCCCACCTTGCGGCCCGCTGCTTCCAGCACGCTCTTGATCATGTGGGTGGTGGTGGTCTTGCCCTTGGTGCCGGTAACGCCGATCATGGTCATCTGGCGGGACGGGTTGCCGAAAAGATTGGCACTCATCAGCGCCATGGCATAGCGGCTGCTCTCCACCCTGACCACGGTCACATCCGGCAGGGCGGAAAGGTCGATGTCGTGCTGGATGACCAGCGCGCTGACTCCCTTTGCGGCACAGTCGGCGGCGAACTCGTGGCTGTCGCGCTGGGTGCCCACGATGCACACGAATGCAAGCCCCGGGGCTGCCTTGCGGCTGTCATAGATGATATCCGAAATTTCCGTATTCAGGCTGCCCTGCACCAGAGTAAAGGGCACACCTTCCAGTAACTGTTCCAGTTTCATTGCTGCTCACTCCTCAAACGGTCGTATTCTCACATGGGGTCCTGGGTCTCGTTGGCGGTCATGCGGGCGGGGTCGGTCAGCGGCGTTTCCTCCGCTGCAGCCGTATCGCCCGCAGGCTGGGCTGCGGCATCCTCTGCGCCGTCTGCCGTGGTATCATCGGCAGACGGTTCCTCGGTCTGGGCCGGTTCCTCCGGTTCCGGCACCACATAGCCGGAGGGCAGGGTCGGCTCTCCCTGTGCAAAATAAATTTTGCGGGTGCTGCCTGCGCTCACATGGCTGAAATCCAGCCTGCCGGTGTCGGTAGGGGCACAGCCCTTACCGTCGGCATTGGTCAGCACATAGCGTGCGCGGTCCAGCTTATAATCCAGATCGTTCAGGGTGCCAAGCAGCACGCTGACCCGATCCTGATACAAAAATGCCACCTGATCGGTGTCCGCAAATTCCATGCGGGTCACATCATCCAGCAGTTCATATTCCTCCAGCTTTGCCTGCAGAGCCGTCAGGGTCTCTATCTTTTTGTCCGCTTCCTCCGGGCTGCTGGCTGCTGCGCTGTCCGACGCTGCCGTGCTGTCGGCGGCATCCTCTGCCGCAAAGCTCAGCTGCTCGCCGGGGGCAGTCGTTTTCGCCTCACCGCCGTACAGGGTCTTAAGCCCCTCCGGCTGGGCCGACCCGCAGGCCAGGATCTTGAACTGATCCGAGAGGGTCAGCCACCCGCTTTGGGTCTGCATGGCGTAGGCAGGCACCGCTTCCGTCACCTGCACCACCACCGTGTTGGGATAATCCCGCACCACCCTGATGGATTCCAGCAGAGGGAATTGGCGTTCCAGCGCCGCCTCCTTTTCGCCGGGGTCAAAGCTGAAGATATTTTCCTCCGGCGCTACACCCAGCGCCTGAATGATCTCGCCGCTGGAATAGCCGCCCGCCTCCTGCACCACGGTGCCGTCCTCCGTCTGCACCTGAATGGTACCGATCTTGAACAGCATGGTCATGGTCAGGTAAACACCGGCAGCGATCACGGCCAGCAGAGTCACAAAGGCCATCAGACGCCGCATCATCCGCCGCCGTTTCAGCGCGGCGCGGGTCAGGCGGCGTTTCTTGCGTTTTTCCCGCCGCACCGGGTCCCGGACCTGCTGTTGCTGCGCCGGGCGCAGGCGCTGATTTTTGTAGCGCTGGCGGGCGGCTCTGTCTGCCGCCTGCCCGGTCTGCTGGCTTTGGGGCCTGCGCTGCTGGGGCCTGCGGGCTGTGCCGGAGCTGTTCCGGCCTGCAGACGCAGGGCGGGAACGCGGTGCGCTGCGGTTCTGACCCTGACTGCGGGTGCGCGGGGCACTGCTCTGGGCTGTGCGGCGCGGCTGGGTGGGAAACTCGATGCTGTTGTCCGTCCGGGTCCGCCGGACGGCGCCGTTGGACGTCCGGTCCGGCGCAAAGCTCAGCGGCTCACCATTAAAGCCATAGCGGCTGTCGGTGCTGCCGGAGGTTTCCTTTTTCTGTGAAGGTGCCTGAGGACGCTGCAGATCCTTCCGCAGGTCGTAGATATTGCCGTTGTTTCCACCGGATCGCTGCATGGCGTGCACCTCCTTTCCGTTTTTTCCTCGTCAGTGCTTCTGCACCAGTTTCATCAGGGCAGCGGCAATGCGGTCCAGACTGTCGTCTACCGACAGGCTGCGCGCATTTTTGCCCATCTCGGCCAGCTTACCAGGCTGTGCCAGCAGATCGGCCACAGTGCCCACCAGCTTTTCGCCCGTCAGGTCTTTTTCCTCAATGACCACGGCAGCACCGGCCTTCTGCAGCTCCATCGCGTTGAAATACTGATGATTCTCTGCCACATTGGGGCTGGGGATGAGCACCGCAGCGCGGCCCACGGCCTCCAGCTCGGCCAGCGTCAGCGCACCGGCACGGCTGATGACAAGGTCTGCCGCTGCCAGCAGCTCCGGCATGTTGTTGATGTATTCCTTCACCACAAGGCTGCTGCCCTCAGCAAAGTTCTTTTCCTTTTCCAGATCCTTGAACAGCTGTACGCCGTACTGACCGGTGGCATGCAGATGCAGCACCGGCTTGTGCTCCCGCTGCTCCCATGCGCACAGGTCGGCCACCACCTCATTGACGCGGCGTGCGCCCAGACTGCCGCCGAAGGAAAGCACCACGGTGCGGTCGCCTGCGCCAAGCTCGGCACGGATGGCATCCCGCTCCTTTGCCTTTGTGAACACCTCCGGGCGCACCGGGTTGCCCACCACGATGGTCTTATCGGGTGCTCCCAGCTTCTCCACAGCGGCGGGCACAGCGGCGAACACGATGTCCACATCCGGTGCCAGCAGCTTATTGGTCACGCCCGGAAAGGCGTTCTGTTCATGGATAGCGGTATGGATGCCCATTTTTGCAGCGCAGCGCACCACCGGGCCGGACACATAGCCGCCGCAGCCGATCACGAGATCGGGCCGGACTTCCCTCATGATCTTCTTTGCCTTGGGGCCGGAAAGGGCCAGATTCCACAGGGTGACGATATTGCGCCTGATGTTGTTCAGCGACAGTCTGCGCTGGAAACCGGTGATCTCGATGTGGTGGAACGGATAGCCTGCCTGCCCCACCAGACGGTACTCCATGCCCTCCCTACGGCCGGCAAAGTGGATCTCGGCAGAAGGATCTGCCTTTTTGATGGCACCTGCAATGGCAAGTGCCGGGTTGATATGGCCGGCAGTGCCGCCGGCAGCGATGAGAACTCGCATACTGATTTCCTCCTATATGTGTCCGGCCTTTGCCCGGAGCCTCTCATTTCCCGTTCTGTGCACGGCGGGCATCCTCCAGATTGATGGTCCTGCTGGCCCGTTCGGCCTCCTGCGCCGCACGTTCTGCTTCCCGCCGGGCGTGGTCTGCGGCACGCTGCTGGGCCGCTCGTTCTCCGTTGCGCCCAATGTTCACCATCACGCCCATTTCTGCCAGCAGCAGGATCAGGCTGGTGCCGCCGGACGAAAAGAAGGGCAGGCTGATGCCGGTGTTCGGGATGGTATTGGTGACAACGGCAATGTTGCAGAACACCTGCCATGCGATCTGTGCCATAATGCCGATGCCCACCATGGTGCAGAACTGATTCTCGGCCTTGTAGGCGATCAGCAGGCCCTGCACGATGAACAGGATAAACAGCACGATGATGAGCGTGGCCCCGATGAAGCCCAGCTCCTCGCATACCACGCTGAAGATAAAGTCATTGGTGCTCTCCGGCAGCCAGAGCTGCTTTTCCACGCTGTTGCCAAGGCCAAGGCCCTTCAGGCCGCCGGAGCCAATGGCATATAGGCTCTGCTTGGTCTGGGGATTCAGTTTTTCCAGATCGTCCGACCATGTTTTCAGGCGTTTTTGCAGGTACTCAATCGAGTTCACATGGGTCAGCAGCGTTTCCAGCAGCAGCGCCGCGGTGCCTGCTCCTGCCCATGTAATGATGCCGCCGCTGCCGCTCATCATCAGGATGGTGCCCACGATGGCGGTGGTCAGCAGGATGCCGGACATGTGCGGTTCCATGATCAGCAGCACCAGCACCGGTACCAGCGGCAGCACCGGCAGGATGATCTGCCGCACGATGCGGATGAACAGCCAGTCCTTCAGCCGGACCTTTTCTTTCAGGGACGGACGGAACCGCCCGATCTGCGGTGCACTGGACGCCAGATGCGCCGTGAGCAGGATCATCTCAAACTTAGCCACCTCAGAGGTCTGCAGGGTCAGTCCTCCCAGACGGATCCAGCGGCGGCAGCCGTTCAGCGGCGGAAAGGCCAGCGTAGCTGCCAGCATGAGCAGCACGATCCAGTAACACGGCTTGCACGCCCAGCGCAGAAATCGGTGATCCACATAGCTCATGGCTGCCATGCATCCGATGCCAATGGCCATGCAGAGAATCTGCTGCTTGATGTAGTGCAGGCTGTCGCCCATGCGCAGGTAGCCGGTGGTGTAGCTTGCGCTGTACAGCATCACAAGGCCAAACGCCATAATGACCGCCAGCGTTGCCATCCAGTTGATCACCAGCCGGCTCCACGGCCCCGGGTCCCGCTGCAGCGGCGGGGCCCATGTCGTCTCTTTTTGTCTGTATTGTCTGCGGGCGGCTTCCATTGCCCTTCCCCCTCGTTTTTTCAGAATAAAGCGCTCAGGCCCAGCGTGCCAGACGCACGGCCAGCGCCAGCCCGCACACGCTCAGGGCGCACAGGCTGTAAAAAACATTCACCGCACTCAGGCCGCGCTTTTCCAGCCAGCGGTGCAGCGGCGCAGCCGCGAACAGCGGCCTGCCCCGGCGGCGGTAAAACAGGATCTGCAGCGCCACCATACCGCCTTCCAGCCAGAAGGGCAGCGCCAGCGGGACGCTGAGCTCTGCATAGCCGATGCACAACGGGATGCAGCCGATGGCTCCCGCCGCAAACAGACACCCGCATTTTCCGGGGTGCAGCTTTGCCGGCGGGAAATCCCACAGCAGAAAGGCCATCAGTGCTCCGGCCAGTGCTGCCGGGAACACCGCCAGCGGGAACCATCCCAGCTGCGTTTCCAGCATCATCAGGCCCAGCATAGCCACAAAGGCCGTGCCGCACACCGTGCCGTCCGCGCCGTCGGCCACGCGGGCCGCTTCGGCCAGCGCCACCAGCAGTGCGCCCCACAGCAGCGGTGCCGGAGCAAACCGGATATAGCCTGTTCCCGGCAGGACGAGCCCGGCAGGCAGGCAGCCGCTCAGGGCAAGCAGTCCCAGCACCAGAGCCGCAGCAGCCGCTTCCAGCGCAAGGCGCGGTGCACGGCGCATGCCCAGCGCCGAACGGCTGCGGATGCATGCAAGGTCATCTGCTACGCCCACAGCACCAAAGGCAAACGTGCCCAGCAGCGCAATGAGCAGCCGGGACATCATCTGCCGGTCGCTGCCAAGCAGGGAGGGCTGCGCGGCACATGCCGCCAGCCATCCAGCACCCACTGCAGCCAGCGTGCCCACCATCAGGCACAGCCCGCCGATCGTGGGCACAGGCTCTTCCGGTTCCTTCCGGTCGGTCTCCTGTTCCGGCTGCGCGCCGCGCATCGTGCGCTGCAGCTCCCGCAGCAGCGGCACCATCAGATTGCCGAGCGCCGCCGTCAGTGCAAAACCCAGTACCGACGCGGCGATCAAGGCGAAACGAATCATTTTTCAGTCTCCAAATTCATGCCGGAATGTTATTCTTCGGCATCTTTCTGCTCTGCGTAGAAAATTTCCAGCACCTTTTCCAGAGCCATGCCGTGGCTGGCCTTTACCAGCAGTGCATCGCCAGGCTCCATGCGGTCCAGCAGAGCATCCGCAGCTTCGCGGTAGCTGTCTGCGTGCAGGGTCTTGACCCCCTTGGCCGCAGCCACCACAGCGGTGCGCTTTGCATTTTCGCCGTAGGTCACAAGGCAGTACAGATCGCTCTCTGCGGCCAGACGGCCCAGCTCCTCATGGGCTTCGCGGGAAAGCTCGCCCAGCTCCAGCATATCGCCCAGCAGGGCAAAGCGGCGCTTGCAGGGAAACTCCTTGAACATGGCAAGGGCAGCCTTCATGCTGTCGGGGTTTGCATTGTAGCAGTCCTCAATGACGGTAACGCCCTTGCTGTGCACCACCTTCTGGCGGCGGCCGGTCTGCTCAAAATTGGAAAGGCCCTTGATGACGCCGTGCGCATCGCAGCCCAGACGGGTGGCGGCGCAGTAAGCAGCCAGTGCATTGGCAACATTATGCCTGCCCATGGCCGGGATCCGCACCACAAAGGTGCCCTCTTCCTGATCTTCCAGAACAAAGCTCATGCCGTCAGTCTCCTGCCGGATAGACAGCGCACACACGTCCGCATTCTCGTCCGTCAGGCTGAACCACACCGGGCGCACATGCTCCGGCAGCTTTGCCTTGCGCAGGAAGGGATCGTCATAGTTCAGCACCAGTGGTGCGCCCTCGGGCAGGCCGGCGCAGATCTCCAGCTTTGCCTTGCAGATGTTCTCCTGACTGCCCAGATTCCCGATGTGGGACACGCCGATGCAGGTGATGATGCCCACATCCGGACGGGCGGCACGGGCCAGACGGTCGATCTCGCCCGCATGGCTCATGCCCATTTCAATGACCGCATACTCGGTGCTGCTGCCAATGCGCATCAGGGTGCGGGGCATGCCCAGCTCATTGTTCTGGTTGCCCTCGGTCTTGATGGTCTCGCCAAAACCGGCAAGGGCCGCATAGGTCATCTGCTTGGTGGTGGTTTTGCCCACGCTGCCGGTCACGCCCACCATCTTGGGGTGATACTGGCTGCGGTAGTTGGCGCCCATCACCATCATCGCGTGGTAGCTGTCCGGGCAGAGGATGGCCTTCTCCGCAGGAACACCCTCCACCGGGTGGTTCACCACCACGTAAACAGCGCCGTTTTCCAGTGCCTTTGCCGCAAAGTCGTGGCCGTCAAATTTTTCGCCCGGGAAGGCCACAAAGATGCAGCCGGGCCGCACCTCGCGGCTGTCGGTGGTCACAGACTCCACCTGTACCTCTTCCGGGATGGAACCCGCGGGCACCAGCCCTGCCAGAAGCTTGCTTGCAGAAATTTTTTCCATTGGTTCTTTCCCCTCTCTTTTATCTTGTAAAACCCTCTCAGTCAATGCCTGCGGCATTGCCAGCGCCCCCGAAAGGGGAGCTCTTTTGCATCTTACGATAAAGTGCAGTTCTTCAGAAGATTCACTTTACCGTGCCCACTCATAAAGCTCGCCCTTCGGGAGAGCTGGCGCGCAAGCGCCTGAGAGGGTTCTTGTTACCCACAGGTAATGGTCACGATGGTGCCGCGCTGCACGCTGGAGCCGGGCTCCTCGCTCTGCGCCTGCACCGTGCCGCCTGTATTCCCCTCTACCACACAGTTCAGTCCGGCAGCGGACAGCATCTGGCGGGCAAAGTCCGCGCTCTTGCCGGTCACATCCGGCACCTCGGTATGGCTGCCCTCGTAGGTATCGGTATACAGATACACAGTGGTGCCATAGGCCACCTTTGCACCTGCATGGGGGTACTGGTAGGTAACAGCTGCTGCCGCCTGACTGGCTGTGCTTTCGGCCAGCTGATGCTTGAGGCCCTTGATGTTCAGCTGCACCTGTGCGCTGCTCCACTCGGTGCCCACCAGATTCGGCACCGTGACCACCGTCTGGCTGCGATCCTCGCCGTCGGCGGCAATGCCAAGGTACGGCGCGATCTCGCTGATGATGTTGCCCACAACGGGAGCCGCCAGCAGGGACGAATAGTCCGTTCTGGCGTTGTTGGGGTCATCCAGCATCACATAGACGATGATCTCCGGGTCGTCGGCGGGCAGCACGGCGGCAAAGGATGCCACCTTCTTGTAGTCGCCATCGGCGCGGCGGTCCATGTTCAGCTGTTCGGAAGTGCCGGACTTGCCGCCGATGCGGTAGCCGGACACATAGGCGTACTTGCCGCCGCCGGTACCGGCGCCCACCTCATATTCCATGATCTGGCGGATCACGTTGCTGGTGCTCTCGCTGACCACCTGACGGCGGACATTGGCGCCGATCTCCTCAATGACGTTGCCGTTGGCATCGGTGATCTTATCCACGACATGGGGCGTGACCAGATAGCCGCCGTTGACCGCTGCAGCCACCGCCGTGCACATCTGCAGCGGGGTGATCGCCATGGCCTGACCAAAGGCCGAGGATGCCAGCTGCACTTCGCCCAGCTGGCTGCCCTTGTAGTACTGCATAAAACCGGTCTCGCTGGGCAGGTCCACGCCCGTGCGGTCGGTGAAACCAAAGGCGTCAAAGTAATTGTAGAACGTCTGAGATCCAATCCTCTGGCCCAGCTGGATGTAATAGATATTGCAGCTCTGGCGCAGGGCATCGGCCAGATTGATGGTGCCGTGGGCCTTGTGGCCTGCACAGTGGTAGGTCTCCTTGGCCACGCCGTAGGCACCGGCGCAGGTAAAGGTGGTGTTGATATTCGCCAGACCGGAATCTACGCCCATGGCCGAGGTGATCACCTTGAACACGCTTCCGGGGTAATACAGCTCGGTGATGGTCTTGTTCTTCCACTGGATATCCCGGAAGTAGCCGGAATAGTCCGCTTCCTCGTCCAGAATGCGGTTGCCGTTTGCGTCCTTGAGCTCGTTGCCGTTTTCATCCTTTTTGTAGATGCCGTACAGCTCCGGCTCGGCGTGCACCAGCTCGTTGAGATAATCCAGATTGGCACTGTAATCCAGCGGATCGTTGGGGTCAAAGTCCGGCTTGGAGGCCATTGCCAGAATAGCACCGGTCTTGACATTCATCACGATAGCCGCGCCGCGGTTCTCCACCGTGTTGGCTGCAATGGCTTCGTTCAGATACCGCTCCACGATCTCCTGCACGTTCACATCCAGCGAAAGCACCAGATTGCTGCCGTCCTTGGCGGCAAAGGTGGTGGCATTCTCGTCCGCAATGGCATTGTTGTAGGCGTTGCGCTTGGTGATGGTGCGGCCGTCCACACCGGCCAATGTGGACTGATAGGATTTTTCCAGTCCGTAGGTGCCGATGCCGTCGGCATCCGTAAAGCCCAGCACCGCCGCCGCAAATGCCCCGTAGGGATAATTGCGCTGAAAGCTCTTCTCGCTGCCCACCGAGATATTTCCCTTGCGGGATGTGCCATTGGCACGCTTGTGCGCCTTATTGAACTGCGAAACATACGATTCAATGGACAGCTTGACGGCGTTGTTCACCTTGGTGGCCAGCACCTGATATCTGGTGTCGGTTTTGGAAAGTGCATCGTAGACCTTCTGGTACTGGGTCTGGTACGCCTCCGACGAGGTGTCCACCGCGTCCAGACTCTCACCGTCGCCGGAGAGCAGGCGCAGGGTCAGCTCCCGGCTCACCTCGGCGCACATGGCGGGGTCCAGTGTGCGCACCTCGTTGTCCTCCTCGCCGGTGGAGGTGTACAGGATCTTGCTGTTGTCCGGGTCGGCCCAGATGGTCCACACCACACTGGTGGAAGCCAGCGTGATGCCGGAGCTATCATAGATTTCGCCGCGGGTCGCCTTGATGGTGGTATCCAGCAGCTGCTGCTTTGCCGCCAGCTGACGATAAGTCTCGCCGTTCCGGATCTGGATGTTATACAGGCTGTAGGTCACACGGATGGCCGCAAGCCCCATGATCGCAAGGGCCAGACTGCCGCAGAGCAGGCTGATTTTGGGGTTCATGCGGGCACTGGCACCGGTATCCGGCCATGGCCCTTTTATTTTTTTGGTGATCTTTCGGAAAAATTTTGGCATGGTATGCTCCTGCAGCAAAAGGCAGTTTCTGCTTCCCGCCGCACTTTTATTGGATTTGAAGTTTTTTTGCAAAGGGGGCATAAAACCGAAAAAGCGTGCGCTGCCGCACGCTTTCCCGTACCTGATTCACCTTATGGTGCCAAGAATGTTCACTGCTCCGTTATAGATAAAGTCAGTCCACTGCCGCACAGCGGACTGGGTGCGCTCCAGCGTATCGCTCTCGCCCAGACGGATGTAGGTGATCTGGCTCTGGTCGATCTTCATCAGGCCCAGACGCCCGGCGGTTTCCTCCACGCTGGTGATATTGGTCTTGCTGTTCAGGGTACTGTTGTAATAAGTATACTGGCTCTGCTCGCTCACCAGCTGTGCCTTTGCATCCTGGATCTGATCGTTCAGCTCCACCAGCTGGGATTCGCTCCACAGCAGGCTGATGGCAAAGCCCACCAGCAGCGCAGCTGCCACCAGATTCATGGCATTGTGCACCGCTGCCTGCAGCGGCGTAAGACGGCGCTTGCCGCCCTTTGCAACACGCAGGTTCGCCTTGCGCTGTGTCTGCGGGGCTTTTCTGCGCCGCACTGCGTTATAATCGTATGCTGCCTGACCCATGGCTTGCTCTCCTCCTCACAAAACAGGTATTCTGTTCAGCATTTTTCCAAAACTCTCAGGTGGGCAGAACGGCTGCGCCGGTTCTCCTCCAGTTCCTGACTGTTTGCCTCAATGGGCTTGCGGGTGACAAGCTTTGCTTTTGCCTTGCCCCCGCACACGCACACCGGAAACTCCGGCGGGCAGGTACAGGCTGTGGACCAGCGGCGGAATTTGTTCTTCACCAGCCTGTCCTCCAGCGAGTGGAAGGTGATCACACACAGCCGACCGCCCGGCGCAAGGTGATCAAAAATGGTATCCAGCCCTTCCTCCAGCGCATCCAGTTCATGGTTCACTGCAATGCGCAGCGCCTGAAAGGTGCGGCGGGAAGGGTTCTTGTTCTTGCGGCGTTCTGCCGGCGGCATGGCGCTGGCCACGATGTCTGCCAGCTGCAGGGTCGTTTCAATGGGAGCGTTTTCTCTCGCTTCCACGATCCTGCCCGTGATCTGCCATGCAAAAGGCTCCTCGCCGTAATCCCGCAGGATGCGTGCCAGCTCTTCGCGGCTCTCGGTGTTCACAAGGTCTGCCGCCGTCTCGCCCTGCTGGCTCATCCGCATGTCCAGCGGTGCATCTGCCCGGTAGGAAAATCCCCGGGCTGCATCGTCCAGCTGATGGCTGGAAACGCCAAGATCCAGCAGTGCGCCGTTGATCTTGTCGATGCCAAGGCTTTCCAGAGCTTGTCCCGCATAGCGGAAGTTGATCTGCACCACCGTAGCGGGCAGGCCCGCCAGACGGGAACGTGCGGTCTGCACGGCATCCGGGTCCTGATCCAGCGAGATCAGGCGTCCGCCCTTTGCCGCATCCAATCGCAGGGCGATCTGGCGGGAATGTCCCGCGCCGCCCGCCGTTCCGTCAAGGTAAGTGCCAGCCGGGTCGATGGCAAGACCCTCCAGACACTCGTTCAGCAGGACCGGGATATGCTCAAACGAGGCCGGGTCAAAGGCTGCTTGTGTTTCAAGTTCCATCGGTACGGCCTCCTTTCTTCGTTCATGGCTTTGTGCATCAGCGGGCTGTGCGCGCAGTGCATGCTTTCGTCCGATGACACAGCTTTATTGTAGCAAATCAAGCCCTTGAATGCAAGGGTTTCCGTTTTCGTTTTTCCTGCAAAATGTAACAAAAAAAGCCCCTACCAGCCGTCATTTTTGCCTGCAGGGACTTTGTTATTCCGGGGATGTGTAATTTGTGTGTGAGCTTGTGGGTGCAGAGCCTCTCTGCCCGGCTGTCCGGTGCTTTTGCTGCGGTGTTACATCATGCAGCCGCAGTTTATCCGTTTTTCTTGGCATTCTGGCGCAGATTTGCCCGCACATTTTTCACCTGTGCCGCATTTTCCACCATGGTCTCCTCGGTGTTGCGGAGCATATTGTCGCAGTAGTCCGTCACGGTCTGGCGCAGGGTGCGCACCTCATTCTGGGCTGCGGTGGTGATCTCCGCGGCACGCTGCTGCGCCGCCTTCACGATCTCCGCCTCGCTGGTCAGGATGCGGGCTCTTTCCTCCGCCTTTTTCACAATGACCTGTGCCTGCGCGTTGGCCGTTTCCACGATCTGGGCGCGGTCGTTCACGATCTGCTGGGCCTGCCGCAGCTCACCGGGCAGGTTTGCGCGGATCTCGTCCAGCAGATCACGGATCTGCTCCACGTCCACGATCTTCTTGCCGCCGGA
The DNA here is from genome assembly GCF_023347535.1 of Faecalibacterium sp. HTF-F. Taxonomy (NCBI): domain Bacteria; kingdom Bacillati; phylum Bacillota; class Clostridia; order Eubacteriales; family Oscillospiraceae; genus Faecalibacterium; species Faecalibacterium wellingii. The sequence goes on from NZ_CP094473.1 coordinate 2,408,742, forward strand.
CAGAGGGACATTTGCGCCTTCCTCCAGTGCATCCTCAATGGTATCCAAAAGTTCGTTCACGTTCATAGTGCTTCTCCCTTCTGCTCATCACCGGCCGGCTGCATGGGCTTTGTGTACTTCCACAGCAGCACTCTGCCGTACTTGTACTGCTTGCGCAGGGTCAGGCCGCCTGCCTCGGCCGGCAGCACGATGCCCGTCTCGCTCTCGCACAGCACGATGCCGCCGGGTGCGGTGCATTTGTCCACCGCCGGCAGGATCTTTTCCAGCGTACCATTGCGGAAGGGCGGGTCCAGCAGTACGATGTCGAACTGCTCCCGGCAGGCGGAAAGATACCGCGCAGCCTCGCCGATATTGACGCGGCTGCGGTCGAACACGCCGCAGGCCTTGCAGTTGCGCATGATGATATTCACTGCCTCGCGGTTCTCGTCCAGAAACACGCAGCGCGCCGCGCCGCGGCTCAGTGCTTCAATGCCAAGCTGGCCGCTGCCCGCATACAAGTCCAGCACCCGTGCGCCGGGCAGGTCGAACTGGACGATGCTGAACATCGCCTCTTTTACCTGCGAAAGGGTGGGCCGGGTCACATCTGTTCCCGGCAGGGCCTCCAGACTGCGGCCCCGGGCTTCTCCTGCGATCACGCGCATGTTCTCTCTCCTCCTCCTTGCAGCCGGAAGATGCAGCTGCAAACACATTTTTGTATCACTTTATTATCACCCAACTGCATATTCTTGTCAAGAGCCGCGCGTTGCGCCGCCTGTCGGTTTGTGCTACAATAAAACCGGCAGCGCCGGGCTTTTGCGGCGCATTCTGGACACCAAAAGGAGAGTATCTGCATGAAAGTTCTGCTCATCAACGGCAGCCCCCACGAAAAGGGCTGCACCTATACCGCCCTTTCCCTCATCGCAAAGGAACTGAACGACGCCGGTGTGGACACCGAGATCCTGCATGTCGGCGGCAAGCCCGTAGGCGGCTGCATCGGCTGCGGCGGCTGCGCCGCAGGCAATGGCTGCGTGTTCGGCGGTGTGGTCAACGAAGCCATTGAGAAGGCCAAGACCGCCGACGGCTTTGTGTTCGGCAGCCCGGTGCACTATGCATCCGCTACCGGCAACATGACCAGCTTCATGGACCGCCTTGCCTACGCAGGCGGCAGATATCTGGCCTACAAGCCTGCCGCCATCTGCTGCTCGGCACGCCGCGCGGGTACCACCACCACGCTGGACCAGCTGGTGAAGTACCCGCAGTTCTTCCACATGCCGCTGGTGAACGGCTCCTACTGGGCCATGGTGCATGGCTCCAACGCCGAGCAGGTCCTGCAGGACGCCGAGGGCTGTGCCGTGATGCAGGAGCTGGGCCGTAACATGGCCTGGCTGCTGCACTGCATCCAAGCCGGAAAAGCCGCCGGCATTGAGCACCCGCAGAACCCCAAGCGGCCCATGACCAACTTTATCCGCTGAAGCAAATACAGAAAGGCCGGAGCCGCACACCGCAGCCCCGGCCTTTCTTATGTGACGCAACGGATTATGCCGCTACATTCAGATTTTTGTTTGGTGCTTTGAAGTCCACCGTGCGGGTCACAGGATAGCCGTCCGCGCCCACATACCGCACACGCAGCGTATAGCTACCGCGGCGCACCTTGACGGTGAATCGACCCTCTGCATCCGTAACAGTCTCTGCTATGACCTTATCGCCCTGCAACACCTGCACAGCAGCAGGCCGAACTGCCTGGTTGGTGCATTTGACCGTACCGCTGACTTCCACCGGCATCAGCAGCACAACGCCTACAACTGCCGCCACGGCCACGACACCGACCACTGCCGCACCGGCACCACCGCCGCCGGAAGGAGTGTCCGAATCGACCGGGTCAGTCGGCTGGACCGGGTCTATGGTAATGTCGTCCCGTGCACAGGCCACAACATACACCATCTCGCCGGTACTTGCGCCCGTGCGGAACGGCACGCTCAGTTCGCCGTCTGTTGCTGCAGTGATCTGATTGATGTAGATCAGGTTATCCGGGTTCAGCGGATTGGTTTCAGAGCGACTGATGATAACGGCATAGTCCTTGCCCGCGCTCACATTATCAAATGCTGCGCTGAAGGTGCCGTTGCTAGCAGCTGCGGAACCGGTTGTGATGGAGTTTTCAGAGGATGTATTCTCGGGAAGGATATCACCATCGGTACAGTGGATGGTAGCGGAAAGGAGGGGGTCATTGCTACTCTCACTTGGTATCTTATTCCACTGTTCCCTTGTTCCAGAATAGAAAACATTCGTTAGACTGCTACAGCCATAAAATGCAGCACCACTAATGCCAATCACACTGCTCGGAATTTCGATACTTGTCAAACTGCTACAGTTAGCAAATGTAGAGCTTTCAATTATGGTTACGCCATTCGGGATTGTAATGCTTGTTAAACTACCGCAGTCATAAAATGCAGCATGACCAATGCTGGCCACCTGGTTCGGAATCGTAATGTTTGTCAGACTGCTGCAGCCAAAAAACGCATAGTCTCCAATGCTAGTCACACTGCTCGGAATCGTAATACTCGTCAGGTTTTTGCAATCTTCAAATACAAAATCACTAATGCCAGTTACACCATTCGGAATTGCAATACTTGTCAGACTGCTACAACCCTCGAATGCATAGCCGCCAATGCTGGTTACGCTGCTTGGGATTGTAATGTTTGTCAGACTACTACAGCCAAAAAATACAAAGTCACTAATACTTGTCAGACCGTTCGGAATTTCGATGCTCGTTAAACTGCTACATTTAGAAAATGCGCCGCTGCCAATGCTAGTTACGCTGCTCGGAATTTCAACACGTGCCAAACCACTACAGCCAGAAAATGTGCTCTCTCCAATGCTGGTTATACCATTCGGGATTTCGATGCTTGTCAGGCTGCCACAGCCACCATAAAACGCATAATTTCCAATACTGGTCACACTACTCGGAATCGTAACGCTTGTCAAATTTTCGCAAGCATAAAATACAAAGTCTCCAATACTGGTTACACCGTTCGGGATTTCGATGCTTGTCAAACTTCTGCAACCAGAAAACGCATGGTCACCAATGTTTGTTACACCATCCGGAATCGTAATATGTGTCAAACTGCTACAACCGTTAAATACAGAGCTACCAATTCTGGTTATACTGTTTGAGATTTCGATACTTGTCAGACTGCTGCAGCCATAAAATGTAGCATCGCCAATGTTGGTTACGCTGTTCGAAATTATAATACGTGTCAGACTGCTACAACTATCAAATGCAGCACCACCAATGCTGATTACACTGTTCGGAATTTCGACGCTTATCAAACTTCTGCACCCCAAAAATGCATGGTTTCCAATGCTGGTTACGCTGTCCGGAATTGCAACACTTGCCAAACTTCTGCAACCAAAAAATGCATAGCTACCAATGCTGGTCACTCCGCTTGGAATTACAACATCCGTCAAATTTTTACAATCATAAAATGCATAGCTTCCAACACTGGTTATTCCTTCTGCTATTTCCACATTTTTTATTTCACTTTTTACCGCATTCCACGGAACATCTTCCGCTTTATTCCATTCTGCTTTTTGATCCATTTCTCCTTTACCTTCAATGATTAACTTTCCGTTTTCGTCCAACGACCAATTCATAGTTATACTAGAGTCCGGCCCATCTGGATTTTCGCCAGTTCCCGGTTTGTCCGGTTCCGGTTTTGAAATATCAATAGACCCCGCTTTGATCTGAACATCGACTGCATTTTCTGTAATAGTAAACGTAGCATCTCCATACGGCACATTGGAATCTTTCACTGCAGCAACTGTGTAAGTACCCGGCGCAAGATAGCATCGCATCTTTCCATTTTCAAGCGCTATGCCTCCGAGAGCCTTTGCCTTGCCTTCCAGAACATCACTCATGGAGCCCATCAAGTAAGAAATTCCCTGGGGATTTTCCTGATCCACAGATAGTATCACACGATATAACTCATGCGGACATTTATTCCATCCCCACTCATCATATTCCGGTGAATAATACCCTTCCAGTGGACCTAGCGTCAGTTCCGCAAATTGTTTTTTCTTAGGCGTAATTCCTATGATTTCAAGTGTTGCGCCAACTTTTACGATTGTTGACACCTTCACTTCAAAACAGCCTGCACATGCGTGTCTTGACTCATCATTGAATGTATCGTTGTCAATTGTTGTAATTTTCTTTGTGCCCTTCAATTCTGCTCCAACTTCCGCATCCAATGTCAATACTGTAACTTTTTCGAGAATCTTTGCTTTCGGTTTAAAATCAAATCCAATGTACAAGCTTCCTTCTGCAGAAATGTTGAATTCAACTTCAGGTTCTTTGCTTGTATTTGAAAATCCAGAAGAGCTATAATATTCTGCGCCAATTGTTGCAGTATATTTTAATTGCAGCTTACCCGTAATCTCCGCTTTTCCTTTTACTACGGGTTCAAATCCAACCCACAGGCCAAAAATCGGTCGAACACCTAAAGATCCCAGTTTGATTTCGCCTTCTGATTTTGCTGAAAAAGACACAGCTCCTGTCACTTCAAATTCATTCGAATCCGAAATAAAAGTCATATCATTTGCAAAATAGTACTGAATTTTTATTCCAAGACTGATTTTAATAGATCCCTTGACTTTTAGATTTGAGTCTCCGACTTCTTTTAGTATAAATTCATTTCCTACCTTAATTTCTCCCTGACCTGCTGCATTTGTCAAATCTATTTCGTCAGGTTCATCATAGCTCGTTCCATTATATTCTACACCAGCATCTGCTTCGGTACCATCGTAAGTAAAATCTCCGCTATCGGCATCACTTTCAATTTTGACAGCATCAAACACATCGGAGATATCCAGTGCGCTATCACCGTAAATAGTTACAGTATCTCCACTTACTGTAATGTTCTGCACACGTGCGATCAACATCACACCCGGCTCATATTCGTAAGTCAGGATATCGTTCGGCTGCAGGTTTTTGATCTCATCACTGGCATTGCCAATAACGTATACCAATGCATCATCATCTTCGCTGATGACTTGATTCTTCCCTGCAGCATTATTCTCGTATGTCACAAGCGTCGTTTCGTCACTGACAACGGCAAAGTTCGTATCATCCTGCCCATCCAGATTGATCACACGATCTTCCGGGAAGTCACTGGCTTTCGCGGTGCTCAAATCAACCATAACTTTTGTGCGCGAAGAGTCTGTATACACCTGACTCAGCGGCTCATGGGTATTTTTATTCAGCAAAAATGCCTTAACCGTATAATACTCCGGGATCTCGCCTTGAATCGCCACGGAAACCGAATCATTCCCGCCGCTGCCGGACACTTCTGCAGTACCGCTGGCAACCATTTCTTCTGCGTTGCTGTCAGTGTAAACAGCCACCACAAGGTCAGCCGCTTTATCCGTAACAAATTCCACTGTGGCAGTATGTCCGTTCATCTTCAGACTCGTAACGCGGCTAGTATACTCGCCATTCGTTCCGTTTTGCTCGTCCATACTGTTCATAAGCAGCTGGCCAAAGCTGTTGGTCGCAGTCAGCGATACATCCGATGTATCCACCTCTGCCTGCTGGCTCTGGTTTTCCTCCGTCTGCGCAGAGACATAGTTCCGCCCAAATGGATCGTATGTACTTTGCAATGCACGGGCCATTTCTTCCTGCTGCGCAGCTGTGCTCTCCGCCGATGTTTCCGGCAGAGACTCCGTGCCGCTCCCTTCCGCAAACACACTGAAAGGTACAAAGCTGACAGCCATGGCCACCGTCAGCAACGCCGCAATGAACCTTTTCATGTTTCATGATTCCTTTCCATTCTATTTTGAAGCACGTTTGCACTTCTACTTTGAATTTTACTCTCTCTTCCAGCTTTTTCAACATTTTTCAGCATCCGTCCGTATCTTTGACGAAATCACCATTTTTTCGTTTATTTATTTGTAACAATTGTTGTCGCGCAGCCAGTAATTCCAAACTTTTTTGAGCACTCTCCCGCTTTTTGTGCTGAAACGGCTAAAAATCCTTTGCAAATGGGGCTGCGGCTTCTTTTTTCGTTCATATCTTTGTGTTACTATAAGATGTAAAGTGATTTTATCAGATGGAGCGCTGCTATGGAACACTACGATTGGAATGAAGGCTGGCTGTTCACGCCCCGGTTCGACCCGGCACTGGTGCGGCCGGAATGCGAGCTGGAACTGGAGCCGGTGCGCATCCCCCATACCGTGCGGGTGCTGCCCTACAACTATTGCAGTGAAAACGAATACCAGTGTCTGTGCGGCTACCGGCGGGAATTTTTTGCGCCCAGAGAGTGGAAGGGCCGCACCGTGCTGCTCACCTTTGGTGCCATTGCCCACGATGCCACTGTGTTCTGCAACGGGCGGCGGCTGTTCCACCACGGCTGCGGCTACACCGCCTTTACGGTGGACCTGACCGGCGCACTGCACTTTGGCCAGAAAAACGTGGTGGCCGTGCGCTGCGACAGCCGCGAGGACCTGAACATCCCCCCCTTTGGCGGGCAGATCGATTATCTGACCTATGGCGGCATCTACCGTGCTGTCAGTCTGGACATCAAGGAGCCTGCTTACCTGCGGGATGTGTTCATTGAGGCAAAGGCCGAAGGCGATTTCCGCATCTACACCTCCACCGTGGGCGAGACCGTGGGCTGCACCCTGCAGGCCGAGATCCGCAGCCCCTCCGGCAGCCTCGCCGCCTACAGCGGCGAGCTTTCGCTGCCCATCACCGGCGTGCTGAACGGCGTGCATCCGTGGAGCATCGAGCATCCCACCCTGTACACCCTCACGGTGCAGCTGATCCGTCCCGGCTCTGCCGGTCTGCCGGACCGCGTGCTGGACGAAAAGACGGTGCGGTTCGGCTTCCGCACCGTGCAGTTCGTGGCTGGCGGGCTGTACCTGAACGGCCAGCGGGTGGAACTGCGCGGCCTGAACCGCCACCAGAGCTTTGCCTATCAGGGCTATGCCATGCCGGACAGCATCCAGCGGCTGGACGCTCAGATCCTGAAAAAAGATCTGGGCTGCAACGCAGTGCGTACCAGCCACTACCCCCAGAGCCCTGCATTTCTGGACGCCTGCGATGAGCTTGGCCTGCTGGTGTTTACCGAAATGCCCGGCTGGCGGTACATCGGCGATGAGAGCTGGAAGGCGCAGGCCCTGCAGAACTGCCGCGAAATGGTGTGCCAGTGCCGCAACCATCCCAGCATTTTTCTGTGGGGCGCCCGGGTGAACGGCAGCGGCGACGACGAAGCTTTCTATAAGCGTACCAACGAGGCCATCCACCGGCTGGACCCCACCCGCCCCACGGCAGGTGCACGGAACCACCGCAAAAGCCAGCTTCTGGAGGATGTGTACGCCTACAACGACTACTCCTGCCGGGGCCGCGGTGCCGCCTGTGAAGCCCGCGCCGCAGTGACCCCCGACACCCGCAAGGGCTACCTGATCAGCGAATTTGGCGGGCAGCAGATGCCTACCAAACCCTTTGACGACGAAACGCATCGGCTGGTGCAGGCGCTGCGCACCGCCGCCGTGCTGAACGATTCCATCGCGCAGCAGGGCGTGGCCGGCAGCTTTGGCTGGTGCATGGCCGATTACAACACCCACCGGGAATTTGGCAGCGGCGACCGCATCTGCTACCACGGCATGCTGGACATGTTCCGCAACCCAAAGCTTGCCGCAGCCGTGTACGCCAGCCAGAAAACGCCGCGTTCCCCTTCGGACATCGTACTGGAGGTCTCTTCCGGCATGGCGCTGGGCGACCTGCCCGGCGGCGCGCCTACGGCCTGCTGGGTGTTCACCAATGCCGAAAGCGTGCGGCTGTACCGCGGCAACGATTACATTGCCGAGTTCTCTCCCGACCGGCACGGCCGCTTTGCCGCCATGCCGCACCCGCCCATTGAGATCAACGATTTTGTAGGCTCTCTGCTGGAAAAGTACGAGGGCATGGACCCGCCTTCCGCTCAGGCCGCTGCGGCCATCCTGAATGATATGCGCCGGTGCGCCATGGAGCTTTCGCCGCTTTCCAAGGCGCGGATGCTCTCGCTGCGGCTGAGCTGGAACGAAGTGGCCCGCATGTACTGCAAATACATCGGCATTCTGGGCAGCCCCAGCCCCGTGTACCGCTTTGAGGCGGTCTGGCACGGCCGGGTCGTGGGCACAGTGGTGCGGGAGCCGGTGCAGAGCGTCCGGCTGGAATGCACCGTGCACAATCCCATCCTGACCGACGGTCCCACATGGGACTGCGCGGCTGTCAGCCTGCGTGCCATCGACCAGAACGGCAACCTGCTGCCCTACTGCGGCGAGGCTGTCCAGCTGCGTGTGGACGGCCCGCTGAAGATCATCGGCCCCAGCGTGGTGCCGCTGCGCGGCGGCATGGCGGGCACCTATCTTGCCACCACCGGCGAGGCGGGCCGCGCCGTGCTGCACTGCCGCATGGAGGGTGCGCTGGACACCGACGCCGTCCTGACCATCCGCAGCCGGGAGAACGGTTAATTTCCGTCCCTTCATGATAGATTTGCACTCTGTTCAAAATTTCATCATGGTTGGCTGGTATCCTAAGAAATGTAAAATAACAGCGGGCACATCCCGCTTTCCGCTTTGATTCCAAAACAAAAGGATGCAGGACTTATGAAAGAAAAATTCCGTCAGTTTATGATCGGCCGCTACGGCACCGATGGCCTGAACCAGTTTCTGAGCATGGCCTCCATCGTGCTGCTGCTGCTCTCGCTGCTCACCCGCTTCAGCCTGTTCACCTGGCTGGGTCTGGCGCTGCTGATCCTGTGCTACTACCGTTCCCTCAGCCGCAATATTTCCAAGCGCACCGAGGAAAATTACCAGTACTACACCCTGAAGGACCGCATCGACCGCAAATTCCACTCCCTGAAAGATCAGTGGGCCAACCGTAAGATCTACCACTACTACCGCTGCCCCAAGTGCCGCCAGAAGCTACGCGTGCCCCGGGGCCGGGGCCGTATCCAGATCTCCTGCCCCCGCTGCGGCACCCAGTTCATCAAAAAGAGCTGACCGGATATGTTTGGTTATGTTGTTCCCAATCAGGCCGCGCTTTCGGACGAGGCGCAGAAGCGCTACCGCACCGCCTACTGCGGGCTGTGCCGCCGCATCGATGCACTGCATGGCCTGCGGGGCCGCTTTACCCTGAGCTATGATCTCACCTTTCTGAATCTGCTGCTGTGCAGCCTGTACGAGGGCGAGACCGAAGCTTCTTCCGGGCACGACCGGTGCCCCATCCACCCCTTGGGCGGTGTGGAATGGCGGGCGGCCTCCCCCACCGATTACTGTGCAGATCTGAGCGTAGCTTTGCACTACTACAACGCTGAGGATAAATGGAAGGACGACCACAGCCTGCTGGGCCTCGGATACGAAAAGCTGCTTACCGGCTGCAGACAGGACGCCGAGAGCCGCTGGCCCCGTCAGTGCAGCGCCATCCGCACCTGCCTTGACCGGCTGGCCGGATACGAAGCTGCCGGCAGCGAGGATCTGGACGCAGTGTCCGGCTGCTTTGGCGCGCTGATGGCTGAGCTGTTCGACTACCGGCAGGATCACTGGTCGCCGGAGCTGCGCAGCATCGGCTTCCATCTGGGCAAATTCATCTACCTGCTGGATGCCTACGACGATCTGAAGCGCGATCAGCACAAAGGTGCCTACAATCCGCTGAAAAGCCTGAGCACCCAGCCCGGCTATGAAGAGGAAATGAAGGAGATCTTTGAGCTGCTGCTGGCACAATGCGCCCACAGCTTTGAGCGTCTGCCCTGTGTAGAGGATGCAGACCTGTTGCGCAACATCCTGTATTCCGGCGTATGGCTCAAATACAACTGCAAGACCGCAAAGGATGCCCGCAAACGGCAGTCTTGAGCGGTTTTGCTTGATTTTTGCACGGCAATACGGTAGACTATAAATGTTATGCCGCAATGGCGGCTGCATGAAATGAGACGTGAGGAAGTATATCCATGAGAGATCCCTATGAGGTGCTGGGCGTTTCGCGCGGCGCAAGCGATGACGAGATCAAAAAAGCATACCGCGCCAAATGCAAGCGCTGGCACCCGGACCTGAACCCCAACGACCCCACCGCCGAAGAGCACTTCAAAGAGGTGCAGGCGGCTTATGACGCCATCACCAAAGGCGAGACCGGCCCTCAGGGCGGCAATCCCTACGGCAGCTACCAGCAGGGCTACGGCCAGCAGAGCTATCAGCAGCAGGGCTACCAGAATGGTTACGGCGGTTTTGGCGGCTTTGATGGTTTTGACGGCTTCGACCCGTTCGGCTTCGGGTTCGGCTTCGGCGGGCAGCAGGGCTACGGCCAGCAGGGTGCCAGCTACTCCGGCTCCGACAGCCCGGAAATGCAGGCCGCCCGCAACTTTGTGGTCAATGGCCGCTACGCGGAGGCCCGCCGGGTGCTGGACGGCATGACCGGACGCAATGCACGGTGGTATTATCTTTCCTCCCTTGCCAATCAGGGACTGGGCAACCGCATCGATGCGCTGCAGGATGCCCGCCGCGCCGTGCAGCTGGACCCCAATAACACCGAATACCAGATGCACCTGCGCCGGATGCAGAACCCCGGCCAGACCTACCGCACCACCCAGACCACCTACGCACGCCCCGGCGGCCTGATGCAGTGGTGCTGGAGCATGATCCTGCTGAACCTGTTGTGCAACTGCTGCTGCGGCGGCTGGGCCTTCCGGTTCCGCATGTGATCCATTTTTTCCGCAGGATACAGCAAGGCCCCGCACCTTTTAGGTGCGGGGCCTTGTTTTTGTTACAGCATTACTTTACGATGATATTGCGGCTGATCTTGCTGCAGTTGTAATTGCCGCCGATCTCTGCCGTCTGCGTATAGGTGCCCGGCTTGGTGGGCAGCTCGCTGGTGCTCTCGGTGAACCAGCCCTGTTTCTTATAGGTATAGCGGATCTTATCGGTGGGCACCACCTGACCATCCACCTCCAGCACGGCTGCTTCGTTGAAGGCTTCCAGCTCTTCAGCAGTCATTGCCTGTTCTGCCTGCTGGGCCCAGTACATGCGCACACCGTCGCGCTTGGGCTTGATGCGGAACATGGCAAAGCCTGCCGTGTTCATATCGCTGCTTTCCAGCGCCAGCGCACCCGCCACATAGTTACCGGAATCCACCGGCTGCTCGTCCAGATAAATGCGGCTGAATGCCCCCTCCGGCAGATACTTGCGGATCAGGTTCAGTGCAAGACGCAGGCCGTTGGACACCTGATCGATGGTGGGCACATAGAAGTGCAGCACATCCATCACCGAGACGACCTCATCGGCCACCCGCAGCAGCACGCCGACGTCGTTGCCGTCGATCAGCTGCTTGAGGTAATTGTACACATTGAACTCTTCCACCTGATCCGGCGTCTTGGACATCACCCGCGGCAGAGGGATCATTTTGAGCAGGGTGCGGATCTTATCCGAGAGCATCAGCGTCACATAGCCGTTTGCCTCGCCGCCAATACCCACAACGACACCGATATACTGGGTATCGGCAGGGGTGGTCTGCACTTCCAGTTTATAATCCGAACCATAGACAAGGTCGCCCGTAGCCTTGATCCGGATGGACACTATTCCGTTTTCCTGTTCCACTGCTGCGGTCTGCTGCGGCAGTGCGGCGGCGGCGAACACCGGTGTTGCTGCTGCGCTGAGCATGAATGCCGCTGCCAGCACAAAGGATATCAATCGTTTGGCCTTCATCGTATAAGACCTCCTGTCTTTCAAAGGATCACGCAGCCGTACCCACCGGCACGCTGCATCGGGAACCGGCATGATGCCATGCCCTGTTATACTCCGATTTTACCGCAAAACGCTGTTTCGGTCAATAACTGGATTCAAGTGATTCAAATGTTTTATATTTTCGCACAAAAGAGGGCCTGCCTTCGCAGCAGGCCCTCCCGGCTTGTCATTCATCGATAAAGTATTCCGGATGGATGCTGCGTGCCTGCGCCACCGACTGCTTGTACCGGCTCAGGTGGCTTTCCAGTGCTTCACTCACATCGTCCGGGCTGCCGTGCAGCAGCGCTTCCAGGATCGCCGTGTGGGTGGCGCACACCGACTTGTTCTCCTCGGTCTGCAGGCTGAACTTGCGGATGCGCTCCACATGCTGCAGGCTGGCAAGCATGTAGTCATAGTGCGCCGCCATCCCGATCAGCTCAAAGGATCTGCGGTGGAACGCATTGTCCAGCTCCAGCAGCCGGGTGGGACGCTCAGGCTGGGTCAGATCTGCTTCCAGCACGCGGTAGTCCTCGATGTTCCTGCGGTATTCCGCTTCCTGCTGGGGTGTCACATGGCCGCGCAGCCGGTTCAGGATCTCCTTTTCCAGCGTAAAGCGGGCAAACTGCTCCATTTCCATCAGCCGCAGATTGATGGGTGCCACATGGGTCCCGCTCTGGGGCTTGATGTCCACCATGCGGGCCAGATTGAGCATCAGCAGTGCCTCCCGCATGGGGGTGCGGCTGATGCCAAGCTCCTCTGCCAGTTCACGGTCATTCAGCGGGTCGCCGGGCTTGAGCTCCATGGTGATGATCCGGCTGCGGAGGGTCTGGTAGGCCATTTCGCGCGCACTCAGTGATGCCATACGGTCTCTCTCCCTTCAGGGTGAAGAATTGATATACTAGTATTGAAGTTGTAAGACCATATTACCCAACCTGCTGGCGGCTGTCAAGTGTAACGGCAACTAAAAATCGCCCGTTTTTTTCTCTGTTTTGTCCATTTGTCCGCGCCCGTGCGCAAGAAAAGCCCCCGGCCGGGGGCTTTTGGTCATTTTCCTGCAGGGCGGTACACCACCGGCACCCACACGAAGGCCACGGCCAGACCGCACACCACATCTATGATGGAGTGCTGTTTGGTGAACACCGTGGAAGCGCAGATCAGCGCCGCCCACACCCATGCCAGCACTTTCAGGGCCGGGCGGTCCTTTGCCAGACGGCTGTTGGTGAAGGCCAGCGCCATGCAGGCCGAGCTCTGGCAGTGGATGGACGGGCACACGTTCACCGATGCATCCGCCTTCCAGATCAGCTGCAGGATGCTCATGGCAATGTTGCTGCGTCCTATCGCCTCTGCCGTGGGGCGCAGTTTCAGACCGTTGGGCAGCAGCATATAGAGGATCAGGCAGAAGGTCATGCCCGAGAACATGGTCAGGCAGAGCTTATCATAACTTTGGGTGTCGCACCACCACAGCAGCGCCGTCACCCCGGCCAGCAGCAGAAACCAGCTGCAATACGGAAAGATGAACCACTCGTTGAAGGGGATCCGGTCGTCGATCCTGCTGTGGATGATGTATTTGGGATCTGTGATGGTAAGGTCCAGCCAGAAGAACCAGATGAGGTACACCACCCAGTACAGCTGAAACCACAAATGCGGGCGGCACTGGGCCCGCAGCTGCTTGCGATTCATGGTATTTCTCCTATAATTTCAATGTGTTGACGTATGATTATACCACATCCCGCCATCTTGCGCAAACTCCTGCGGTGCGATAAAATAGACAGAGAGCTTTTTCCTGTGGAAATTGTACTGATTATAAAAGGAGCCTTTATGTTGCAAAGCTTTCCTTCTGTCCGCCTTGTTGCGCTGGATCTGGACGGCACTCTGCTGAGCCGGAACAACGAAGTCACCGCTGCCACCCGCGAAGCCATCGCCCGCGCTGTGGCGCACGGCGTGGCCGTGGTGCCTGCCACCGGCCGTCCGCTGGCCAGCCTGCCGCCTGTGGTGGCAAAGCTGCCCGGCATCCGGTATGCCATCACCTCCAACGGTGCGGCCGTGTGGGATCTGGGCGACGACCCCATGGGTGCTGTATACAGCCGCTACTCCAATGCCGCCCAGCGCCATACCAGTGAGCCCGCCTGCCTGCTGCACCGTCTGATGCCGACGGAGACTGCACGGGAGGTCTTTGCTCTGTTCCAGCAGTACGATGGTGAACTGAGCGTGTTCTGCGATGGTCTTGCCATCAAAACGCCGGAGGGCATCGCAAAGCTTGCCTCCCGCACCACCCACTTTCTCTCCTCCGAGGCCCGGCAGAACCTGACCGACAGCCGCTTTACCGTCATCCCCGGCATCGAGAGCTGGATGTCCCGCCACGCCCACGAGATCGAGAAGCTGTGCATGTTCTTTGACAGCATCGAAAAGACCGCCGCCGCTCTGCCGGGATTTCAGGCCATCCCGGGCGTGGAGGTGGTGCAGGGCTCGCCGGACAACATTGAAGTGACCGCTGCCGGTGTGGACAAGGGCAGCGCCCTGCTGGCTCTGGCCGACCTGCTGGGCATCCCCCACGAGAATACTCTGGCCGTGGGCGACAGCGAGAACGACCGCGCCATGCTGGAAAAGGCGGGCATTGCCGCCGTGATGGCAAACGGCATGCCCCAGATCAAGGCGCTGGGCGACCTTGTGAGCGAGGCCGACTGCGATCACGACGGCGTTGCAGAGCTGTTCCGGAAGCTCGGCATCTGAGTAAGCAGGGGCAAACCGGGGCAAAACGGCCCTGCTTTTCAGGTCATTCGTCATTTTTGTGCAATGTATACAAGCTATTATGCAAAACATTGTGCTTGTTGAGCATTACCAAACTTGTTTCCGTCGTTTATACTAATATTACAAGCGCACGATGGGTGTACCATGCCCAAACGGCAGCCCACGCGCACCGAGAAAGTCAAATTCAAAAAGGAGAAATGCATTTATGAATCCCATCGTAGAAAAGGTCTATCAGATCGGCATTATCCCTGTTATCGCTTTCAACAGCGTTGATGAAGCCCTGCCCCTGTGCAAGGCTCTGGCTGACGGCGGTCTGCCCGCAGCTGAGGTCACCTTCCGCACCGCATGTGCTGAGGATTGCATCCGCAAGATCCACGAGGAGATGCCCGAGATGCTGCTGGGCGCAGGCACTGTCCTGACCACCGAGCAGGCTGACCGTGCAATGGCAGCAGGCGCATCCTTCATCGTTGCTCCCGGCTTTGACCCCGAGGTCTGCAAGCACGTCATCGACAAGGGCGGTATCATGATGCCCGGCACCTGCTCTGCAGGCGAGATGCAGCAGGCTATGAACATGGGCTGCGAGGCCCTGAAGTTCTTCCCCGCTGAGGCAAACGGCGGTGTCGGCATGCTGAAGAACATCGGCGCAGCCCTGAAGAGCGCACGCTGGATGTGCACCGGCGGTGTCAACGCAAAGAACGTCAACGACTATCTGGGCTACGACCAGATCTTTGCTGTGGGCGGCACCTGGATGTGCAAGAGCGACGTGATCAAGGCTCACGACTGGGCTAAGATCACCGCTCAGAGCAAGGAAGCGGTTGACACCATGCTGGGCCTGAAGCTGATGCACGTCGGCATCAACACCGAGAACGAGGAAGAGGCCATGAAGATGGCAAACCTCATCGGCAGCCTGCTGAACATGAAGGTCGCTCCCGGCAACTCCAGCATCTTTGTGGGCAACAAGGAGTTTGAGATCATGAAGAAGCCCGGCCGCGGCACCAATGGCCACATCGCCATCGGCTGCAACAACGTCGACCGTGCCATCTACCACCTGTCTCAGCGCGGCGTGAAGTTCGACCTGGACAGCAAGAACGTGAAGAACGGCAAGACCATCGCCTGCTACTTTGCAGACGAGATCGGCGGCTTCGCATTCCATCTGGTTCAGGCCTGAGCTCCGGCTCCCCTATCCGTGAAAGCCCTGCTGCGCTGGGGATGCCCCGCAGCAGAAGGTCATAAACACCTGTAAATAAAAGGAGAATACCCAATGAAAGTTGTTACTTTTGGCGAACTGATGGTCCGTCTGCAGCCGTTCAACTACGAGCGTTTCGTTCAGGCTAACAGCCTGGAGTTCACCTTCGGCGGCGGCGAGGCAAACGTTGCTGTTTCTCTGGCCAACTACGGTCTGGACGCAGCCTTCGTCACCAAGCTGCCCGCACACGCAATCGGTCAGGCCGCTGTCAACAGCCTGCGCCGTTATGGCGTTGACACCAGCATGATCACCCGCGGCGGCGATCGCGTTGGCATCTACTACAACGAGAAGGGTGCTTCTCAGCGTGGTTCCGTCTGCATCTACGACCGCGCCAACAGCGCCATCCAGCTGGCTCAGCCCTCCGACTTTGATTGGGATAAGATTTTCGAGGGCGTGGACTGGTTCCACTTCACCGGCATCACCCCGGCTCTGGGTGCAAACGTTGTTGAGATCTGCCTGGAGGCCTGCAAGGCTGCTAAGGCTCACGGCGTAAAGATCAGCTGCGACCTGAACTACCGCGGCAAGCTGTGGACCCGCGAGCAGGCTCGCGAGGCTATGACCAAGCTGTGCGAGTACGTTGACGTCTGCATCTCCAACGAGGAGGACGCAAAGGACGTGTTCGGCATCGAGGCCGAGGCTACCGATATCTACGGCGGCAAGCTGAATGCTGAGGGCTACAAGAGCGTTGCAAAGCAGCTGGCTGACAAGTTCCACTTCGAGAAGGTCGCTATCACCCTGCGTGAGAGCCACAACGCTTCCGAGAACGGCTGGAGCGCAATGCTGTACGATGTTGCTTCCAATGAGTACTGCTTCTCCAAGAAGTACGAGCTGAAAATCATCGACCGCGTTGGCGGCGGTGACTCCTTCGGCGGCGGCCTGATCTACGCTCTGCTGAACGGCAAGAGCACTCAGGATGCTGTTGAGTTCGCTGTTGCTGCTTCTGCTCTGAAGCACACCATCGAGGGCGACTACAACATGATGACCGTGTCCGAGGTCGAGAAGCTGGCTGGCGGCGACGGTTCCGGCCGTATCCAGCGCTAATTGCAGGAAGGAGTCCACAATGGATATCCGCTACTCCTGCAACCAGAAGGATTTCAAGCGCTATACCACTGAGGAAATGCGGGACGAAATGCTCATCACCGGCCTGTACAAGGCCGATGAGGTCGTTGCTGTGTACAGCCATGTGGACCGTATGGTCACGCTGGGCTGCATGCCGGTGCACGAGACCGTGTCCATCGACAAGGGCATCGACGTGTGGGCAAACTTCGGCACCCACTACTTTCTGGAACGCCGCGAGATCGGCATGTTCAACATCGGCAAGGATTCCACCGGCATCGTGGTGGCCGACGGCGTGAAGTACGAGCTGGGCTACAAGGACTGCCTGTACATCACCAAGGGCACCAAGGAAGTCACCTTTGCTTCCGCCGACCCGGAGCATCCCGCCAAGTTCTACATGGTGTCCGCTCCCGCACATTGCTCCTACGAGACCCGCCTGATCAAGATGGCTGATGCAAATCACCGTCCTCTGGGCAGCGTCGAGACCTGCAACAAGCGCACCATCAACCAGTTCATCCACCCGGATGTGCTGAAGACCTGCCAGCTGAGCATGGGTATGACCGAACTGGACGCCGGTTCCAACTGGAACACGATGCCCAGCCACACCCACGAGCGGCGCATGGAGATTTATACCTACTTTGAACTGCCCGAGGGGCAGGTGGTGTTCCACATGTGCGGCGAGCCTACCCAGACCCGCCACATCGTGATGCACAACGAGGATGCTGTCATCAGCCCCTCCTGGAGCATCCACAGCGGCGTAGGCACCTCAAACTATACGTTTATCTGGGCAATGGGCGGCGAGAACATGGAGTTTGACGACATGGACAACATCGCTACCACTGACCTGCGCTAAAAAGCACCATTCAAAAGCCCCGTACCGGGTAACCGGTACGGGGCTTTTTGCTAAAAATTTAACTTGAGAAGGAGAAAATCATGGATCTTTCCGCTTTCAACCTGCAGGGCAAGGTTGCTCTGATCACTGGCGGTGCCCACGGCATCGGCTTCTCCATCGCCGAGGGCATGGCCCAGTGCGGTGCAACCGTCTGCTTCAACTGCTCCTCCGAGGCAAGTCTGGAAAAAGGTCTTGCCGCCTACAAGGCTGCCGGCATCGACGCCCACGGCTATGTGGCAGATGTGTCCGACGAGGACGCTGTGAACACCATGGTGGCAAAGATCAAGGCTGAGGTGGGCCCTGTGGACATTCTGGTGAACAACGCCGGTCTGATGAAGCGGGTGCCCATGATCGAGATGAGCCACGCCGACTTCATGCGGGTCATCGACGTGCATGTAGGCGGTGCCTTCAACTGCTCCAAGGCCGTTCTGCCGGACATGATGGAAAAGCGCGAGGGCAAGATCATCAACATCTGCTCCATGATGAGCGAGCTGGGCCGCGAGACCGTCTCTGCCTACGCCGCCGCCAAGGGTGCACTGAAGATGCTCACCAAGAACATCGCTTCCGAGTACGGCGAGTACAACATCCAGTGCAACGGCATGGGACCCGGCTACATTGCCACCGCCCAGACCGCACCCCTGCGGGAGTTGCAGCCGGACGGCAGCCGCCACCCCTTCGACCAGTTCATCACCGCCAAGACCCCCGCAGGCCGCTGGGGTGAGCCGGACGACATGGTGGGCCCCTGCGTGTTCCTTGCAAGCCACGCTTCCGACTTTGTGAACGGCCAGATCCTGTACGCCGACGGCGGCATTCTGGCTTACATCGGCCGCCAGCCCAAGTAAAGTCATTTGGGCACTGCGCCTTCTTTAACCTTCTGACCAGACAGCTCTGTGCAGACCAAAGTCTGCATGGAGCTGTCTTTTTACGAAGCGGCAAGCGACCTTTCCTGCAAAACTTTGCTTCATGTTAACTCATGTTAAAATGTTCCAATTTCATGCCAAATTGGTAACAGTTCCTGTTTCATCGTTGAAAATGCACACAGCCGTCTTGATTTTTTGTCGAAATTCCCGTATAATCGTCTTCATCATCCATCACACCCTGTTGGTTGATCTGAATACGAAGAAATTTCAAAGGAGTATATTTCACATGAAACTCAAGAACATTGCGATCATTGCTGCCGCTGCAACACTGGCTGTTGGCATGACCGCCTGCGGTTCTTCTACATCCTCCACCGCCGCTTCCTCTTCTGTGGCTTCTTCTGCTGCCGCTTCTTCCGAGGCTGCAAGCTCTGAGGCTGCATCCAGCGAAGCAGCTGAGCCCACCACTGCTGAGTACACTGTGTACAACACCACCGGTTCTGCCGTCACCGAGCTGTACCTGTACGATGCAGGCAGCGACGAGAAGGGCGACAATCTGGCCGGCGAGAACGGTCTGGCTGACGGCGAGAACATCGTCATCACCCGCGATGTGGAGGCCGACAAGCAGTCCGACGTGACCTACATTCTGGAGTTCACCACCGAGGACGGCCAGACCCAGAGCTTTGAGACCCTGCACTACGAGGTCGCTCCCATCTCCCTGCTGAGTGTGGATGCCGCTGCAGGTGCTACCCCCATCGCTTTTACTGCACCGGAAAAGTAAGAACTGTTTCATCACTGTAAAACGGGAAAGTCTGCGGGCTTTCCCGTTTTATTCTTTGCCAAAAGCGGGCTGAGGCTGTCATTTTCCCTTGCAATCACGCCAAAAATCCGCTATCATAGAAGCAAATATATTCCCTTGCGGCATAAAGGGAGTAAAGGAGTGGATTTTCTTATGGCAGAAAAAGAAGTGAAAGGCATCAAAAAGTTTTTTGAAGAGTTCAAGGCCTTTGCCATGCGCGGCAATGTGCTGGATATGGCAGTGGGCGTTGTCATCGGCGGTGCCTTTACCGCCATCGTCAACTCACTGGTGAACGACATCATCAACCCCGCCATCGGCCTGTTTTTCAACGCCGATTTCTCGGACGTCGGCATCCATGTGGGCGATGTGATGATCGGCATCGGTTCCTTTATCAATGCCGTCATCAACTTCCTCATCGTAGCATTCGTGCTGTTCGTGGTCATCAAGTTCGTCAACTCCCTGCACAAGAAGCCTGCTGAGCCGGAAGCTCCCGCAGAGCCCACCACCAAGGTGTGCCCCTACTGCCAGAGCGAGATCTCCATCAAGGCGGTGCGCTGCCCCCACTGCACCAGCAAGCTGGAGGGCTTCCCGGAGATCAACAATTAAATTTTGAATGGCCTCCGCTTTGTTCTGGCCATATTCAGCGGAATCATTTTCTAAATTACAAATCGGGAAAGTCTGCGGACTTTCCCGATTTGTTTTTTCACCGGCGGAGCCGCAAAGGCAAACAGCATAATCAACGCAAAACCTCCCTGCCCGGCCGCAGTCGCTGCGGTTCCAGAGCAGGGAGGTTTTACTTTATCCGGGAAAAATGTGGAAGATCAGTCTGGTGAAGCTTTACTTGACCTTGGTCAGGTCGGCCAGCTTGTGGAAGATCTCGGTGTTGTCGAACACGCCGCCGAACTTTTCCGCACCCACGCCGTTGGCGTAGACGTTCACCATGGCACCGGTGTGAGCGTAGGTGGTGTGGTCCATGCCGGATTTATGGTTGATGGTGTGGCAGATGGCCATGCTGAAGGGGATGTAGGTGCCGTACAGCTCGTAGTCCTGCTGGGACATGTCCTTCTGGCTGGCAGAGCCGACCTTCAGGGTGCGCTCGTAGGCGGTGCGCAGGTTCTGCACCTCGTAGTCGGTCAGCAGCAGCTTGCCGGCGTTGGCGGCATCCGGGTCGGTGGGCAGGGTCAGACCGAAGTTTGCCTTCACATCCTGCATGGCAGCTTCAAAGGGGGTCTTGTTGGCGATGTAGTTCTGCACATAGGTAGAATCAAACTTTGCGTAAGACATCTTCTGGTGGGCCAGATTGGTCAGGAAGGTGTCGTAGTTGGTGGTCTTGTAGCCGATGGCCATACCGCCGGTCTCGTGGTCGGCGGTGACAATGATCAGGGTCTCGTTGGGGTGCTTGTTCTGGAACTCCACAGCTGCCTGCACGGCGTTGCTCATTTCCAGCACATCGTGGATGGAAGCAGCGGCATCGTTGGCGTGGCAGGCCCAGTCGATCTTGCCGGACTCGGTCATCAGGAAGAAACCCTTGGGGTTATCCAGCAGCTCGATGCCCTTCTTGACGTAATCGGTCAGCTGCCACTCGCCTGCAGCGGCGTCCATGGCGTAGTTCATGGCCTTGCCGTCTGCCAGATTCTCGGCAATGATCAGGGTCTTGCCTGCGCCTGCGGTCAGGGCGGCAGCGCCTGCCTGCGTGGTGACCACATTGTAGCCTGCCTGAGCAGCCACCTCGTGGTTGTTGGGGCCGGTGCCGTCGCCGTTCACCTTCTGGAACTCGCCGCCAGCAAAGTATTCAAAGCCGGAGTTTGCCAGCTCCACGCCGATCTGGTAGTAGTTCTTGCGGGTCTTCTGATGAGCGTAGAAAGCGGCGGGAGTGGCGTGGTCGATGTTGACCGAGGAGATGACACCCACCTTGTAGCCCTTCTGGGCGTGCAGCTTTTCGGCAATGGTCTCATAGGGCACATCGCGTGTCCAGGGGCACATGTTGATGACGCCGCTCTCAGTCTTGTGGCCGGTAGCAATGGAGGTTGCGGTGGATGCGGAGTCCGGGCAGAAGGAGGTGCTGTCGTAGGTGGTCACGCTGCCCACGGTGGGGAAGCCGGTGAAGCTCAGGTCGGCCTCGGTCACAGCGCCGTTGTTGTCCACGGTGCCCTTGTAGAAGCGGGCAGACTGAATCTGGGCGGTGCCCATGCCGTCACCGATGAACAGGAAGATGTACTTGGGTTTCTTGAACAGGTCCAGCAGGCCGTTCTCCTCATCCTCGGCAGCAGCGGCGTCCGGCTGGGCTGCACTTGCAGCCACGGGTGCTGCGGCCATCATGCCGGCAGCGGAAGCAGCTGCACCAAACTTCAGAAAACTGCGGCGGGAGATCTTATTTTCTTTCATAACGTGATCCTCTCTTTTTATCCAATCAAATGCGGCGGGCCTGCCTCAGGCACCGTTTTTTGTCTTTCGGGAACGTCTTTATTGTAGCGCACCGCCGCCCGCGGAAAAACCATGCCGCCGCAAAGCTTTGGTAAAACCGGTGCGTGCGCTGCACCTTCAACGTAAAAAGCCGGAAAATGATGTAAAATCCTGTGCAGGCGGCGCTCTTTTTCCACAAACCGCGCCGGAAGGGTTGAAAATCGGGCGCATTTCATTGTACAATAAAAGAGTAAGTGCTTTTTTACCTTTATATAGATGGAGAGGAATGTATTTATATGGCAGAGATCAAAGTTCTGGCACTGGATCTGGATGGCACCCTGACCAACAGCCAAAAGGAAGTCACGCCCCGCACCCGGGCTGCACTGGATGCCGCCATTGCAAAGGGCGTTACCATCGTGCTTGCCTCCGGACGGCCCACCGCGGGCGTGCTGCCGCTGGCAAAGGAACTGGGGCTGGATAAAAAGGGCGGCTGCATCCTTTCTTACAATGGCGGCAAGATCGTGGACTGCCGCACCGGCGAGACTTTGTACCAGAAACAGCTGGATGCCCAGTACGTACCCGAGCTGTGCGCCTTTGCCGCCGCACAGGATGTGGCCATCATCACCTATAATAAGGAGGGCGTCGTCACCGAACGCCCGGACGATCCGTGGGCCCTGCGCGAATGCTTTACCTGCAAACTGCCCATGACCGGTGTGGACGATCTGGCAAAGTATGTGGATTACCCCATCTGCAAAATGCTCATCACACTGGACCCTGCCCGCCGGGACGAAGTGTGGGCCGCAGGCAGGCAGCAGTTCGATGGCCGCATCGACCTGTACCCCTCCAGCCCGTTCTTCATTGAAGCCGTACCGCTGGGCGTGGCCAAGGACGGCAGCCTTGCCGCCCTTTTGGAGCGCATGGGCCTGACCCGCGATAACCTGATGGCCTGCGGCGACGGCCTGAACGACCGCTCCATGATCGCCTACGCCGGTGTGGGCGTGGCGATGCAGAACGCCGAGGGCCCGGTAAAGGACTGCGCCGATTATGTGACCGCTACCGACAACGATCACGACGGCGTGGCTGAGGCCGTGGAGAAGTTTATTTTATAACCCTCTCCGTCTTTGCTTCGCAAATCCACCTCTCCCGAAGGGCGAGGTTTTATCCATCTAATCGTAACGTATGATAAAAGCTCCCCCTGAGAGGAAAGACTTCCCCCGGCCGGGGGAAGATGTCGCGCAGCGACAAAAGGGGGAATCTGGCACGGCGCAAGCCGTGACTGAGAGGGTTTGATTCAAAAGAGAGGACAAACAAAATGTCGCGCAATCTGGTTTTATTTGATCTGGAATGGAACATCGGCTACCAGCCGTATACCTTTAATTACCACGGCGTGCAGCAGACCTTCCGGGGCGAGATCGTAGAGATCGGCGCCGTAAAGATCGACGAGGACGCTAACGTACTGGATACCTTTTCCATCCATCTGCGCCCCCGCATCTTCCGCAAGCTGCAGCACCACATCGCCAAGGTCACCGGCCTGACGCAGGCCGATCTGGACAAGGGGGAGCCCATCGTGCAGGGCCTGCGCCGCTTTATGCAGTGGTGCGGCCCGGATGCCGAGTTTGCCGAGTGGGGCATGGACGATGTGCCTGTGCTCAAGCAGAACCTTTACCTGTGCAATATTGACGAGTCCAGGCCCACCGTCTGGTACGACCTGCAGCAGGTGTTCCTGCGGGAGCACCCCCGCAAGGAGGGCGAGGGCATGACGCTGGAAAGCGTGGTCACCCGCATGGGTATCCCCATGGAGCGGCAGTTCCACGATGCACTTTCCGATACGCTGTACACCGCCGATGTCTGCCGTCTGCTGGACCTGCGGGCCGGGCTTGCCGCCTACCCCACCGAGGACGAAGCCCTGCGGGCCAGCCTGTGCCCGGCCCCCGGCGACTACCGGGATTTTGAGGTGTTCCACGGCTACGTGGAGCAGTACACCTGGCGCACCGACCCCAAAATTTACACCATGAACTGCCCGGAGTGCGGTGCACCGCTCAAGCCCGACGATGTGTGGCTGAAAAAGGGCAGCAACAGCTGGTACACCCTGAGCCAGTGCCCCCGGTGCGCCGGCAGCGGCAGCGCTGCAGGCAAAGGCGTATTCCAGCGGTACAAGCTTGCCCGCCGCGACGGCCTGCACTGGAGCTACGCCCGCTGTCTCCAGATGCCGGACGACGCCTCCCTTGACCGCTGGGAGAAGCAGCGCACCGCCCAGCTGGAGCGGATGAAGGCCCGCGCAGAAAAACAGGCTGCGGAGTAAAAGCGGCACCGGCTGCTCCGTCCCGCCTGCACTCACCAAACCACCAGCGTGAGAAGCCTTTGCACTTCCCATTAAGGCTGTCTGGTCGATTTTATAGCAATTCAACTTTTTAATGCAACAGCGGTGAATTGCATATCGCAAAGATGCCGTTTGAATGCTGCACTCATTTCTTGACTTGCGATAAAATTTGCGATAAACGATTTTGGGAAGGAATATAATCATGTCGAAAGATGAATATTTGATCACAGATCCACCCCTTAAAGCGCTGACTGTTTTTGCGCTGCCGATGATCCTTGGCAGCTTTTTTCAACAAGTATACAATATGGCCGATTCCATAATCGTTGGTCAATTTGTTGGCTCCTCGGCACTTGCGGCTGTTGGTGCTTGTGCTGCACTGACCAATGTTTTTATTTGTGTGGCGCTTGGTGCTGGTGTGGGCGCAGGTGTGCTTGTAAGCCGCTATTTTGGTGCAAAAAATTATGGTAAAATGAAAACCATTGTGTCAACGTCCCTGATCAGCTTTTTGATTTTAAGCGTTGTCCTTGGTGTCTTTGGCTTTTGCTTTTCCCATTTCATGATGAGCGGATTACAGACCCCTGCCGATATATTGGAAGAAGCAGTATTGTATCTGCGTGTCTACTTTGTGGGTTTCCCGTTTCTATTCATGTACAACATTCTTTCCACCATGTTCACTTCCATCGGTGAATCCAAAATTCCGTTGGGACTGCTGATATTCTCATCGATCCTGAATATTTTTATGGATCTCTGGATGGTGGCCGGTCTTGGTCTGGGGGTGTTTGGTGCAGCCCTTGCGACCTTGATCGCACAAGGAATTTCTGCCGTGTTTTCGTTTTTGATCTTTCTGTCTCGGATGCGGCAATACAAGAGCTCCTTTAGCAGGTTCGACCGGCAGGAGCTGTATTCCATGCTTCGCATTGCGGTACCATCGGTTTTGCAGCAGTCCACAGTGTCTATCGGTATGATGATCGTGCAGGCAGTGGTAAATCCCTTCGGCACACAGGCACTTGCCGGGTATGCAGCAACGATGCGGGTAGAAAATGTTTTTTCGCTGATCTTCGTATCCATCGGCAATGCAGTTTCGCCGTTTGTATCCCAGAATCTTGGCGCAAAGAAACTTGAGCGTATCAAAAAAGGTTATCATGCTGCACTGGTGTTGGATCTATGCTTTGCAGTTCTTGCTTTCGTGGTCATTGAAACACTGCACACACAGATTTCCTCGTTGTTCTTGGGAAAAGACGGAACCACGTTGGCCTATCAGGTGTCCGGTGATTATATGAGATGGCTTGGTTACTTTTTCATCTTCATGGGCATCAAGATGGCAACTGATGGCGTTCTTCGCGGACTTGGAATCATGCGGCCGTTTCTTATTGCAAATATGGTAAACCTTGCAATCCGCTTGTCTGTTGCCTTGATTTGTGCACCGCGTTTTGGCATTGCTTTTGTTTGGCTTGCAGTCCCGGCAGGTTGGCTTGCAAACTTCCTTATTTCCTATGCGGCGCTCAGAAGATCGTGGCCAGAGGATAAAGCAGCGGTATCTCAATGATTTCATGCAGTGGAGAGGTGCTTTGTTCTGACGGGTTTCCCTTACAGAGAATGTGACGCGAAAAAAATTCGCCGGTGTTCCGTGTGATGATAAAAATAGACCCCGGCAGGAGATTGCCGTCGTAAAAAAAGAGATTGCCTTACGTGCAGCCTACACGCCAGACATGGCTTCGCGCAGCTTGCCGGAGCAGCCGGTGTCGTTTCTCACCTGTTTTGCAGGAAATCACCTCTCTGCTTCGTAGTATCCCAAGGAAGCTGTGTGCAGGGCAAAAAAAGTCGTTTTCTGTTCATGGCTCTGTCATACAATGTGGATATACTACGGATAGACGGCCCGCGCTTTGGGAAAGGGCGCAGGCAGAAGGGATGGAATACGCACGATGAACGTTTGGCTGCGTCAGCTTGGAACGCTGGAATTCTGGAAAGCATTACTGGACAGCTTTGGCGGCCTTGGCCCCATTGCCCCCATCGTGCTGGCCATGGTGGAGTCTTTTTTCCCGCCGCTGCCGCTGATCGCCATTGTGGCGCTGAATGTGGCGGCCCACGGCGGCCTGCTGGGCTTTCTGTACAGCTGGGCCGGTGTGGCACTGGGCGGCTGCATCATGTTCCTGCTCTGGCGGCGGGTAGTCAAGCGCTTCTTCTGGAAGTTCGCCTCCCGCTCCCCCAAGCTGGAAAAAGCTCAGCAATGGGTGAACCGCTTTGACACCTCGTCGCTGTTCATGCTCACGCTTCTGCCCTTCACGCCAAGCTCCTTTATGCATCTGGCCTTTGGCATCTCGGACTTTGACGAAAAGCGGTACCTCATCACCATGCTGCTGGGCAAAGGCGTCATGGTGGCCCTGATCGCGCTGTTCGGGCAGTCGCTTGTCAGTTCCATGAAGAACCCGGTCTATCTGGTGCTGGCCATTCTTTTATGGGCAGGCATGTACTGGGTGAGCAAAAAGTTCTGCAAGAAGCACAATCTGGAATAATAATTTAGAATGCCCTCCGCTTCGCTCTGGGCATATTTAGCGGAACAATATTTTTATAATAGAGCAACAGCAGACAGCCTGCGGGCTGTCTGCTGTTGCATTTTCACAGTAATGGCCCAAAAGGGAAACTCCATCTGTTGCGCTTATTTCCTTCGGAAATGACCGCGCAACCGGAAAATATGCCGCTTGCAACTACGGCCCCTTCCGTGAAAAAGCAAACCAGCCAAGCCCGCTGACATGATCCCCCTCAAGTAGACAATGTAAATAACCAAATTCTACTTAGGGGGTATTTTATGCCCAGAGCAAAGCGGAGGGCATTTAAAATCGTTCACTTCCCCTTGACATTCACTTTGTCTGCTGTATAATATGTATGTTATCGAACAGTTCTATTCAAAACTGTCCAGTTTCAAACAAATCAAAGGAACCGATCATTATGTGTGACGAAATCAAAATCGATTGCTGCAAACGCACGGACCCGCCCTGGGAAAGCCCGCAGGTCATCCCGGCACAGATCCGCCGGGTGGATAACCTGATCTTCCGCAAGATCAACCAGTTTGCCCGCGAAAACGGCGTGGAGCAGGCCACCCCCATGCACGGGTGGATCATTGAGTATCTTTACCGCCACCGGGACGCAGCCGTGTTCCAGCGGGACATCGAGCGGGAGTTCTCCATCACCCGCTCCACCGTGACCAACATCCTGCAATTGATGGAGCGCAAGGGGTATATCGAGCGGCGCAGTGTCCCGCAGGACGCCCGGCTCAAGCAGCTGGTGCTCACCGAAGAGGGCATCCGCTTCCACGAGAACACGATTCGTTCCTTCCATCAGACCGACGATTATGTGGCAGGGTTGCTGACGGAGGAAGAGAACACCGAGCTGCTGCGGCTGCTGAACAAGCTGCGGGATGCACTGAAATGAACCCTCTCAGGCTCGCTTTGCTCGCCAGCTCCCCCGAAGGGGGAGCTATGTGCACCATAATACAAAGGGTGATGCGTCCAATTCAAAGCAGGTCGTATCGTTCAGAGCAAAAAAAGCTCCCCCCTTTGGGGGAGCTGGCAAAGCCGACAGGCTTTGCCTGAGAGGGTTTGTCAACTTGCCTAAAATCAGCTTGCTAAATTAGTAATTATGAACATTTCTCGAAACGTCTTGACAATTAAAATGTTTTGTATAAAATTGTTCTGTACCAAACAAATAAAAAGCAACAGGAGGTAACTCAGATGATCAAAAAGTTAGTGTCGCATCTGGGCGAGTATAAACGCGCCGCAGTCCTGACACCGCTCTTTGCCGCTCTGGAAGCCGTGATGGATGTGCTTTTGCCCACCATCATGGCCTTCATCATCGATCAGGGCATTGAAAAGGGCGATATGAACGCCATCCTCAAGTACGGCCTGCTCACCTTTCTGGTGGCTGTGGTCGCGCTGGCGCTGGGCGTTCTGGCCGGCAAATACGCCGCCGAGGCATCCACCGGCTTTGCCGGCAACCTGCGCGATGCCATGTATGAGAACATCCAGCATTATTCGTTCTCCAACATTGATAAGTTCTCCACCGCAGGCCTTGTCACCCGCATGACCACCGATGTGACCAACGTGCAGAACGCCTTCCAGATGATCGAGCGCATGTGCGTGCGCGCCCCGGTGCATCTGGTGTTCGCCCTGTTCATGGCCGTGATGATCGGCGGCCCGCTGTCGCTGATCTTCGTGGTGGCGGTGGTCTTTCTGGTGGCAGTGCTGGCAGGCATCATGGTGCCCACCTTCCACATCTTTGACCGGGTGTTCAAAAACTACGACGCCCTGAATGCGTCCGTGCAGGAGAACGTCTCCGCCATCCGCGTGGTGAAGAGCTTCGTGCGCGAGGGCTTTGAGAACGAAAAGTACACCAAGGCCTGCCAGAGCCTGTATGACCAGTTCGTCAACGCCGAAAGCCGCCTGAGCTTCAACAACCCCGCCATGCTGGTCGCTGTCTACGGCTGCAACCTTGCACTGAGCTGGCTGGGCGCAAAATATGTGCTGCACGGTGCCATTACCACCGGCCAGCTGAACGCTCTGTTCGGCTACATCATGAACATCCTCATGGCCCTGATGATGCTCAGCATGGCCTTTGTCATGATCTCCATGTCTGCCGCTTCCGCCAAACGTATCGTGGAAGTGCTGGACGAGACCACCGACCTGCCCCCCGCAAAGCAGCCGGTGCAGCAGGTGGCCGATGGCAGCATCCAGTTCGACCATGTCACCTTCAAGTATAAGCACGGCAGCGGTCAGCCGGTGCTGAACGACATCAGCTTTACCATCCGGCCCGGCGAGACGCTGGGCATCATCGGCGGCACCGGCAGCGCAAAATCCAGTCTGGTGCAGCTGATCCCCCGCCTGTACGATGCCGAGAGCGGCACCGTGCGCGTGGGCGGCGTGGATGTGCGGGACTACAATCTCGATGTGCTGCGCCGCGAGGTATCCATGGTGCTGCAGAAGAACGTGCTGTTCAGCGGCACCATTCTGGACAACCTGCGCTGGGGCGACGAGAACGCCAGCGAGGAAGAGTGCATCCGTGTGGCAAAGCTGGCCTGCGCGGATGAGTTCATCGAGCGCTTCCCGGACAAATACAATACATGGATCGAGCAGGGCGGCTCCAACGTGTCCGGCGGCCAGAAGCAGCGCCTGACCATCGCCCGCGCCCTGCTGCGCAAGTCCAAGGTGCTGATTTTGGACGACTCCACCAGCGCCGTGGATACCGCTACCGATGCCAAGATCCGCAAGGCGTTCCGCGAAGAAATTCCCGGCACCACCAAGATCATCATTGCACAGCGTATTTCCTCGGTGCAGGACGCTGACCGCATCCTTGTGCTGGACAACGGCCGCATCGATGGTCTGGGCACCCATGAGGAGCTTTTGAAGACCAACGCCATCTATCAGGAAGTCTACAGCAGTCAGACACAGGGCAGCGGCGACTTTGACAAACAGGGAGGTGAACAGTAATGGCTCAGGCAAAAGAAGTTCGCGGCCCCGGCCCCCGCATGGGCGGCCCGCGCCCCAAGGTGGAAAACCCGGGCAAGCTGCTGAAGCGCATCATGGATGAGGTATTCCGGCACTATCTGCCCCACTGCATCCTTGTGCTTGTCTGCATCGTGGTCAGCGCACTGGCAAACGTACAGGCCAGTCTGTTTTTAAAGACTCTGATGGACGATTACATCGTACCCATGACCCAGCAGCAGGACCCGGATTTTGCCCCGCTGGCTGCGGCTCTGCTGCGGGTAGGCATCATCTACGTCATTGGCATTCTGGCAGCGTGGGGCAACGCCCGCATCATGGTCAACGTGACACAGGGCACCCTGCGCAACCTGCGCACCCAGCTGTTCACCCACATGGAGAGCCTGCCCATCAAGTATTTTGACCAGCATCCCCATGGCGACATCATGTCCGTGTACACCAACGATGTGGATACCCTGCGCCAGATGCTCAGTCAGAGCATCCCGCAGCTGGTGTCCAGCGCCATTACCATTGTTTCCGTGTTCTTCAGCATGTGCATGCTCAGCTGGCAGCTGACGATCGTCACCATGCTGATGGTGGCGCTGATGATGTTCTGCTCCAAAAAGATCACCCAGCAGTCCGGCAAATACTTCATCCAGCAGCAGCGGGATCTGGGCAAGTTGAACGGCTACATCGAAGAAATGATGGAAGGCCAGAAGGTCGTCAAGGTGTTCACCCACGAGCAGAAGGCGCTGGACGGTTTCCGCCAGCTGAACGACCAGCTGAAGGACAGCGCCAACAAAGCAAACAGCTTTGCCAACATCATGATGCCGGTCAACGCCCAGCTGGGCAACATCAGCTATGCCGTCTGCGCGCTGGCAGGCGCAGCCATGGCCGTGAGCGGCATGGGCGGCACGACCCTTGGCACAGTGGTGGCTTTCCTGAGCCTGAATAAGGGCTTCAACATGCCCATCAGTCAGGTGTCCATGCAGGCCAACAGCGTCATCATGGCACTGGCTGGTGCTGAGCGCATCTTCAAGATGATGGATGATCCCAGCGAGACGGACGAAGGCTATGTGACCCTTGTCAACGCAAAGTACGACCGCAACGACCAGCTGGTGGAGACGGATGAGCGCACCGGCCTGTGGGCATGGAAGCACCCCCACCACGATGGCACCACTACCTACCACAAGCTGGCGGGCGACATCACCTTTACGGACGTGGACTTCGGCTATGTGCCGGAGAAGACCGTTCTGCACGGCATCAACCTCTATGGCCGCCCCGGCCAGAAGATCGCCTTTGTCGGCTCCACCGGTGCGGGCAAGACCACCATCACCAACCTCATCAACCGGTTCTACGACATTCAGGACGGCAAGATCCGCTACGACGGCATCAACATCCACAAGATCAAAAAGGCCGATCTGCGCCGTTCGCTGGGCATCGTGCTGCAGGACACCCACCTGTTCACCGGCACGGTGATGGAGAACATCCGCTACGGCCGGCTGGAGGCTACCGATGAAGAGTGCATTGCCGCTGCCCGCCTTGCCAACGCCGACAGCTTCATCAAGCGCCTGCCGGAGGGCTACAACACCATGCTTACCGGCGATGGTGCCAACCTTTCGCAGGGACAGCGCCAGCTGCTGGCCATCGCCCGCGCCGCCGTGGCAGATCCCCCGGTGCTGATCCTGGACGAGGCCACTTCCTCCATCGATACCCGCACCGAAGCGCTGGTGCAGCGCGGCATGGACGGCCTGATGTACGGCCGCACCAGCTTTGTCATTGCACACCGCCTGTCCACCGTCCGCAATGCAGACTGCATCGTGGTGCTGGAGCAGGGCCGCATCATCGAGCGTGGCAGCCACGACGAGCTGATTGCCAAAAAGGGCAAGTATTACCAGCTCTACACCGGCAATCTGGCCGAGAACTAAGCTTTTTCTGCCTCCTCAAAGGAGCCGCCGCACCGGCACACCGCCGTGCGGCGGCTCCTTTTTGTCCTCTTGAAAACAGCAAAAGCCACGACGCGCATGCACCGTGGCTGAATTTGACCTATAAACAGGAACGGGGGACGGCATCAAAACCATCCCCCATCGATTGGCGTTTGGTGGGTGTGCCCCTTCCCACATTTCTTTTGGCCCAATGGGCGTGTAGCAGCACATTCTCTACTTCAAATGCAACTTTATCAAAGTATAGCATGATTCTGTATCGCTGTAAAGTCAGGTGTCGAGCACCTTTTAAAAACAGGATACATCCGAAATCATTTTTCACCCGCTCTGGACAATCACCCCCTGTTCGCGGTATACTGAACCTTGAATGAATTGCAGGAAAACGAGGTCAGAACATGGCATATCCGGAGAACATCCTTATATTGGACATCCTGCCCCTTTCGGCAGACACGGCCCGGCTGGTGCGGGTGTACGGCACTGCACCCTGCGTGGTGCTGCCTACCGTCCTGCCTGCGCCGGAGGGCGGCAGTTTTGCCGTCACCGAGCTGGGCGGCTACTGCTTCTCGGAAAAGCCCCGCAGCCTGCCTGCGGCAGACAAGACCTGCCGCTATACGGTGGAGCCGGACGGCACGGCGCGGCTGACCCGGGCATTCGGGCAGGCGGTGGGCGGCACCTGCCGTCGGTATGACTTCGACTTTGACGCCCCGGCTTCCGATGCGGA
This sequence comes from Faecalibacterium sp. HTF-F, assembly GCF_023347535.1. Classification (NCBI taxonomy): domain Bacteria; kingdom Bacillati; phylum Bacillota; class Clostridia; order Eubacteriales; family Oscillospiraceae; genus Faecalibacterium; species Faecalibacterium wellingii. The sequence goes on from NZ_CP094473.1 coordinate 2,440,922, forward strand.
CACGCTGCACCCGGTGTGCGGTAATTTTCTGGAAGAGATTGCCCTGCCGGACAGTTTGCAGGTCATTGGCAGCTGCGCCTTTTACAACTGCCGCAGCCTGCGCCTGCTCACGGTGGGCAGCGGCAGCCTAACCGTAGGTAGCGATGTGTTTTTGAACTGCTTCGCGCTGGAGACCATCCGGGTGCAGGCCGCGCCCGGGGACTCCACCGGTCTGTTTGCCCTTGTGAACAACATCACCGAGGCCGTGCGGGCGGAGTTCCGGCCTGCCGGTGCCGCCGCGCCGCTGGCGGCGCTGTGGTATCCCGCCTACTGGGAGGACATCGAGGAGACCCCCGCCCACATCCTGCTGCACACCTTTTCCGGGCAGGGATACCATTACCGGCAGTGTTTTCTCAATAATATATTCCTACCTGCAGAATATGACAGCATTTTCCCGCAGGGCCACGATGCCGACGATGCCAATGTGATGGCAATGCTCTGCTTTGACCGCCTGCGGTATCCGTGGCAGCTGACCGAAGCCGCCGCCGGGCATTACCGGGCGTTTCTGGCAGCAAACACCGACCGGGTGCTGGCCCGCCTTTTAAAGGCGCAGGACCTTGACGGCATCCGCGCCCTGCTGGCGCTGGATGTGCTGGACAAAGCCGGTTTTGCGTCCGCCGCCGCCCTTGCCGCCAAGGCAGAGAACGCCGCTGCCGCCGCCCTGCTGGCAGATGCAGAGCACAAAAAATATGCCCCTCAGCCCAAAAAGCAGCGGTACGATTTTGATTTTTAAGGAAGCCCCCTCTCCGTCACGGCTTACGCCGTGCCAGCTCTCCCTTTGGGAGAGCTGCCGAGCGCAGCGAAGCTGAGAGGGTTCTAAGTGAGGTGACACCTTTGCCCCAAACCATCCAAAAAGAAAAATTTTTCGACCCCCGCAAGCCCTTCCAGTCCCAGCGGCCCGAGACCCACGAGGAATGGCAGGCGCGCATGGGCGGCGAGGTGCTGGCGGTGGTGCGCAGCGGGCTGTATCTGGACTTCCGGTTTCTGGATATGGCACTCAGCGCCCTGTCCCCTGCCCCGGACGAGCGCTGCCGGGTGCTGGCTACGGACGGTCAGGCCCTGTTTTATCAGCCCAGCCACCTGCTACGGCTCTATCAGGACAACCCAAAATATCTTAACCGGTTGTATCTGCACACCATATTCCACTGTGTATTCCGCCATCTCTGGCTGAAAGGCCGCCGGGAGCCGCAGCTGTGGAGCCTTGCCTGTGATATCGCGGTGGAGAATGTCATCGACAGCCTGAACCGCACCAGCGTCAAGCGGCCGCTGACCTATGTGCGGCAGAACGCCTACCAGCAGATCACCGCAGAGGAAACCGTGGTGGCAGCCGCGCCGGTGTACCGATGGCTCACCCGGCAGACCCCCGGCGTACTGCGGCAGCTGGGGCGGGAGTTCGTGACCGACGACCACCGCCTGTGGCCCAAGGACGCTCCCGACCAGCCCCAGCAGATGCCCACTCCCCTGCCCCAGAAAACGTGGCAGAAGATCGGGGAGCGGATGCAGACAGAACTGGACCTGCGGGACAAGGAAGCGGGCGACGGGGCCGATGCTCTGAAGCAGCAGGTGAAGGCCGCCAACCGCAGCCGCCGCAGCTACAGAGACTTCCTGCGCCGGTTCTGCGTGCTGCGGGAGGAAGTCAAGCTGGACCCGGACGAGTTCGACCTGAACTTCTACACCTACGGCCTTTCGGTGTATGGCAACCTGCCCCTCATCGAGCCGCTGGAAAGCCGGGAGAGCAAAAAGATCGAGGAGCTGGCCCTTGTCATCGACACCAGCTACTCCACCTCCGGCGAGCTGGTGCGGGCATTCCTTGCCGAGACCTACACCCTGCTGAAAGGGCGGGAAAACTTTTTCCACCGCATGAACCTGCACCTCATTCAGGCGGACAACGCCATCCGGCAGGATATCCTCATCCACAACGAGGACGAGCTGATCCACGCCATGAACCATTTTGAGCTGCGGGGCGGCGGCGGAACGGACTTCCGCCCGGCCTTTGAATACGTGAACCAGCTCTGCGCCGAAAAGAAGTTTGCAAATCTGCGGGGGCTCTTATACTTCACCGACGGCATGGGCACCTACCCCGCCAGGCGCCCGGCCTACGACACCGCTTTCCTGTTTTTGGGGGAGCGGTTCGATGACGCCAATGTGCCGCCGTGGGCCATGAAGGTGGTTCTGGACGAAGAAGAATTTACCGGTGCAGCAGCCCGCCCGGCCAGTGCTCTTGCAGACGCTCTGGCCGAAGAGGACGACCTGTACCGTGACCTGAACAACTCCTGATAAAGAGGGGAACATCTGTTATGAACATCAAACGTGCCAAAGAAGAGATCGAACACACCGTAAAAGCCTACCTTGCCAAGGACGCCTTGGGCGAATACGCCATCCCGGCCATCCGGCAGCGCCCCATCCTGCTGATGGGGCCTCCGGGCATTGGCAAGACACAGGTGATGGAGCAGGTGGCCCGGGAATGCGGGGTGGCGCTGGTGGCCTACACCATCACTCACCACACCCGCCAGAGCGCTGTGGGCCTGCCCTTCATCCGCCAGCGCAACTACGGCGGAAAGGACGTCTCGGTGACCGAATACACCATGAGCGAGATCATCGCCAGCATCTACGCCAAAATGGAGGCCACCGGCCTTGCGGAGGGCATCCTGTTCATCGACGAGATCAACTGCGTGTCCGAAACGCTGGCCCCCACCATGCTGCAGTTTTTGCAGTGCAAGACCTTCGGCAATCAGGCTGTGCCTGCAGGCTGGGTCATTGTGGCGGCAGGCAACCCGCCGGAGTACAACAAGTCGGTGCGGGATTTTGACATCGTGACGCTGGACCGTGTGCGCCGCATGGACATTGAGCCGGATCTGCCGGTGTGGAAGGACTACGCCCGCGCGGCCCACATCCACAGCGCCATCCTGAGCTATCTGGAGCTGCACCCCCAGAACTTCTACCAGATCAACGCAGACGTGGACGGCACCCAGTTCGTCACCGCCCGCGGCTGGGAGGACCTGTCCAATCTGCTGGACACCTACGAAGCGCTGGGGCTGCAGGCAGACGAGGAGCTGATCCGGGAATACATCCAGCACCCGAAGATCGCCGAGGATTTCTCGGCGTACCTCGACCTCTACTATAAGTACCGCGACGACTACGGCGTGGAGGAGATCCTTGCCGGGCAGACGAAGCCCGCCGTGTTCGCACGGCTGCTGCAGGCCCCCTTTGACGAGCGGCTGAGTCTGGTCAATCTGATCCTGTCCGGTCTGAATACCCGGTTCACCGCATCCCGGCAGGCGGACGCTGTGGCCGACAGCTGCTACGCCCTTCTGCGGGAGATCAAAAAAGCCCTTGCCACCCTGCCGGAGGATATCCCGGACGGCTCCGCGGAGCTGTTCCACCAGCAGCTCGTGGATTACGATGCCGAGACCCAGCAAAAGCGCGCGGCGGGGCTGCTCTCCAAAGACAGCCTGACCACCCGTCTGCAGGTCCTGGCCGTACTTCGTCAGTGGGAGGGCGAACTGCGCCGCGCCAGCGCCGCCGGGACACAGGAAGCCTTCGACCTGCTGCGCGGGCAGTTCCAGTCTCTGGCCGATGCACGCGAAAAGGCCCAGCAGGCCGCCAGCGCCGCGCTGGAAGCTGCCTTTGACTTTATGGAGCAGGCCTTTGCCGAAAGTCAGGAGATGGTGGTGTTCGTCACCGAGCTTACCGTGGACCCTGCGTCCCACGCTTTCCTCACCGAGAACGGCTGTGAGCGCTACTTCCAGTACAACAAGGATCTGCTGCTGGACCACCGCAAAGCTGCCCTGCAGCAGGAGCTGGCGGCAGAGCAGCGCCGCCACGGCGGGGTGTGAGCCATGCTGGAAAATCTTCTGTTCAGCCTGAACAGCACCCTGCCGCTGTTCTTTATCATGCTGCTGGGCTATGTGCTGCACCGCACCGGCTTTCTGAGTGACGCATTTGTGGCAGGAGCCAACAAATTCGTTTTTTATGCTGCATTGCCGGTGCAGCTCTTCCGCGACCTTGGCAAAAACGACGTCCGCACCACCTTTGACGGCCGGTACGTCCTGTTCTGCTTTGTGGTCACACTGGTGAGCATCCTTGTGATCTGGGCGCTGGCAAAGGTATTTTTAAAGGGCACCGGCCTTGTGGGTGAGTTCGTACAGGCGTGCTACCGCTCCTCTGCTGCCATTCTGGGTTCGGCCTTTCTGCAGAGCATCTACGGCGACGCCAGCATGTCCAGCCTGATGATCTTAGGCAGCGTGCCGCTTTACAACATTATGGCCGTGGTCATCCTGACGCTGGAAAGTCCGGCCGCCGCCCAGACCGGCAGCATGTCTGCAAAGCTGAAAAAAAGCGCCAAAGGCGTCCTGACCAACCCCATCCTGCTGGGCATTGCAGCAGGCTTTGTATGGAGCATGCTGCACATTTCCATGCCTGCCATGCTGGATAAGACCCTCTCCAATGTGGCCGGGCTGACCAGCCCTCTGGCCCTGCTTGCCATCGGTGCGGGCTTCAAGGGCCGCAAGGCGCTGGGCTATCTCAAGCCCACCACCATCGCCACCGTGGTCAAATTGATGATCCTGCCCGCACTGTTCCTGCCGCTGGCGGTGCACCTTGGCTTTACAGACGAAAAGCTGGTGGCACTGCTGGTGATGCTGGGCAGCATCACCACCCCGGCGTGCTACGTCATGGCAAAACAGATGGGGCACGAAGGCGTCCTTACCGGCAGCGTATGCGTCACCACCACCTTGTTCAGTGCCTTCAGCCTGACCTTCTGGCTGTTCGTGCTGCGGAGCCTTGGGTATATTTTATAACCTCTTTTGCATAGCAAAACAGCGGGCAGCCTGCAGGCTGTCCGCTGTTTGCTTTTCAGAAGCTATTGGGGAAGCAGGGTGCACCGAACGGATGCAGCTTCTGCCTTTTATTCGGTCATTTCCAGTTCAGCGATCCATTCCCGCACGCGGTCGGGACGGTTGGTCACGATGGCATCCGGCTGCAGCGGCCAGAGGTCTTTTACCGTCTTTTCCTCGTCCACCGTCCAGTATGCCGTCTTGATGCCCAGATCATGCAGCTTCTGCACCATGCCGGGCTGCTGATAGGCGGTGTGGTACTCGCAGCTCACCCAGTCCGGCTTGAAATCCAGCGTCTGGACATACTTCACCGGGTCCCGCTGATCCAGCAGGTGCTGGATCACTTCTATCAGGCTCTCGTTCGGAAAATCCACCTGCAGCATACTGACCTGACTGCCTATCTGGCGCAGCATCCAGCTGCAGTTTTCATCGTCCACATTTTCCACCGAGAACATGGGCAGCTGTGGAAAATCATCCTCTTCCAGACTGTTCTGCAAACCAAGGATCTCCCACATGGCGGTGGGCAGAGCCATGGTCTCCATGGCACCGTAGACCAGCACGCCCACCTTCAGCTCCGGCATCAGCTGCTTTGCCTGCCGCAGCAGGTCGTGGTTGAACGAGATCATCACCAGCCGATCGGTGATATCCGCCGCACGGATCTCTTCGATCACCCGGGGCACAAAGTCCGGGTCGTTATCGATGGTGGCCTTCAATTCCAGCTGGACAACAGTGCCGTCCATTTCCCTGCACAGTGCCAACGCCTCCTGCAGGGTGGCGATCCGCTCATCCTTGTAGCTCACATCCTTCCAGCTGCCAAAGTCCAGCGCCTTCAACTCCTCCATGGTCATGTCGTAGATCTGGCCCCGCATATCGGTGTGCCAGTCAATGAGAAAATCGTGGTGGATGACCAGCTTTTTGTCTCCGGTCTGCTGTACGTCCATCTCCACGCCGTCCGCGCCGATCTCCATCGCCTTGCGGAATGCTGTAAGGGTATTTTCCGGTGCAAGGTAGGACGCACCACGGTGTGCAATGATCTCAGGCATCATTCTTTTCTGATTCCTCTCTCGTTTGTTTTTGTATTTTATGCAAGGTCAGAGCCGTTTGAAGCAATGACCTTTTTGTACCAGTAAAAGCTGTCCTTGCGGCTGCGGGCCAGAGTGCCCCTGCCGTCGTTGTCCTTATCCACATAGATAAAGCCGTAGCGCTTTTTCATTTCGCCGGTAGAGGCGCTCACCAGATCGATGGGCCCCCATGTGGTGTAGCCCATCAGCGGCAGGCCATCCTCGTTGATGGCCTTTTCCATCTGTTCAATGTGGGCCCGCAGATAATCGATCCGGTAGCTGTCGTGGATGGAGCCATCCGGCTCCACCGTGTCCACCGCGCCCAGACCGTTCTCCACAATGAACATGGGCTTCTCATACCGGTCGTAGATGGTGTTCAACGTCACGCGCAGGCCCACCGGGTCGATGGCCCAGCCCCACTCGCTGGCCTTGAGGTAGGGGTTCTTTACAGCTTCCTGCACCGCATTGCCGTCGGCCTTTTCTTCTGACAGGATTTCCTTGTCCGTGGTGATGCAGCGGCTGGAATAGTAGCTGAACGAGACAAAGTCCACCGTGCCCTCCCGCAGGGTCTTTTCGTCCTCCGGCTCGGTCTGCAGCACGATGCCTGCCCGCTCCATCCGTTTTCCGGCCCACACCGGGTAGGCCCCACGGGCCTGCACATCGGTAAAGAAGTAGTTGTCGCGGTCCGCTTCCTGTGCGGCGCGGATATCCTCCGGTGCACAGGTGCGCGGGTAATACTGGCCCGCTGCCAGCATACAGCCCACCATGGCACCGGGCATCTTTTCGTGGGCCAGCTTCACGGCCTTTGCGCTGGCCACCAGCTCATGATGTGCCGCCTGATACTGCACCTGCTTTACGTTTTCGCCCGGATGGAACACCAGCCCTGCGCCGGTGAAGGGCAGATGCAGCAGCATGTTGATCTCGTTGAAGGTCAGCCAGTATTTCACCTTGCCCCTGTACCGGTCGAACAGCACCCCACAGTAGTGCACATAGGCATCCACCATGCGGCGGTCCTTCCAGCCGCCGTATTTTTTGATAAGGGCAATGGGCGTATCAAAGTGGCAGATGGTAACAAGCGGCTCGATCCCATATTTATGGCATTCATCGAACACGGCATCGTAGAAGGCAAGGCCCTCTTCGCTCGGCTGGGCATCATCGCCGTTTGGCAGGATGCGGGTCCATGCGATGGACAGCCGGAAACACCGGAAGCCCATCTCGGCAAAGAGGGCGATATCCTCTTTGTAGTGGTGATACAGGTCAATGGCCTCGTGGCTGGGGTAATAGTGCCTGTCGTCGCATTCCAGCATTTCCAGCCGGCCCAGCGCCACCGGAAAGCGGTCAGCGCCAAACGGGGTCACATCCACGGTGGCAAGGCCCTTGCCGCCCGCCTGCCATGCGCCTTCGCACTGATTGGCAGCGGTGGCACCGCCCCACAGAAAATCTTTCGGGAAACTGCCCATACATAAAACCTCCCTGTTATCTATCTTTCCGGCACCGGACAGGCCGGAGCCCTGCTTTATCTAGTATAAAATACCGCACAATCCGCTCTGTGTCTATGCCCGCATTTTACAAAAAATCGCTTCATTGTTGTGAAAGTACGACTTTTATCGTCAAATCGCCGAATTTCACTTTTATTTTTCGTACATTTTTCACGAGAAAAATGCAAAAACGGCCCCATTTTCCTTTCATTCTGTTTCTTTCAAACTGTCCGCAGACATGGTACAATAATCAGGTAAGATACACCGCCGCTTTTTCGGCATTGGAAAATGGAGTGTTTGATTATGACTGAGTTCAAGCCCATTAAAGAAGGCAAGGTCCGTGAGATCTATGATAACGGTGACAGCCTCATCATGGTTGCTACCGACCGCATTTCCGCGTTTGATGTCATCCTGAAAAACAAGGTCACCAAAAAGGGCACTGTTCTGACCCAGATGAGCAAGTTCTGGTTCGATTACACCCGCGATCTGCTGCCCAACCACATGCTGAGCGTGGACGTGAAGGATATGCCGGAGTTCTTCCAGCAGCCCCAGTTCGACGGCAACAGCATGATGTGCCGTAAGCTGACCATGCTGCCCATCGAGTGCATCGTGCGCGGCTACATCACCGGCAGCGGCTGGGCCAGCTACCAGAAGACCGGCAAGGTGTGCGGCATCCAGCTGCCCGAGGGCCTGAAGGAATCCGACAAGCTGCCCGAGCCTATCTACACTCCCTCCACCAAGGCCGAGATCGGCGACCACGACGAGAACATCTCCTACGAAAAGAGCATCGAGGTGCTGGAAAAGCAGTTCCCCGGCCACGGCGAGGAGTATGCCACCAAGCTGCGCGACTACACCATTGCCCTGTACAAGAAGTGTGCTGAGTATGCGCTCTCCCGCGGCATCATCATTGCCGACACCAAGTTTGAGTTTGGTCTGGATGAGAACGGCAACGTAGTGCTGGGCGACGAGATGCTCACCCCGGATTCCTCCCGCTTCTGGCCGCTGGAGGGCTACGAGCCGGGCCACAGCCAGCCTTCCTTCGATAAGCAGTTCGTTCGCGACTGGCTCAAGGCCAACCCCGACAGCAACTACGACCTGCCGCAGGACGTGATTGACAAGACCATTGCCAAGTATCTGGAGGCCTACGAGCTGCTCACCGGCAAAAAGCTGTAAATTTTACGATAAAACGAATCCCGGCAGATGCTTGACAGCTCTGCCGGGATTCGCTATAATGTCTATAGAAAGGGCACTGCGACAAGCGGTTGGCCCCAGTTCAAGGTTTACAGTTTTTGAGAACCGTCACCGTGCCGGGTGGCGGTTCTTACTTTTTCACGCGAATGGTGAATGTCAATCCAAACAAGTGGAATGTCAAAGTAATTGGCATGTACTCACCTCCTTTCGGAAGTGAGGACCGAACCGCCTGCCGTTGTTTGCAGTGCCCCGCCGCCTTTCAGCAGCAGAGATAGCATAACATAGTTTTCGGCTGATTTCAACAAAAAAACGCTTCCGTGCGGCGCACGGAAGCATTTTTTGTTTTACTCACTCAGCTCCGCGCTTTCCTCGGAAAAAGCTTCGGGCTCTGCCGTTTCTTCGTTTTCTTCGTCCAGCAGGTACTGCACCTCGGTCTGCTTTGCCATCTGGTCAGCTGTCCAGTCCAGCTGCGCAATGCCCACCAACTCCAGCGTGTACTGCTCCACCCGCTGCAGCGTACCAGCGGTAAGGCTCTGGCCCGGGTCGTTGTCCGGCGCCCATGCGATCCGCAGCTCGTCCGGCAGTGCACTGCACTGCTGCACGGCATCGGTCACTCTGCGGCAGTCCTGTGCAAATGCCTGCACGCTGTCATAATCGCCGAACAGCACCACGGTCAGGCTCAGATGACTGCCTCCTGCGTCCAGATCCCGGAGCGTTTCCGTCTTGCTGCTGTACAGATAGGCGTTTCCGCGGATGTCCTTCACTCGGACCTCCGGCGCGGCCGTTTTGATCCGGTCATAGGCTTCCGCTGTATATTCCTGCCCCAGCCTGAGCTCGGTCTGACGGCGCTGGGGGCTGATCTCCTCCCACACCACCGGCAGCAGCGAAAGGCCAAAGCACCCGCCCATGAGTACAAGGCAGATCAGCACCGACCAGAAATCGTATTTCCAGCGGCCCGGCCGGGCGGCAAAAAAGAGCACCTCGCCGCCCAGCATCACAAGGCCTGCTGCCGGGACGATCCGGAGCACCGGCTGTGTGGGAAAGCCCGGCACAAAATAGGTGAGCAGAAAGAAGATGCCCGCTGCGATCAGGCATGCACCCAGCGTAAAGCTGCCCACCCGGCGCAGCGGCGGCTGTTTCCCGGGCATTTCCGGGGCAGCAGAGCCGGTCTCATTCTTCTCGTCCATCCTCGTCCTCCGTCTCGTCCTCCGGGGTCACAGGCTTGCCCAGCAGGGCCGAGAGCTTGGGCATTGCAAAGCCCTTTTTCTCCGGCCCGGCCGGTGTTTCCTGTGCGGCATACTCGGTAAAATCGGCGTCCGCGGCCTTCTGCTTCGGCTTTCTGCCCTTGGGGCCGCGCACCAGCCACGCACCGCAGATGATCAGGGCCACGCACACAACGATCTCCGGCAGCTGATCCATCATCAGATAAAGTGCGCGGAAGAAGGGGCTGCTCTGGCCCCAGCGCCACACGATATCCCCCAGCGTGTTCATAAGGATGTTCTGGTAGGCCACCAGTGCGCCCAGCACGATCAGGCCCCAGCCCAGCAGCTTGTGGCTGTCCATCATGAACTCCTGCATCCGCTGGTCCTTCCAGTTGATATGCACCAGATAATCGTCCTCCGGGGCGGTGCCTGCGCCGATCTGCGCCCGGAGATTGAAGGTGTCAAAAAAGCTGTACATCCACACGATGACACAGCCGATGGTCAGCACTTCCAGCGTAGATACGCCAATTACAACGGACAGGCAGAACATCGTGATCAGCGAAAGGCCGCGCTTCATATAGCCCTGATACATCTGGCCTGCGCCCGGGCAGAAGGCAAAGATAAAGGTCAAAATCCCGTTTTTCATCATGATCGATTCCCTCATTTCGTTTGATCGGTAAGCGGCAGATCTCTGTTGTCCTCTGCCGCCGGGCTGTGGGCCCCGAACAGCAGATCATTGACCGCCTTTGAAAAAGACGCCTGCGGCTTCGGCTCTTCGTCCTCCACCGGTCGTCCCAGTGTTTTCGGCTCGGCAGGCCGACGGCCATCCTCCACCGGTCGGCCCAGCTGCGCAGGTTCTTCGGTCTGGCTCTGGCTGGCTTCCTGTGTCCAGCTGCGCAGCTCCTGCCGGAAGTCCAGCAGCTGCTCCACGGTACCGGAGCGCCACATGGTGAACGCCAGCACTGCCGCCACACCGGCCACTGCAGCGCGGCCCCATGTGTTCTGCATCAGCCGCACCCAGACGGCGGCCATCACAGCCTTGTGCGCGGAGTGCGGCGGCGTTTCAAGCGCATCTGCCGTCAGCAGGGCCGTGTAACGGTCCATGCATTTATCGCAGTAGGCAAGGTGCTCGGCTGTTTCCAGCCGCCCCAGCTCATCCAGCCCGCCTGCCTGCAGGGCCTGCAGGCCTTCGTCGGTCAGGCAGCCGTTTTTGTCAAACAGTTCCATGTACACACTCCTCTCCGCAGCGCTCACGCTGTAATATCTGCTGTGCCAGCATCTTTTTGGCCCGGTAGATCTGCGCCTCCACCGTCTTGGGCGGGCGGCTGCACAGCTGTGCCGCCTCGGCCATGGTGTGCTGTTCCAGCAGCACCAGACGGCAGGGCGTTCTGTAGGGCTCCCGCAGGTCCAGGATCATGGCGGTGAGCTCTTCTTCGCCCAGAGCATCCAGCACCTGCTTTTCCGGCTCGGTGCCGGGCGGCGCGCCCTCCAGTGCCAGCACCTCATCGCCGGGGGTGTTCACCCGGCGCACCCATGCGCTGCGCAGATAGTCTTTTGCCTTGTTGGAAGCAATGCGCGCCAGCCACTGTTTTTCAAACCCGGGCGGGCAGCGGTCAATGGCCCGCCATGCCGCCAGAAAGGTCTCCTGCGTCAGGTCCTGCGCATCGCCGGCATCCGGCACCAGCTGGTGGCAGACCGTATACACGAGCGACTGGTATTTTTGCACCATCGCGCTGAATTCCAAGGTCGTCAACGATCCACCCACCTCCTTTTGGTTTCGTCCCGGTCCGACGAAGTGCAGCCTCTGCACTGCCCTTCTGCACATTCATACGAAACAGCCGTTCAAAATCCTGCAAAAAATTTTATTTTTATGATACAATAGAAGTAGTATAGCACAAAAGGAGGCATTCGGCCATGGCTGTCAGTACCCGTCAGGCACTTTTGCAGGCACTTTCCTCTGCCGGGGGCAGCTACGTTTCCGGCCAGCAGCTGGCCGAGACCCTCGGCGTGAGCCGCGCTGCCGTGCACAAGGCCGCTGCGGCCCTCACAGCCCAAGGGTACGCGCTGGAAGCTGCGCCCCGCCGGGGCTACCGGCTGGCGGGCGGTGACCCGTTCTGCGCCGAAGCCATCGGGGACTACCCTGCACCCATCTATTTATATGACACGCTGGAAAGCTCCAACCGCACGGCAAAGCTGCTGGCGCTGGATGGTGCACCCCATGGCACACTGGTACTCACCGCCCACCAGAGCGCCGGACGCGGCAGGCTGGGCCGGAGATTTGAAAGCCCGGCAGGCAAGGGCGTTTACTGCTCGGTGCTGCTGCGCCCGGAAATGCCCGCCGCCAATGCCCAGACCGCTACCATCAGCGCAGCGGTGGCGGTCTGCCGTGCCGTGAAAAAGCTCTGCGGGCTGGAGCTTGCCATCAAGTGGGTCAACGACCTGTACTATCAGGGCAGAAAGGTCTGCGGCATCCTGACCGAAGCGGGGACCGACCTCGAGAGCGGACAGCTGGAATGGCTGGTGGTGGGCATCGGGCTGAACCTTACCTCTACCGCCGCCGACTGGCCGGAGGAGCTGGCCCGCAGGGCCGGGAGCCTGTACCCCGGCGGGCCTGCCCCGGTGAGCCGGGCCGCACTGGCCGGGGCCATTGCCCGGGAGCTGCTGGCCCTCTGTCCCGGCTTTGACTGTCTGGATGAGTACCGCGCCCGGTGCTTTGTGCCCGGCCACTGGGTGACGGTGTGTGCCGAGACCGAGACCTACGCCGCAAAGGCCCTTGCCATCGACGAGGAAGGGCGGCTGGTCATCCAGCGGGAGAACGGCCGACAGGAGGCTCTGCGCTGCGGCGAGGTGACCACACGGCCTGCACGGACCGAATAAGACGCAAAAAAGCACCCTTTCCTGCCCGGAAAGAGTGCTTTTTATGTTCTGCACTTATGTATCCAGATTCACGGCTTCCAGCACCGTGATGTCCTCTTTTTCAAAGGCGGTGCGGATCATCCCGGCAAGGCCGGGCATTTCGGCCTTGTTCTCGATGCACAGGGTGATGATGCCGTTCAGGCTGGAGGCTTCCACGCCCATGGAGCCGCCATCCGGCGGAACCCAGACGTTGAAGTCTTTGGTGTACTTCTGAAGCTCCGGCGTGGCCGGCAGCAGCGGATTGCCCAGATAGCTGAGCCAGAAATCCGCCGAGACACCGCTGATGTACTCGCCCATCTGGAACACCCTCTGCTTGATGCGCAGGGGCGCTTTCTGCTGGTCTACCTTGTACACCCAGCTCATCTGCTGGGTCATCTGACGCAGCTTTGACTCCGGCTGCAGGGTGCGGAGCACCTCGGCATCCATCTCCGGCACGATGTCCGCAAGGCGGGTATCATCGTTCAGCTTCACGCCGCTCTGAAAGGAGCACACGCAGTTGTAAAGGGCATCCGGCACGCCCGCTTCCCTGCGGGTATCTGCCGAGTAGGAATACTGGATCTCGTCCTTGCCCAGATAGCTGCGCAGCGCAAGGCTCAGCAGACCTGCCAGCGCTGTGAAGGGCTTGACGCCGTTCTCCACTGCCCGGTCCACAAGGCTCTGCTTGGTCAGCCGCACCCGGGTGCGGCGCATCCTGCCCTCGTAGGTCTGCACCACATTCCTCTGCATCGTGTTCTCGGTGGCTGTGGGGGATGGGTATTTTTCCATCATGGCCTCGATGTCATAGGCCGGGCTGCACAGGATGGGCGTGTTTGCAAACGCCGTGCCATAGCGCAGGTTGCAGTACTGTTCCAAAATGCGGGTGAGGAAGGGCGACACCCCGTGGCCGTCCATGAGGAAGTGATACCAGTCAAAATAGACGGTGTCCCCCTCACAGCTCACGCTGAAAAGATAGCCGTTCGTTTCCTCCGGGATATCGCGCTGTGCACTGCCCTGATACACAAGGCAGGGGTTCGGGTTCGGCTCCAGAAAAAAGCTCCGCTTTTCCTGCACCAGCTGTACCTGATAGTACGGTGCGGCCGAAAGCGCCGTATCCAGTGCACTCTGCAAAAGAGCGGGTTCCACCGCGTCCTGCAGCGCAAACTGGTACCGGCACAGGATCTTCTCCCGACGGAAGAAATACATCGTTCCCTGAAAGATGTACTCCGTCGAGCGCTGCGACTCATTCATGAACTGTTACCCCGCGTTTGCCGCCAGATAATCCACCAGATCCCCTATGGTCACAAAGTTGCGCAGCTCCTTTTCGGGGATGCGCAGGCCGAAGGTCTCCTCCAGGTCTGCCACAATGGTCAGGATCTCCATTGAGGACAGATCCAGATCGTCCATCAGGACGCTGTTCTCGTTCACATCTTCGGGAGAGACCTCGGCAACATCCTCCAGGATGGCCAGGATCTGGGAAATGATCTCTGCTCGTTCCATAGAAATTTTCTTCCTTTCCGTGACGGATGATAGGCACAATCTCCTGTGCCTTTCCATAATAATACCCTGATTCTCTCCTGTGCGCAAGGGTTCCGGCAACAAAGCCTTGTTTTTTGTCGGAACTCCTGTCATCAGTCTTCCGGTCTGCCAGCCCATTTATGCATCCGGGCATTCTACCGCATCCGTATCACTGGCGCAGCAGTTTTCCCATGGCGTTGCGGGGCAGCGGCTGTGCGCTGAGCTCCGGCACCATGCGCTTGTACAGCGGCAGGCCGCGGTTGACCCCGGTGACGAACTCTTTCACCGCATCCTGCTTTGCAGGGTCACAGTAGATGAGGGCACAGATCTTCTTGTCCTTTTCCTTCACGATGCACTCCCGAATGTCCGCACAGGGTACCAGCAGCTTTTCCAGCTCCTCGGGGCTCACGTTCTCGCCGCTGTCCAGAATGATCACGTTCTTCTTGCGGCCGGTCAGGTACATGTAGCCGTCCTCTTCCACTCGGGCAATGTCGCCGGTATGGAACCAGCCCTCTGCATCGATGACTTCCGCAGTGCCTTCCGGGTCCTTGTAGTAGCCCAGCATGATGGGGCCGCCCCGCATGCACAGCTCGCCGTCGTCCAGCTTGTATTCACAGCTGAGGTCCACATGGCCCACGCTGGTCAGGTACTTTGCCTCCTGCGAGGAGTTCCATGCACCGTCGCCGCAGGTCTCGGTCAGGCCGTACATCTGAGCCACAAAGAAGCCCTTCTCCATCATATCACTCAGCATCTTGGGGTCGAACATGGCAGCACCGCAGGTCAGCATGCACAGGCCGTTCAGGCGGTCGCGGCGGCCCCTCATCACATCGCTGTAGATGCTCTTCAGCAGCACCGGCACCACCGCCATCACCTCGCTGTGCATGGCACCCAGATCACGGTAGAAATACTTCAGGTTGTTGCACAGGTTGATGGAGTGGCCGGTGATGCTCCACGAAACAAGGCTGGTCATGGCGGAGATGTGGAACATGGGCAGGGCGGACAGGGACGAGAACTCGTCGGTGTTCCAGCCCGTGTACTTCTTCACATCGTCAAAGGGGTTCAGGAAAGCCGGCATGGCGCTGAACAGGTTCTTCTGGCTCAGCATAACGCCCTTGCTGCGGCCGGTGGTGCCGGAGGTGAACATGATAAAGGCCAGAGCAGAGAGGTCCTCCACCTCGGTCACGTCCTCGGCAGGCTCATAGGCAGAAAAAGCGTCCATAGGCTTCAGGATGCTGCCGTAGGTCTCAGCGAGGGCAGGCTCCCGCTCCGCGAACTCGCCATCCTGCAGGATACACACCGGCTCGGTGAGGCCCAGCTCGTAGGAGATGGCATCCCAGTCCTTGCCAAGGTTCAGCGGTACAGCCACGCCGCCTGCGATCACGGTGCCGTACATGCAGATGACATACTGGTAGCTGTTGCGGGCCAGGATCGCCACACGCTTGCCGCGCACGTCGCCATACTCTGCACGCAGGAACGCCACGAACCGGCGCAGATCCTGGGCATACTGTGCGTAGTGCACCTCGGCAACGCCCTGCTTTTCTTCATCATACCAGCGCAGAGCCACACGGTCTGCAATGTTGGTTTCCATATTGCAAAGGGACTGATACAGCGATGTAATCATTTTTTCCTCCATTTTTATCATCCGATCCGGTGCACCGGTGTAAGCCCACACAGATCCTGCCAGACATTTCCAACTGTGCCCAGTATACAATAAAGCCCGTGTCAATGCAAGAGTTTTGCAACATTTAATTTCCAATATTGACAACAAAGCATTGCACATCGTGCCGTTTCCAGATGTAAATTCTGCCTTTCGTTGCGAAGCCGCCCGGCCTGTGC
Organism: Faecalibacterium sp. HTF-F; assembly: GCF_023347535.1. NCBI lineage: Bacteria > Bacillati > Bacillota > Clostridia > Eubacteriales > Oscillospiraceae > Faecalibacterium > Faecalibacterium wellingii. The sequence goes on from NZ_CP094473.1 coordinate 2,456,974, forward strand.
TATGCTTTTATTGCAGGCGGCAATGTGTCCCCGCCCACCGGACCGCAATTCAAAATTGACAGTCTGTGCAAAAAGCATTATACTGGGTTCATATCCATACAAAATTTTATCTTTTTCATTCAAAATCTACGCATTGTGCGGCGTCCGGCTCTGAGGGAATGTCCCGCGCAAGGAAGGAACCTCCATGGAAGGAACCAAACCCCGCACCGCCAGCTCCATCGGCATGTTCGACATGCTCAAGGGTGCCGGTATGCTGATCATCGTTTTTGCGCATACCGCCGAGCTTTATCCCATGCAGGCGGTCAGCGGCCTGTCCCTGACCGCGTTTTTCCCCTTCATCTACCGCGAAGCGCTGATGGCCGCTTTCTTTATCGCCAGCGGCTACGGCTTCCGCAAGCGCTCCATCGGCAAATGCATCCACCAGCAGCTGAAAAGTCTGCTCAAGCCCTACCTCTATACTGCGCTGTTCACCTGCGTGCTGCACTTTATCATCCACTATAAAACGTTCCAGTACCTGCCCGGCACCATTGGCGAGTCGGTCAAGGTCACCGGCGGTTTTCTGCTGGGCCTGCCCCACACGGCAGAGTATTTCGGGCAGGAATTTTTCTCCTGCGGGCCCATGTGGTATCTGCTGGCCCTCATGGTGGGCTGGATCCTGCTGGATGTGATCCTGAACATCTTCCCGGAGCAGTACGTTCTCTGGGCTGTGGCCGGGTGTGCGCTGCTGGGCTGGGGCGTCAGCCTTGTGTGGGAGCCGCCCTTCTGCCTGATCCAGGGCGCGGTGATCGTCCCCTATCTCTATATCGGCTTCCTTGCCAAAAAGAAGCATCTGCTGGACGAGCCCCTGCCGCCCAAAGTCTTTGCCGGGCTGCTGGGGGCCTCAGCGCTCATTGCCGTAGGCGCTCTTGCCACCCGCACCACCGACTGCATCTCGCTGGCCGAGTGGTCGCTGGGCCCCCTGAGCATCTTTCTGGACGGTGCTGCCGGTCTTTTATTCATCCGGCTGTTCATGCGGCTCAGCCATTTCCACGGCCTCATCGTGCGCTTTCTGGAGGCGGTGGGCCGACGCTCGCTCCACATTTTCTGTATACATACCGTGGAGATCATCGCCATCCCCTGGTATCTGATGGTAGCCAGATTTTCGGACCGGCCGGTGCTGGGCATGTGGCTGCAATACGCCATCGCTCTGGGCTCCATCTGGCTGGTGTGTGAGCTGCTGCGTGCACGCCGTGCACTCATCATCCGTTTTTTCCCTGCACGGCGCAAGAGCCCTGCCGTGCACTATACCGCCCGGCATTAAGATGTTTTTCCGGCTGCTGCGGTGCAGCCTATCATAAATGTAAGAGGAGAATCCCGTTATGAACAACGATGCCCCCGAGACCCTTGCTGCGGCCCGCAGCCGCGCTGCCGACCTTGAGCAGCAGCTCAAGCTCTCTGACGAAGGCGTATCCCGGCTGGCACAGCGGTGTCTGGAGCTGGAACAGCAGGTGCTGAACTATCAGGCCGCGCTGGCAAGGCACGGCAGCGACAACGAGCCTGCCGCCCTCACCCTGCCGCAGCTGTTCTACGATTCCGGCTCCGGCTATTCCCCGCGGGAATGCCTGACCGTTGCCGAGGACGCCTACGACGAGCTGACCCACGAGGTCTCTGCGGTGTTCACCCTGCCCACGGATGCCCGTGCACTGCGGCTGGACCCCGGTGAGCTGGCCTGCTGCGTGACTGACCTGAGTATCTCGGACGAGCGGCTGGAATGCCGCGCCATGAACGGCATCCAGCTGCAGGAAGACTGCCTGCTGTTTCTGGATGTGGACCCCAACCTGACCGTGCAGAGCACCGTGCCCTTTGCGGCCGGGATGAAGTTTGCCGTGACCTATCATTACTATCCGCTGGGCCGCTTCCAGCACGAACAGCCCGGCAAGGCCCTGCTGCAGGCCCTGAGCGCCATCAAGCTGCGGGCCGAAGCGGAGCAGAACGATCTCCGCGGGCAGCTGCAGGCCGCCCTTGCCGAGAATACCCGGCTGAACAACCAGATGACCGAGCTGCAGAACAGCCGCGCCGCCTACGAAAACTCGCTGGAAAACCTGTACGAAAGCAGCAGCTGGCGGCTTACCGCCCCGCTGCGTGCACTGCACCGGCTGTTCCGTCATTGATACGATTTGCAGAGGAGTGTCATTATGTACACAAGTTACAGCACCCTGCAGCGTAAACAGCTGACGAAGCAGGTGTATACCGATACCCAGAGCACCTATCTGCTGGTGTATGCGCCCGGCCGCCATCAGGCGCTGGAGCACGCACTGGAAAACCAGCTGCACCGCAAGTTCCGGCTGGTGACGGAGCTGGCCCCCGCCCTGACCGACTCGGTGGAGGGCGTGCTGCTGGTCAGCGAAGATCTGGAGTGCACCTCCACTGCCCTGACCTATTTTGCCGGTGCCCTGCGCACCGGTGCAGACCTTGTGGTGTGTGATGCCGCCTTTGGCTTTGACGGTTCCACCGCCCTGTACCTGAGCACCCAGCACATCCCCTGCAGCCGCTGTGCCATGGTATCGCGGAAGCTTCTGGACCGCATCCGCGCCGCTGCCCGCGGCAGGGACAGCGTGACCGAGCTGCTGCGCCTTGCCACCGCCATGGCAGAAAACTGCCGCCGCATCCCGGAGTCCCTGTTGCATTTCCGGCGGGAGCTGTGTGCCGATGATGTGTTCTCTGCCTCCGGAAAGCGTGCTCTGATCCTGAGCCATGAGCTCACCATGACCGGTGCCCCCATCGTGCTGGTGAGCGCCGTGCCGGTGCTGCGCAGCATGGGCTTCGAGGTCGTGGTTCTGGGCCCTGCGGACGATGGCTCTCTGCCGCTGTTCCTAGATGCCGGCGCTGCCGTTGTCACCCGCAGCGACTGCGTGATGAGCTCCTCCCTGTGGGGGCTTGCCACCAGTGCGGATTTTGTGCTGGCCAATACTGTGGTGGAGGCCGCCGCCGTGAGCACCCTGAACGGCTCCTTTGTGCCGGTGCTGTGGTGGCTGCACGATGCCTTTGCAGGCTATCCGTTCATTGCGCACAGGATCCCCAAAACGCTGGACTCCAATGTGCATGTGTGCGCCGTAGGCTCCCACGCCACTGCCGCCATGCATTCGGTGCGGCCGGATTTTAACATCGAACAGCTGATCTACGGCCTGCCGGACTACGCGCAGGAGAGCTTCCCGGTCTATGATATCAGCTACGCGGGCGGACGCCCTCTGTTCGTGACCGTGGGCTCCTTTGAGCCCCGCAAGGGTCAGGATATCTTCTGCAATGCCATCCGTCTGCTCAAGCCCGAAGTGCGCCAGAAAGCCGCTTTCCTGTTCGTGGGCAAGGCCGCAGACAAGAGCCTGAAGAGTGCCGTGGATGCACTGGTGGAGGATTACCCGGACACCGTGTTCTACCGCAAGCGGCTGGAACGCCCGGAGATCAAGTCCCTGATGGATCAGTGCACCTGTGTGGTGTGCTCCTCCCGCGACGACCCCATGCCCACCTTCGTCACCGAGGGCCTGATCTTCGGCAAGCCCTCCATCGTGTCGGAGCACACCGGCACTGCCGGGCTGATCACCGAGGGCGTGGACGGCTTTGTGTACCGGGACGACGACCCCGACCAGCTGGCAAAGGTGCTGGAACATGCCATCCTGCACCCCGATCAGCTGGCTGCCATGAAGGCCGACTGCCGGAAAATGTACGAGAAATATTACTCCAACGAAGCTTACGTTGCCACTCTGACGCGGCTGGTGAACGAACTGACCACCTGAGTGTCCGCTGTTTTGGTGCAGCATGAAAAAAAGAGGAAGATCCGGCGGGATCTTCCTCTTTTTTCGCAGAAGGAGCAGGGCAGAAGCGGATTCAGTCCGTCCTGCCCACCGTGTGCAGACAGGCATACAGCGCGCCCACCTGATTGGCTTCACTGCTGAAATGGCAGGGCACGATCTCGGTGCGCGGCAGACCGATCATGTAGGGCGAATCTCCCCGGGAAGCGAACAGCCCGGCATATACCCGGCGCAGGCTGTCCAGCAGCAGCGGCTGTTTGCTGATGCCGCCGCCAATGGCCACCTTTTCCACATCCAGCAGGACGGTCAGGTTGTAGATCTGCACCGCCACCGCTTTGCAGAACCGTTCCAGCACTTCCAGCGCTTCCGGTTCTCCGGCGTTGGCGGCATCAAAAAACTGTCTGCCATTCATGGGCGCATCAGCGGGCAGGCCCCTGCGGGCGCGGTACCACTGCAGCAGATTGGTGGTGCTGCACTGACAGGCCATGGTTTTTCCGGTGTTCTCCCACTCGTCGGCGTTGGTGTTCACAAAGCTGTATTCCCCGGCGGTAAAGTGGATGCCCCGCACCAGCTGGCCGTTGGCGATGATGCCGCCGCCCACACCGGTGCCGATGATAAACACCGCCGCGTTGCAGCAGCCCTGCAGCGCACCGGCCTGCAGCTCTGCAAGGGCAGCGGCCTTGCCGTCATTTTCCAGCGTGACCGGACAGCCGCATCTTTCGCGCACCAGCTGCCCCACCTGCGTACCGGTGTTATACAGAAGTGCCCCGCCGTTGGAGACAAAGCCGGTGTGAGTGTCCACAAAGCCGGGCAGGGCCATGGCGATGCTGCTTACTTCATCCCGGTGCGGTGCATACAGAGCATATAATGTGTCGAGAAAATGCTCCTGCGTATCCTGTGGCGTAGGCACAGACCCGGCATCGGTGCGGTTCAATCCTTCGTCCATCACCGAATACTTGATCTCAGTGCCGCCCACATCAAAAACCATGACCTTCATTGTGCCTGCCTCCGCTCATGTTATTTCTGGTTTTATTATGGCAAATTGCGTTTGGAATGTAAAGAGAAAAGCGGAAAAAACAGTACGGCTTTATACGCTGCTTTTCTCGCGAAAAAACAGCCCGGAAAGATCCGCAGATCTTTCCGGGCTGTAAATTTAAAATACTAATTCCGCTAAAGATGCCCAGAGTGAAACGGAGGGCATTTTAGAACGTGTTACAGTTTGCTCAGCTGCGGGCCCTGTGCGGTGTCCTTGACCGCCCAGCCCAGCTCGGTCAGCTGTGCGCGGATGGCGTCGGCGGTGGCCCAGTCCTTGGCCTTCTTGGCGGCGGCACGCTTCTCAACCAGCTCCGTCACCTCGGCGGGCACCTCGTCCTTCTTGCGGTTGTACAGCAGGCCCAACACGCCGGTGATCTCGTCAAAGGCGGCGGCAGCGGTCTGCAGGGCGTCCTTGGAGGAAACAGCCGACAGCGTATTGATCTCCTTGACCAGATCGAACACGGCAGCCAGTGCATCCGGGGTGTTCAGGTCATCGTCCATGGCGGTGCAGAACTTGGTGCGGGCCTCGGCAGCCTTTTCCTTCAGGGTCTCGTCGGTGCCAAAGGTGTCTTTGGTCAGGGCAAAATCCAGATTCTCGCGGCAGGTGTACAGGCGCTCCAGGCTGTTCTTGCAGCTTTCAATGAGGTCCACGGTGTAGTTCAGGGGCATCCGGTAGCCTGCGGTCAGCATGAAATAGCGGATGGGTTCGTAGCCGTAGACGCCCGCCACGTCCCGCACGGTGAAGAAGTTGTGCAGGCTCTTGGACATCTTCTGATTGTCCACGTTGATGAAGCCGTTGTGCATCCAGTAGCGGGCGAACTCGCAGCCGTTGGCGCACTCGCTCTGGGCGATCTCGTTCTCGTGGTGAGGGAAGATCAGATCCTGACCGCCGCAGTGCAGGTCGATGGTCTTGCCCAGATGGGTGCGGCTCATGGCACTGCACTCGATGTGCCAGCCCGGGCGGCCCATGCCGTAGGGGCTTTCCCATGCAGGCTCACCGGGCTTTGCGGCCTTCCACACAGCAAAGTCGGCGGGGTCCTCCTTCAGGTCGTCGTCCATGCGGCTGCGCAGTTCGCGGTTGCCGCTTTCCAGATCGTCCAGCTTCAGGTGGCTCAGCTTGCCGTAGCCGGGGTCGCTCTTCACCCGGAAATACACATCGCCGTTCTTTGCAACGTAGGCATGGCCGGAGTCGATCAGGTCCTTCACGATGTCCAGGATCTGCTGGATATGCTCGGTAGCCCGGGGCTGGACGGTGGGCTTTTTGCAGTTCAGACCGGCGGCATCCTTGAGGTACTCGGCCTCAAAGCGCTGAGCGACCTCCTTCATGGAGGTGCCCTCCTCCTGACCCTTCTTGATGAGCTTATCGTCGATGTCGGTGATGTTGGAAACATAGATCACCTTGTTGCCGCGGTACTCAAGGTAGCGGCGCAGGGTGTCGAATACGATCAGCGGGCGTGCGTTGCCGATGTGGATATAGTTATAAACGGTAGGGCCGCAGACGTAGATGCGGTATTCACCGGGCACCTGCGGAACAAATTCTTCCTTCTGGCGGGTCAGGGTGTTGAAGATCTGCATGGTCAATTCTCCTTTTTGTGGCAGACAGAAGCCGCAAAACAAAACGCCCCCGGAGCGGTGCACAAAGCACAGCTCCGAAGGCGGTTTTTCATCAAAATCGCGGTTCCACTTCTGTTTGTCGCTCAAAGCCTGTAACGGCGGCGCACCGCACGGCGATACTTCCCGTAGGGGTTCCCGCCGCGTGCTGTCCGGGCGCACTTTGCGCGGCAGTCTGCAAACAGGCTTCCAGCCAGTGGCCTGTTCTCTCTGCGCAGACGGTATGCGGCGCTACTCTGCCCGGATAAACGCATTTATCCTTTTACCTCTTTATTATAGCGGTGCCGCACAGGGAAGTCAAGGTGGAACAAAAACGATTCAGAATGCCCGCCGCGTTGCTTTGGGCATAATTTAAGGAAAATCATTTTAGTATTTGTAAATCTGGAAAATCTGCGGATTTTCCAGATTTACTTTTTCACGGGAGGAGCTGTAAAGGCAAACAGCATCGCAAGATTTCACCGAAGCGCCGCGCTTCCGAAGGAAGCGGCGCTGCAAATGCAGCTTACCACTGCGACTCTTCCCGTGAAAAGGGAACCCCGGAGCGTCCGCAGACGCTCCGGGGTTCCGAAATCATAAATCTTCTTTCCGCTGAAATAGCGCAGAGCGAAGCGGAGCGCAATTAAAATCGTCTTGCCTTACCCGGGATACCGGCTCACTTCCAGCAGTTCTTCTGCACGCTTCACCTGCTCCGCTGTGGGCGGCACGGCGTCCGGCAGCGGATAAGGGATGCCCAGCTTCTGCCACTTGAACAGACCCAGTGTGTGGTAGGGCAGCACCTCCACCCGCTGCACGGTTTTCAGGCTGCGGATGAAGTCTGCGGTCCTGCGCAGGCCCTCCTCGTCGTCGGTCAGGCCGGGCACCAGCACATGCCGGATCCACAGCGGGATGCCGAGGTCCGAGATGCGGCGCGCCATCGCGAGGATGTTGGCATTGTCTTTGCCGGTGAGCTGTCGGTGGCGTTCCGGGTCGATCTCCTTCAGGTCGAGGATGACCAGACTGGTGGACTTCATCAGCCGGTCGAAACCGGCCAGATAATCCGGGTCATCGGGCCGGAAGGGCTGACCGGCAGTATCCAGAGCCGTGTGCACGCCTTTGGAGCGGGCCAGCTCGAAGAATGCCGTCAGGAACTCCATCTGGCGCAGCGGTTCACCGCCGCTGACCGTGATGCCGCCCTTTTTGCCCCAGTAGTTGCGGTAGCGGTAGACCCGCTGGAACAGCTTTTCCACTGTCCATTCCTCGCCGCCCTCCGCAGCCCACGTTTCCGGGTTGTGGCAGTATTTGCACCGCAGGGCACACCCCTGCAAAAACACCACAAAGCGCACGCCGGGGCCGTCCACAGAGCCGAAGGATTCCAGCGAGTGGACATAGCCGATGGGGTTACAGGGCTGCATGGCAGGTGCGGGAGATAACATCCATCTGCTGCTCGCGGGTCAGGTCGATGAACTTGACGGCGTAGCCGGAGACACGGATGGTGAAGTTGGCGTACTCCTCCTTCTCGGGGTGCTCCATGGCGTCCAGCAGCTTCTCCTTGCCAAAGACGTTCACGTTCAGGTGGTGTGCACCCTGATCGAAGTAGCCGTCCATGACCTGTACCAGATTCTCCACCCGCTCGCCTTCGCTGTGGCCCAGAGCGTCCGGGTTGATGGTCTGGGTGTTGGAGATACCGTCCAGTGCCCAGTGGTAAGGCAGCTTTGCCACCGAGTTCAGAGAAGCCAGCAGGCCGTTCTGCTCTGCGCCGTAGCTGGGGTTTGCACCGGGAGCAAACGGGGTGAAGGCGGCACGGCCATCGGGCAGAGCGCCGGTGTACTTGCCGTACACCACGTTGGAGGTGATGGTCAGGATGGAGGTGGTCGCCTCGGAGTTGCGGTAGGTGTGGCGCTTCTTGATCATCTCCAGGAAGGTGCGCAGCAGCCACACGCCGATCTCGTCGGCGCGGTCGTCGTCGTTGCCGTACTTGGGGAAGTCGCCGTCCACTTCAAAGCCGGTGGCAAGGCCGCTCTCGTCACGCACCACCTTGACCTTGGCGTACTTGATGGCGCTCAGGGAGTCGATAACGTGGGAGAAGCCTGCAATGCCGGTGGCAAAGGTGCGGCGCACATCGGTGTCGATGAGGGCCATCTCGGCTTCCTCATAGTAGTATTTATCGTGCATATACTGGATCAGGTTCAGCACATTGACGTACAGACCAGCCAGCCAGTCCAGCATCTGGACATACTTGGGCAGCACCTCGTCGTAGTTCAGGTATTCGCTGGTGATGGGGGCATAGTTGGGGCCGCACTGCTCGTGGCTCTTCTCGTCCACACCGCCATTGATGGCGTACAGCAGGCACTTGGCAAGGTTGGCGCGGGCACCGAAGAACTGCATCTCCTTGCCGGTCTGGGTGGCAGACACGCAGCAGCAGATGGAGTAATCGTCGCCCCAGACGGGCTTCATCACGTCGTCGTTCTCGTACTGGACAGAGCTGGTATCGATGGACACCTTGGCGGCATATTTCTTGAAGCTCTCCGGCAGAGCGGAGGAGTACAGAACGGTCAGGTTCGGCTCCGGTGCGGGGCCCATGTTTTCCAGCGTGTGCAGGAAGCGGTAGCAGTTCTTGGTGACCATGCTGCGGCCATCCATGCCGATGCCGCCCACTTCCAGCGTTGCCCACACGGGGTCGCCGGAGAACAGCTGGTTGTAGCTGGGGATACGGGCAAACTTGACCATGCGGAACTTCATGACCATGTGGTCGATCAGCTCCTGTGCCTGGGTCTCGGTCAGGGTGCCGTTGTCCAGATCACGCTGGATGTAAATATCCAGGAAGGTGGAGATGCGGCCCACGCTCATGGCGGCGCCGTTCTGGGTCTTGATGGCGGCCAGATAGCCGAAGTACAGCCACTGGCAGGCCTCCTTGGCGTTCTTTGCAGGCTGAGAGATATCATAGCCGTAGGCCTCGGCCATCTTCTTCATGCCCTTCAGGGCGCTGATCTGGCGTGCGATCTCCTCGCGCAGGCGGATGACGTCATCGGTCATGGTGCCGTCGCCGCAGTTGGCGAAGTCCTCCTGCTTGAACTTGATCAGTGCATCGATGCCGTACAGGGCCACGCGGCGGTAATCACCCACGATGCGGCCGCGGCCGTAGGTGTCCGGCAGGCCGGTGATGATATGGGTGTGGCGGGCTGCCTTCATTTCAGGAGTGTAGGCATCGAACACTGCCTGATTGTGGGTGCGGGTGTAGTCGGTAAAGATCTTGTGCAGCTCTTCGCTGGGCTGGTAGCCGTAGGTGGTGCAGGCCTGCTCTGCCATCTTGATGCCGCCGTAGGGCATGAAGGCGCGCTTGAGGGGCTTGTCGGTCTGCAGACCCACGATCTGCTCCAGATCCTTCAGGCTTTCATCGATATAGCCGGGGCCGTAAGCGGTCAGGCTGCTGACCACCTCAGTCTCCATATCCAGCACGCCGCCCTTGGCGCGCTCGGCCTTCTGCAGCTTCTGCAGGGCACCCCACAGCTTGTCGGTCGCCTCGGTGGGACCGGCCAGAAAGCTTTCGTCGCCGTCATACGGGGTGTAGTTCTTCTGGATGAAGTCGCGCACATTGACTTCTTCTTTCCAGATGCGGCCCTCAAAGCCTTCCCACTGTTCAAAATTGATCATTGGAACCTCCTTGCTCCATTACGCAGTTAGCGTTTTCTAACTAATGAGCCTTTGAAAAACCGCTCTGTATGGCGGCTTTCTGGGGGCAAAACGGTCTTGAACTGCCGACTGCGGCAGCCCCGACTACAAGGTGTAGACAAAAATGAAAACCTGCCCACAAAATCTTGCGTTATTATAATAGCAAGAACCACTTTAAAATGCAATAGAAAACAAGTGGGTTTTCTGCCAAAGCAAGGGGCTTTCTTTGGGCAGAATGTAGAAAAAGCGCCGAAATCCCGGCGGCGCACCCCTTTTGCGAAAAAAATCGCAAAATAAGGGTTGACAAGACTAACCGGCTATGGTATTCTGTTCTCGCAACGAGGTTAGGCAAATCTAATCGATATGTCGGACTACGTTGCACCAGAAAAGCGGAAGCCTCTGCAAGGGCTTCTGCGAAAACCGGATCCGCCATGGCAGAGCTGCGGAGCTGTGTCAGGTGATTCCCAAGTTTGTCGTGGCGAGGCCACTCCATCTTGCTTACGCAAGACCGCTTTGTGGCTTAAAAGCCCCACTGGGGCTTTCATTGCTGCGCAAACGCCAATTCCTCCATTCCATTCTCTTTTTTCAAGTGAGCTGTGGTTTTAGTTTGCTCCCACGGCTCGATGCGCGGCATTCGGTGTGATTGGTACCGCACAGAGTGCAAAAGAAAAACAAAAACGGGACATGCAGCTTGACCACCTGCGTGCCCCGATTTTTGTTTTTATAAGGGAAACGATCCTCTCAGCCGCCTGCGGCGG